>NZ_JBEIAB010000023.1:0-71105 GCF_040240345.1 Brenneria sp. g21c3 | reverse complement strand
TGACGTCGGTGCGTGACAAGGCGGACGGCATGCTGGGCAAAGCGCTGTCGCCGGTCAATCAATTTCTGGAGGCGCTGGCGGTGCGGCTGCATATCGAAGGCAATACGCTCTATCACACCTATCGCGGAGTGAATGTGCATAAGCTGCGTAAGCTGCGGGAGATCGAGGAGGCGGAGCTGCTGCTGGTGACACGCCCCGACTGGGCGGATGTGAATGCGGTTGCGAAGTATAAAGGCGTAAGGGAGCTTTCTGATGTTCATAAAAGACATATTGCCGAAGGATGGCCGGACCTGGAAAACAGTTTTTTAAAAGGAAGACAAAATACTTTTCATAGTATGAATGCCGCCTACGCCGAACCGGGCGAGCGATTGTATCGGGTGCTGGATCCGGCCAGTGATTCCCTTGATAACGGCGCCTACTGGCTACGGGAGAAGGACTTTCTGGCGCTGCAAAGCAAGGCCGAGTGGCGTAAAAAATGCGCGGTATGGAAAAACTGGAACGAGAACGGCGAATATGTCATCTATACCGTGCCGCCCGGCCAGCGCATCAAGCTGTGGGAAGGGCCGGCGGCTACCCAGGAAATCAAGAAAGAAAATGCCGATGGCGTACTGGAGGCAACCGTTTCACTGGAGGGCGGCGGCAATCAGTTGCTGATTTTTCCCGGAGACTTACGCCGGGAGGCGATGGGGCCGCGCCGGAAAACCGGCTGGGGCTACAGCGATCTGAATGACGAAGGCAACTGCTTTGTCGGCGTGCCAAAGCTACAAACCAACTGGTACGGCGACAACAAGGAGTAAACAAAATGGCGATATTACACCCGCAGGAGTGTTATTTACTGGAGCGCTATACCAGCGTCGACTATTACCGCCGGCGCTGGGAGGCCTACAACGCCTTTGTCGAGCACTGCGAACAGCAGGTGGAATTGTTTATGCAAAACCTGCCCGCCGACCTCCGCCGTCGACCGGCCTGGGAGCAGATCGATATTATCTGGCAAAACCGGGTGTTGCCTAATATTCGCGACACCTTATCCGGGCTGGATCGCAGTTATGTGCGGCTACAGCATAACGACCCCAATGCCTATATTACCGGGGGAGGGGTCAACAGCGACAACAAAGGTCTGACCGATTACTGGCCGGAGCGCTGGATGAGCCCGCCGGCGCTGCAACGCTATTCCGATCTGTTCAGCCTGGGCAGTATGCTTGATATGATGGTGCATGGCACCGTCAGTTCAAACTGGGATGAAGGCAATTTAACCTATCTATACAGTGAGCAATTTTTTGGTCCGCTGGATTTACCCGCGCAGATCCCCCGCTACCGGTTGGATACGTCCGTGGTGCTGGGACCGAATGACCCGGTGACGGTGACCGGGATTTACCTGCCGGATGTGGAATATGCCTGCGCGCAGTTTTTTCATCCTTTCAGCTATCTGCCGCATGTCGCCCCGCAGGGAAAGGCCCGAAGCGACTATATCAGCCCGGAAGGGAAACGGGATTATCACTGGGAGCAAATTGAAAACGTGCCGGCCACCTGGACGCTGATCCGCCGGGTGGAAAATGAGTTTATTCCGGTGCCGCCGCAGGGTTTTTTCCCCGCCGCTCACCCGGACGAGCTGTATCGCTGGCCGGAGCGGGAGCAGGCGCTGCTGGCCGGCCGGCAAACCCATCTGACGTTGCTGAGCGGCACGGTCTGCCCGTACGGCGGAGTCTGGAGCACCTATCAGGCCGGGCGCATTGAACGGCAACACTTCGCGCAAGGCGATATTTTGCCGCAGTGGCAGGACAGCGCGACGCAGAAAAGGGTTATCCACTGGACGCTGCTGGAGCGCGACGACGGCGGCAATGTGCAGTTTCCGGGGTAAGAACAAGATGGCGATATTACACCCGCAGGAGTGTTATTTACTGGAGCGCTATACCAGCGTCGATTATTACCGCCGGCGCTGGGAGGCCTACAACGCCTTTGTCGAGCACTGCGAGCAGCAGGTAGAGCTGTTTGTGCAAAATCTGCCCGCCGACCTCCGCCGCCGTCCGGCCTGGGAGCAGATCGATATTATCTGGCAGAATCGGGTGCTGCCTAATATTCACGGTACGCTGTCTGGGTTAGCCGACAGCTATATTGAACGGCAGCATAACGACCCCAATGCCTATATTACCGGCGGGGGGGTTAATAGTGATAACAAAGGACTGACCGATTACTGGCCGGAGCGCTGGATGAGCCCGCCGGCGCTGCAACGCTATTCCGATCTGTTCAGCCTGGGCAGTATGTACGATACGATGGTGGATGGCACCGTCAGTTCAAACTGGGATGAAGGCAATTTAACCTATCTATACAGTGAGCAATTTTTTGGTCCGTTGGATTTACCCGCGCAGATCCCCCGTTACCGGTTGGATACGTCCGTGGTGCTGGGGCCGAATGACCCGGTGACGGTGACCGGGATTTACCTGCCGGATGTGGAGTATGCCAGCGCGCAGTTTTTTCATCCCTTCAGCTATCTGCCGCATGTCGCCCCGCAGGGAAAGGCCCGAAGCGACTATATCAGCCCGGAAGGGAAACGGGATTATCACTGGGAGCAAATTGAAAACGTGCCGGCCACCTGGACGCTGATCCGCCGGGTGGAGAATGAGTTTATTCCGGTGCCGCCGCAGGGTTTTTTCCCCGCCGCTCACCCGGACGAGCTGTATCGCTGGCCGGAACGGGAGCAGGCATTGCTGGCCGGTCGGCAAACCCATCTGACGTTGCAGAGCGGCACGGTCTGCCCGTACGGCGGAGTCTGGAGCACCTATCAGGCCGGGCGTATTGAACGGCAACACTTCGCCCAAGGCGATATTTTGCCGCAGTGGCAGGACAGCGCGACGCAGAAAAGGGTTATCCACTGGACGCTGCTGGAGCGCGACGACGGCGGCATTGTGCAGTTTCCGGGGTAAACAAGATGGCGATACTACACCCGCAGGAGTGCGCCCATGCCGGGCGCACAAAAAAAAACGCTTACCGGCAACGGTAAGCGTTGAAAAAAATCAGGTCTGTAAGACAACGGTATGGCGCCTCACTCAACGTTATGTCCGGAAAGTCCGATGGAGACATCACATCCTCATCTGGAATTGGACGATAGGCGCCGCAAATTGGCTCTGCGTCATTCCCAGGATTATGAAGCCGAAGCAAACATAGAAGGTGGAATGAGCATCTACGCGTAAATTTAAGCACAAGTTATGCCAACGCGCCTCATTATATTTTCACTAATCCGCATATAAAACATAACATTATGATAATAAAAGCTATTTTTATTATATAATTATCCGGCGCACATTCCCGGTCAGAACACGGAAATCCAAAAAACGCGGCCAGAGCTAAAAACGTCGCCGTTAAGAGACGAATTCCCCCGCATTCCATTTACCCATTTCAAATCAATCCGTTAAATGTCTCCACATGGAGACATGCCGCGGCATCGCCGTCGTCGAACCGCAACGCTTCAGTATCCCTGCTGAACCAGATGCCCTGGCGCGACTTCATCATAGCGCACGGGCGGCACAGTGATATCAGGCGGAAAAATCGGGCTGAGGATCTCGGTATTATCGATCTCTCTAATTAACTGGCGTCGGCTGGGATCGGGGATCGGCACCGCCGCCATCAGCCGGCGGGTATAAGGATGGCGGGGCTGGTTAAAGATCGCCTCACGCGGCCCGGTTTCAACGATTTGCCCGCGATACATCACCGCCACCCGGTGGCTAAAGCGTTCGACCACGGCCATGTCATGCGAAATAAACAGATAAGCCAGCCCTAGCCTGGCCTGCAAGTCGAGCAGCAGGTTAATAATTTGCGCCTTCACCGATACATCCAGCGCCGAAACCGATTCATCGGCAATCAGCAGCGCCGGTTGCAGAATCAGCGCGCGCGCGATACAGATTCTCTGCCGCTGTCCGCCCGAAAACTCATGCGGGTAACGACCAGCCATCTCCGCGCTCAGCCCCACCAGCGTCAGCAGTTCGTCCACCCGCGCCAAAGCCTGACGCCGGTCGCCCAGGCGATGAGCAAGAAAAGGTTCGGCAATCGACTCGCCAACGGTCATGCGGCTATTCAGGCTGGCATAGGGATCCTGAAAAACCATCTGTACCGATTTGCGCAACTCCGCCAGTCGCTTACTCTCGCCGGAGACCACCGGACGCCCCTGCACCACGATGGTACCGCCCGTCGGCGGCGTCAGACCCATCAAGGTACGGGCGATCGTCGACTTCCCGCACCCGGACTCACCCACCAGCGACAGCGTTTCGCCGGCATAGAGCTGGAACGAGACCTGTTCCACGGCATGCACCCGCCCCACCAGACGGGAGAAAAGACCGCGCCGGATATCAAAGCGCGTCGTCAGGTTTTGCACTTCCAGCAGCGGCGGCCGACTCATATCCACCGTGGAGCGGGCCGGCGCGACATCGCCCGCAGGCCCGCTTTCCCCGAGCGCATCAGGATAACGCAGCGGATGCGCGACGCCGTCCATCTGTCCCGGCAAGGGAACGGCGGCCAGCAGCGCCTGAGTGTAAGGATGCGCCGGGGCGGCGAATAACCGTGCGGTCTGATTGAATTCAACGCTGCGGCCTGATTGCATGACCAAAGTACGATCGGCGATTTCGGCCACGACGCCCATGTCATGCGTGATAAACAGCACGGCCATGCCCTCTTCCCGTTGCAGGGTTTTCAGCAGCGCCAGAATTTGCGCCTGAATGGTGACGTCCAGCGCGGTGGTCGGCTCATCGGCGATCAATAGCTTCGGCTGTCCGGCCAGCGCCAGCGCAATCATCACCCGCTGACGCATCCCGCCGGAAAGCTGATGGGGATAGTCATCATAGCGATTCTCCGCCGCCGGAATACGCACCTTTTTCAGCAGCCGGATCGCTTCTCGTCGCGCTTCCCGCCGCGATAAAGGGCGACGTAACCGCAGCGCCTCCGCCAGTTGGAAACCGATGGTAAAAACCGGATTCAGACAGGGTTCCTGGAAGACCATCGCCATATCGCGACCGCGAATCCGCCGCATGCGCTCCTCGTCCAGCGACAGCAGCGAACGCTCCCCAAGATGAATACCGCCGCGAATGCGCACTCTGTCGGCCGGCAGCAAGCGCATCACCGCCAGCGCGGTAACGCTCTTCCCCGATCCTGACTCCCCCACCACCGCCACCGTTTCCTGAGCGCCGATGTCAAAGGACACCTGGCGCACAATAGGCAACCACTGATCGTCTTTACGAAAATCGACTTCCAGGTTACTGACTGATAATACGGGCTGCATACACGACCTCATAACCGTTGACGCAATCTCGTCAGCGACGGCGGGGATTGAATACATCGCGGAACCGGTCGCCGACGAGATTAATGGCGATAATCACAACCAGCAGCGCAATGCCCGGATAAAAACAGATCCAGTACTGACCGGCCAACATATATTGGTAGCCGCTGGCGATAAGCAGCCCCAGGCTGGGTTCGGTAATCGGCACGCCCAGGCCAAGGAACGACAATGTGGCTTCCAGCGCAATGGCGCGCGCAATTTGCACCGTCGCAATCACGATCAGCGGCGGCAGGCAGTTCGGCAGCAGATGGCGAAACAGAATGCGGGTAAACGGGATCCCGAGGCAGGCCGCCGCGTCAATGTACTCTTTACGGCTTTCCGCCAGCGCCGCGCTATGGGCGGCGCGCGCATAGGTCGCCCATTCGACGATCACCAGCGCCAGGATGACGTTAACGACGCTCTTGCCCAAAAAAGCCAGCAGAATCAGCGCCACCAGAATAGCGGGAAAAGAGAGTTGCAGATCCACCAACCGCATGATGAGGCTTTCCGTGCGGCCGCGGACATAGGCGGCCAGCAGGCCCAGCGCGCCCCCCAGCAATGCGGCGATCAGCGCGGACAGCACGCCGACGCCAAGCGAAATACGCAGGCCGTACAAAATAGCCGATAGCATATCGCGTCCCTGATCGTCCGACCCCAGCCAGAAGGAAAAACCGTCCGACGTCACGCTGCCGGGCGGCAGTTGTCCGTTCATGATATCGAGCTGCATCAAATCATAAGGGTTCTGCGGCGCCAGCCACGGCGCCAGCAACGCAAGAAGCACCAGCGACAGCAGCAACGCCAGCCCCGCCATCGCCAGCGAAGAAGACGAATACAACCGCCAGAACTGACGCCAGCCGCGTCGCGCCGATTTGGCGGTTGGCTGCTCCCGCGCTACGTCAGCCATCAGGATTTGCCCTGCCCGTTCAGCCGTACCCGCGGATCGAGCAGGGTATAAATAATATCGACCACCAGGTTAATCCCCACAAACAGCAGCACAATAATCATCAGATACGCCACAATTACCGGACGATCGAGCACGTTGATGCTGTCGATGATCAATTTCCCCATGCCCGGCCAGGCGAAAATCGTTTCGGTGACCACTGAAAAGGCAATCACCGAACCGAACTCCATGCCGATCACCATCACCAGCGGAATAAGGATGTTTTTCAGCACATGAACCGCAATGATGCGACGGTAAGGCAACCCCTTCGCGTGCGCCAGGCGGATATAATCCTGCGGCAGCACCTCCTGCACGCCGGCGCGCGTCAGGCGCAGCAGCAGGGCCGTTTTAAACAGCGCCAGATTCAGCGCCGGCATCAGCAGATGCTGGAGGCCGTCCAACGTCAGGAACGACCAGGATGCGCCGAACAGTTGCACGGTTTCTCCCTGACCGCCGCTGGGCAGCCAGCCCAGCCAGACCGAAAACAGCATAATCAGCATCAGCCCGACCCAGAAGGTCGGCAGCGAAAAACCCAGAATACTGCCGGCCATAATGACCTTCGCCAGCCAGGCGTCGGGCTTTAAGCCGGCATACAGTCCAAGAGGAATGGCGATCAGCACCGCCAGCAGCATCGCGCACACCGCCAGCTCAAGCGTGGCGGGCAGACGCTGCCAGATAACCTGCAAAGCAGGCAAGTTGAAGACATAGCTGGTACCGGCGTCGCCGTGCAGCACGCCTCGTAAAAACAGCAGATATTGCCGGAACAGCGGTTGATCCAGCCCCAGCTCGCTGATAAGCCGCTGACGATCGTGTTGGTCGGCATCGGCCGGCAACAGAATGTCCACCGGATTGCCAATCACATGCAACGCGACAAAAACGATGATGGTCATCGCCAGCACGACCATCATCGCCTGAAAAACACGTCGCAGCACTGAGTTAAGCATTTTTTTGCACGGCTCCGTTTGACTGGACAACACCGCCAGTCAATCATGAAACAGAAATATCAATGCGCTAGCGTCCGCCGAAAAGACATCATAACTCTATGAAAATAATCAGAAGAAAAGTTGCCGCTTTAGCGTTCGGGAAGTAATACATTTGTATACCATCAACAGGGCGATTCTATTGATGGCATACCGGCGCGACAAATATAAAAATCGGATAACCTATGCGTGTTTTCTGCTTAAGAGAACAGCGCGTGACAAGCCAGGCGCTCATGTTGCCTGCGCACCCGACGAGCGTCAGGCCGGGACGCCTCAGAAATCCCGCTGGCTCAGGATGCCCAGACGCGCGCGATAACCATTGCGGATATGCTGGCAGGCGACTTCCTGCGCCGCTTCGCGATCGCGCCGCGCCAGCGCATCGACAATCATCTGGTGCTCTTTTTTCGCCTCTTCAACCCGTTCGGGCAGCTCGTAGGTCGTACCGCGCAGCAAAGAGAGATGAATACGCAAATTATCCAGCATCTCATTCAGATAGGGATTGTGGGTAGCGCGGTAAATCTGGCGATGAAACAATCGGTTATGGTCGTGCAGCCGTCGACTGTCGTCGATCTGCCGTTCGGTATTCACCATTTCCTGCAACAGACCGATCTCTTCTTCCGACGCCGAGCTCACCGCAAGATCAATCGCCAGCCGCTCCAACCCCTCGCGCACGGCAAATAGCTGACGCAGCCGCTCATAGCTGATCTGGGCAATCATCAGACCGCGCTGCGGGCCGGGTTCGACCAGCCCCAGGGTTTCCAACCGGTGCAGCGCTTCGCGAATCGGCGTGCGGCTCAGGCCGAACTGTTTCGCCAGCCGGGCTTCCTGTAAACGCTCGCCCGGCAACAGCTCGCCTCGTTCAATCGCGGCGATCAGGGTATCAAACGGCGACAGGGCCGTTTCTCGGTCAGTCAGTTTTAGATTCATAGTCCATCAATCGGTGAATTAACCATTAGGCAGGCACACGGGCTGCGTGAGCCGAAAAACATCATTATAAACATGCGCAATCCGTTCCCTGACATAGGGAACATGAATGATATTGAAAACATTTCAAGTTTGCCCGACGCAGCGCTATTGGCAATATCTGGCATTGCTTATTTTGTTCTTAACTTAGCTAAAAAGCATCTTTGTGCCGACGAACTCTGTTGCTATTCTGCCTAGCCACTACGGTATACAATTGAATGCAACAGCGAAGAATACGTTCGCGACCTGATATTGAGGCCCTCATTATCATCAGCGTCATAGCATCTTCGCCTAAGGAGTCATGGTCATGACCACCCCTCCCGCCCCCTCGCGCGGCGAACAATTAAGCCAGTTTATTAGTCAATCCTCCCGGATGCCGATTCCCGATGCCGTGCTGCGCGAAGCAAAACGCGCGCTGATTGATTATCTGGGCGTGGCGTTGGGCGCGGTCGACGATGACGCCGTCCAGGCGGTTCGTCAGGTCGTCAAACGCTGGAACGCGCAGGGCGACGCGCAGATCTTTCTCGGCGCCAAAACCGCGCCGGCGCTGGCCGCGCTGGTCAACGGCACCATGTCGCATGCCGCCGATTATGATGATACCCATCCGGCCGGCGCCGGACACCCGAGCGGCCCCTGCTGGTCCGCCGCGCTGGCGATGGCGCAGGCTTATCATGCCGACGAACGGGCGACGCTAATCGCCTTTATCACCGGCTTTGAAGTGATGGCCAAACTGGGGGGCGGCTGGGTTCCCGGCGTCGGGCGCAATCTGCAACGGCGCGGCTTTCATCCGACATCCGTCGTCGGCCGGGCGGGCGCCGCCGCGGTCGCCGCTTCGATCCTGCGGCTGGATCCGCAACAAATCGCCAATGCGCTCGGCGCGGCGGCCACCATGATGGGCGGGCTACAGAAATCCTCCGGCACGCACGGGAAACCGTTTCACGCCGGTAAAGCGGCGATGGACGGCATTATGGCCGCCGAGCTGGCCGCCGAAGGCTTCAGCGCCGCGCACCATTTTTATGAAACCGACGGCTGGGTGAAAATCTTCATTCAAGACGGCAGCGCGGAAATTCCGCCGCTGGATTTTGGCGACAGTTGGGAGTTGCTCGGCAACGGCTACAAACTTTACGCCAGTTGCCGCGGGACGCACGCCTCGATAGAAGCGGCGCGCGGTCTCTACCCGCGTCTTAACGGCCGCAAAATCCGGCGCATCCACGCCAAAGTGCATCCGATGGGCCTGGTCAACGCCGGTATCGCCGATCCGAAAACGCCGCTGGAAAGCAAATTCAGCATTCCGCACTGCATTGCCCTTGCGCTGAGCGGCTATCAACTGACCGATACCGATTTCACCCAGCAGACCGTCGACGATCCGCATCCCCGCCAATTGCTGCCGCTGTTGGACGTAGAGGCCGTCGACGGCCAATCCGCCAGCTCGGCTTTTATCGACGTCTGGCTGGAAGACGGCGAACGGCTGCATGGTGAAACACGGGTCTATCGCGGCCATGCGGAAAATCCGCTCTCCGACGAGGAGCTGCGCGCCAAGTTCGATACGCTGACCGCGCCGGCGCTCGGCGCCGCCGATAGCGACAGACTGTATCAGGCGGCGGTTAATTTCGAACAGCCGGGTTCGCTGTCCGTTATCGCAGAAATCTTAGCCGGACGCGCATCGCGCTAACGGCCTTAACGCCCCGGCCTTGACGATGTTGCGGCCTTCGACCTCCGTCGTCCTTAAACACAGCCCCGGTCAGCGCATGATGGCCGGGCCTTTCTACCTATTTGCACAGGAAATCCGTTTCATGACCATTGCCCGTCAGTTTGCCCACAATCTTCTGGCGTTTTCCCGCCGGGATTTTCCCGCCGACGCTCTGGCGCACGCCAGAACCGCCATTATTGATACGCTTGGCGTAACGCTGGCGGGCGGGATTCAGGATGGCGCGAAAAAACTCCGCGCCGTTGTCGTCCCTTCGGCGGCGCCGGGCAAAAGCCGGGTGTTCGGCACGGAACTGCATCTCAACGCGCTGGATGCCGCCCTGCTGAACGGCACTTCCGCCCATTTACTGGATTTTGACGATTCCAACTCCTTGCTGCGCGGCCATATCTCGGCGGCGGTGCTGCCGGCATTGTTGGCGCTGGCGGATGAACGCCAATCCGACGGCGAGGCGATCCTGCGCGCCTATCTGGCCGGTTACGAAGCCGCCGCGCGCATGGGGAAAACGCTCAGCACGTTTCAATACAGCCACGGCTGGCACCCGACCACCTCGGTCGGCATCTTTGCCGCCGTCGCCGCCAGCGCCGTCCTGCTCGATCTCAGCGAAGAACAGACCGCCGTCGCGCTGTCGATTGCCGCGTCGCTGGCTTCCGGCATCAAGTCCAACTTCGGCAGTCAGACCAAATCCCTGGCGGTCGGCCACGCCAACCGCAGCGCGCTGATGGCGGTGCTGCTGGCCCGGCAGGAATACAGCGCCGGCTTGACGGCCTTTGAGCATCATCACGGTTATTTCAATGTGTACAACCTCGGGCCGGAAAACTATGACGTCGCCCCGATCACCGAAAGCTGGGATGCGCCGCCGCATATCCTCGATAAGGTTAAAGGCAACAACTTTAAGTATTTCCCCTGCTGCTATGCGATCTTATCGCCGCTGGACGCCCTGCTGGCTTTGCGCGAGCAGACCGCCCTGCCCGCCGATCGGATCGCGCGGATTCAGGTCGCCGTACACCCGCTGCGTTTCCCGCACATCAATACGCCGCATCCGGAAACCCCGCTGGCCGGAAAATTCAGCCTGCATTACTGTGTCGCCCGCGCCTGGATCACCGGCCAGCTGACGCTGGATGACTTTATCGACGACGCGGCGTTTAACGACCCGGCCACCAACGCCCTGATGGAAAAAGTCGAGCTGACCTGCCACGATGAGGATAACGCCCACGCCGCGCATGTCGCGCTGACCGATCGGGATGGCCATCAATTTAGCCTTCGCGTCGCCGGCGCCAAAGGCTCAAGCGCGGACAATCCGTTGCCGGACGGCCTGATTGAGCGGAAATTTATCGATTGCGCCAGCCAGGCGATGCCGCGCGCGGCGGCCCAGGCCTGGTATCGCCGTCTGCTGCAAGATCAGTTTCGCTAATATCATCATGCCGGACTGACCGGCCATGACGCCGCCGTCCCCTGACGAACCGCCTCGGTAGCGGGCGGCGCCGCTTATCGCTTTATCACGAGATTATCTATTATGCTCAACCTGATCCCGGCGGAAATCTCGCCGCTGTTTGCCGGTATACTGATATTTTGCAGTTTTCTCACCTCGGCATTAACCGCCGCGCTGGGACTGGGCGGCGGCGTGACGCTGCTGGCGATCATGGGGTTGGGGATGCCGATCGGCAGCCTGCTGCCGGTACACGGCATCGTACAACTCGGTTCGAATCTGAGCCGAACGCTGATTCAGCGTCTGTATATCGCATGGCCGCTGGTGCTGTGGTTTTTCATCGGCAGCGCGGCGGGCATCGCGCTCGGCGCGCCGGTCGCGGCATGGATACCGGACCATATCGCTAAAATCGCCCTGGCGCTGTTTATCCTGTGGTCGGTATTTCATCCGCGCTCGCCGGCCAAAAAGACCAACCGACTGTTCTTTATTCTTGGCGGGGCGGCGGCCAGCATCGGCACCATGATCGTCGGCGCCACCGGGCCGCTGGTTGCCGGTCTGATCAGTTCGCAAGGCCTGAGCAAACAGCCGCTGATCGCCACCCATGCCGCCTGTATGGTGCTGCAACACGGCCTGAAGATCCTCGCCTTCGGCCTGATGGGATTTGCCTACGCCAGTTGGCTGCCGATGCTGATCGCCATGATCGCCAGCGGCGTGCTGGGCACCTGGCTCGGCGCCCGACTGCTGGATAACCTGCCGGAAAAACTGTTTCGCACGGCGTTTCGCCTGACGATGATTATCCTTTGTTCGCAACTGCTCTGGCAGGGCATTAACGGCTGGCGATAACCCGTCGCGAAACGGGATTAACCCCGCGGCGCGCGCAGCCGTTGCGTAGCCGCTTCATCCACCTGGAGACGTTCATCCAGCGCCACCCGGTAGACCTGACCGGCCGCGGCAAGGCTGATATAGCCTGCCAGCACGTCCTGCGCCACCTGTTGCGGATCGCGCGCGGCCGGATCGCCGTACCCGCCGCCGCCGGGCATATCTATCGCCACCCGCTCGCCGGCCGGTATCGGCTGCATCCCCTTCGCCTTCAGCGCGCTTCCCGATGTCAACGCGACCCGCCCCGGCATGCCGTTTTCACCGCCGGCATAGCCTCTGGCCGGGTGGTTGACCCGATCGAAGCGGGCATACAGCGTCAGCGGAACCGGGTAGCGATTGCCGATCACCATGGTTTGCCCCAGTCCGCCGCGAAACCGTCCCGCGCCGCCGGAGTCCTGCCGCAGCGATTTTTCCCATACCACAATGGATGTCATCGCCTCGGTGATCTCAACCGGCACGTTACGTACGCCGGACGGGAATGGCGTAGCCGACAGCCCGTCCAGCGTCGGACGCGCGCCGGCGCCGCCGCTGTGGAAACTGGTGACCATAAACGCCGGATGATGTTCGCTGGCCGCCGCCGCCAGCCGCACGTTCCACAGGCTGCCGGTGCTTTCCGCCGGCGCGCGATCCTGCAACGCCTGCCGAAAGCAGCCGAAAATCAGATCGGGCAGAAACATGCCTATCAGCGAACGCGCCACCACCGGGCGGGGAAAAGCCGCATTGGCGATGCAATCTTCCGGCGCGGTCAGGGTAATGCAACTCAGGGTGGCGGCATTGTTCGGCAGCGCAGGGGCGATCAGACTCTTCACGCCAAATGCGGCATAAGCCTCGGTATAGCAGAGCGGACAGTTGATGCCGTACGCCGACGGGCCTGACGTACCGGCCATATCAATATGAACGCCACGCTCATCCACCGTCACCGTGGCGACCAGATCGACCGGCTTTTCATAACCGTCGATGCGCATTTCGTTACGCCACGACCCGCGCGGCAGAGCCTGGATCGCCGCCATCATCGCCTGCCGGCTATGCGCCAGAATCTCCGCGCCGACGGCATCGATATCCGCCAGCCGGTACTCATCCATGATTTTATGCAGGCGCCGGGCGCCGATATCATTACAGGCCATCAGCGCGAACACATCGCCTTCCACCTGCACCGGCTCGCGCACATTGGCGCGAATAATCTGCAACAGGCTGTCGTTCACCCGGCCCTGTTCCGCCAGTTTCATGATCGGAATAAACAGCCCCTCGCCATATACCTGTTTCGACTCCGGCGACGGCCCGTTGCCGCCGATATCCACCACATGGGTGGTACAGGCGAACAGCGCGACCACCCGCTGCCGGCGGAATACCGGCGTCACCACGGTGATATCGGATAAATGCCCGGTGGCTTTCCACGGGTTATTGGTAATCAGCACATCGCCCTCCGCCAGCGTCGCCAGCGGGTAGTCGGTCAGGAAGTGGCGAACCGAACGGGCCATCGAGTTAATGTGTCCGGGCGTACCGGTGACCGCCTGAGCCAGCATATCGCCCTGCGGGGAGAAAATACCGGCGGAGACGTCGCCCGCCTCACGCGTCGAGGTGCTGAATCCGGCGCGGATCAGACTGCGCGCCTGTTCCTCCACGGCGGCGATCAGCCGACTCCAGATGATTTGCAGTTGAATCGACCCGGTCGTCATACTTTTTCCTCCTGGGTCAGAAGAATGTGATGCAGCGGGTGAATATCGGCCCGAAAGCCGACCGGCACCAGCGTATTGGTCTGCGCCTCGGCGATGATGGCCGGCCCGCTTATCGACATGCCGGGTTGCAGCGTATGCCGGTGGTACACCGCCGCCGCCGTCTGGCGCATCAGCGCCAGATCGATCAGCGTCTGATGCCCGGCGGGCGCCGGCGCCTGACCGGGCGGCAGATCGGCCCGCGGCGCCGACGGCGCGGGCATGACCTCGGCCAAACGCAGCGTCCAGGTCAGACATTCAATCTCCATGTTCGGAATGATGCGCCCGAAGTGGCGGATATACTCCGCCTCAAAACGCCGGCGCAACAACCGGTGGTCGTCCGGGCGGAACGCCCGCGCCGGCAGCGGCACCGCGATTTCGTGTCCCTGACCGCGATAACGCATATAGACCACGCGCGTTTCGCTTACCGTCTGATTCGCCGCCAGCGCCAGATAAACCGTCTCTTCCGCTTCATGGCGCAGCCCGGCGAACAGCCGGTTAATGACGCCGGCATCGAAGGCGGCCAGAGCCAGCAGATGCGTGCGCACAACTTCGCTGGATACCGGCGCGAGCAGGAAACCGTGGGCCGCTCCCACGCCCGCGCCGCTGGGGATCACCACTCGCCGGATCCCCAGTTTCTGCGCGATACGCGCCGCATGCAGCGGCGCCGCGCCACCAAAGGCGATCATCGCGCGATCTTCCAGCTGCGCGCCGTTGTCGGTGGCGTGTACGCTGGCCGCATTCGCCATGTTTTCATCCACCACCTCGACCATCGCCATGGCGGCCAGCTCGCCGTTCTCGTCAGCGCCCGCGGAAACGTGCTGACGCAGCGCCGCGATCGCCAGTGATTTATCCAACGCAATTTTTCCGCCGGCAAACAGCGTCGGATCGATTTTCCCCAGCACCAGATCGGCATCCGTGACCGCCGGCCGCGTACCGCCGCGGCCGTAGCTGGCCGGCCCTGGTTCGGAACCGCAGCTTTCCGGCCCGACGGCGACCTGATCCAGCGCGTCGCGATAACCCAGCGAACCGCCGCCCGCGCCGATTTCCACCATATCAATCACCGGGATACGCAACGGCATCCCGCTGCCTTTCAGGAAACGATAAGCTCTGGCGACTTCCAACTGGCGGCCATACTGCGGCTGACCGTCATCGATCAGCACCAGTTTGGCCGTGGTTCCGCCCATATCAAACGCGATGGCCTGCGCGATATCCAACTGACGCGCGACATGCGCCGCCAGCACGGCGCCGCCCGCCGGGCCGGACTCCACCAGCATGACGGGAAACGCGCAGGCCTGTTCCAGCGTGGTCAGCCCGCCGCTGGACATCATCAGCATCACTTTGCCGCCGATGCCCAGACGGCTAATCCCCTGCGCCAATCGATGCAGATAACGATCCATAATCGGCTGCACATACGCATTGGCGCAGGCGGTGGAAATGCGCTCGTACTCCCGGATTTCCGGGCAGACCTGATGCGACAAGGTGATTTTCAGGTGGGGCAGCGCCTGACGCAACAGTTCGCCCGCCCGCCGCTCATGCTCGCCATTGGCATAGCTATGCAGGAAACCGATCGCCACCGCTTCGATATCCTGAGCCGCCAGTTGCGGCGCCAGATCCCGTACCGACTGCTCATCCAGCGGCAACAGCACGCTGCCGTCCGCCGCCAGACGTTCCCGCGCTTCCAGGCGTAAATGGCGCGGCACCAGCGCGGGCGGACGCCGCATATACAAATCGGACACCTCAAAGCGGTGCTCATGGGCGATTTCCAGCGTATCGCGGAAGCCGGCGGTCGTCACCAGCGCCACCCGCGCGCCCTTACGCTCGATCAGCGCGTTGGTGGCCAGCGTGGTGCCGTGAATAACCAGCCTGACCGAACGGGGCGGGACGCCGGTCTGACGGAGCAGATCGGCCATACCGTTCAACACCGCCACTTCCGGCGCCTGATGGGTGGTGAGATATTTGGCTGACGTTACCGCGCCGTTATCTTGCTCCAGCACGATATCGGTGAAGGTGCCGCCGATATCCACGGCGAAGCGCGTACCTTTGTTTAACATGAAGCGACCTTGTGGTTACAGCAGGAACAAATAAGCCGCGACGCAGCCACGCCGCGGCCTGTAGCCGATTTTTTCATTGCCTTACAGCGTCATCTCGGTGGCCAGCGTTCTTTCATCCGCCCGGCCGGGATAGTTCACCGGCTGGCGCAGCGCCCAAACGTTAATCGGGTAATAAAGGGGAATAATGGCGACGTCGTTGATCGCCAGATCCGTCGCCTGGGCAAACAGCGCCTGACGGCGCTCGTCGTCCAGCGTCACCAGCCCTTGCTCCAGCAGGCTATCCACCTGCGGGTTGCTGTAACGCGTACGGTTGGTGGCGCCAAAACCGCGCGCCTTATCATAACTGTGCAGCACGGATTTCAGCGCCGGAGAGGCTTCGCCGGTGCCGCCGCCAAAACCGATCAGGAAAAAGCTGAACTCGCTGCCTTCCCCGCCGCCGGAAACCCGTTTATAGAAAATGCTGCTAGGCATGGCGTCGACCTGGGTCTCAATGCCGATGCGGGTAAGCATTTGCGCCACCGCCTGCACCACGGCCGTATCGCGAATAAAACGGTCATTCGGCGCATGCAGCGTTATTTTGAAACCATTTGGGAAACCGGCGTCAGTCAGCAACTGCTTCGCTTTGACCGCATCCGCCGGCGTCAACGGCAGGTTGGGGCTGTGACCGAAAATGCCCGGCGGAACCAGCTGGGTGGCGGGCTGACCGTTATTTTCCAGAATCCGGGCGGCGATGGCCGCTTTATCAATGGCGAGGGCGAACGCCTGGCGCACGCGCAAATCGAGGAATGGATTGGGGATCTCGCTGTCGTCTTTGGCGCGGATAAACGGCGATACCGCACGCGATTGATCGAGGCTCAGAAATATCGCCCGGTTAGTCACGCTGCGGGTCAGGGAGATGCCGGCGGTTTTGCTCAGGCGCGCCAAATCGGTCGGCGGTACGTTATCGATCACATCCACATCGCCCGACAGCAACGCGGCGACGCGCGCGCCGGGCGCCGGGATCGGCCGGATAATCACCCGTTTCCAGGCCGGTTTCGCTCCCCAGTAGCGTTCATTGCGTTCCAGCACGATCCGGTTGCCGGGGATCGACTCGATCAGGCGATAGGCGCCGGTGCCAATCGCCGCCTTGCCGCTGTTGTAATCGGCGCTGGTCGCCCCGTTGCCGACGCGATGCGAAATGATCGAAACGGTGCTCAGTTCGTTGGGGACGATCGGGTTCGGCGCTTTGGTGCGAATACGGATCTGGCGCTCGTTGATTTTCTCCACCGTTTTATCGCCCAGATAGGCGCGCATGGAGAATGGCGCGCCCGGCACATTCTGCGCCCGCTGATAAGTAAAAATGACGTCATCGGCGGTAAACGGATCGCCGTTGTGAAAGTAAACATCGGGTCGTAAGTCGAACTCCCAGGTCAGATCGTCGATCGCCCGCCAGGCCGTGGCCAGCCCCGGCTGGGGATTTTGCTGCGCATCGGAATAAACCAGCCGATCGAACAGGTGGGTGGCCAGCGCGGTGTTCGCGCTCACCGTGTGCCAATGCGGATCCAGCGACGACGGCTCGGTGCTGAACGCCAGCGTCAGCGTCCCGTCGCGCTGAGCGGCCTGCGCTCGCCCAAGTCCGAACGGTAATAATGTGGCGGCGGTCAGTACCGCCGCCCCGCGAATAAATGTTCTTCTTTTGATAGACATAAAATATTTACCCTGGTCATCGGCGATTAATGGAGAAAAATAATAACGGCATTTAATGAAAAACGGCTAAAAGTCATACTGCGAATACTAAGTAAAAAATTTATTTCGCATAAAGAATAAAAAAAGAAAAACAAAGTTATTTTTTAACTATGACTATATTTTTTAGCGCAACAGTAAATATTATTTATTAATCACGAGAAAATAAATTAATGGATTCCGCTTACGCCTCGCGCGCTAAAATAAAACAAGACTATACCCGTCATCTTTCAAGTTGCTGGTGCGTTGGCTGCCTTCCTGCAACTCGAAATCTATTGGGTATATGCTTTAAAGACTCGCCGTCGAGTCCACCGCCGACACAAGCCTCATTTTCTATATCCATTATTTTTCTTTCTATAGTGATATTTGCTATTTGCCATTCAGACCCAGTGTTGCGAACATTGGTATACAAAAGAACACCGTTAACATAAATGCCAATTATAACAGCGAGTTAATAGATATTAGCTCTGCTACAAGGATTTTCCATGCTGAAAAAATCGCTCGTTTTTGCCGCAGTTATGCTGCTAACTCTGGGGAATACTCTACTGCCGGCCCATGCGGAAACCGTCGCGACCGGCAATGGCGAAACGCTGAAAAAGATCAAGGCCAGAGGAGAGCTGATCTGCGGCGTGCATCCTGCCCGTCACGGTTTTTCCTCGATCGACAGTAAGGGACAGTGGTCCGGTCTGGATGTCGACTACTGCCGCGCGCTGGCTGCCGCGATTTTCGGCGATGCCGGCAAAGTCCGTTTTTCCGCGCTCTCTACCGCGCAGCGCTTCCCGGCGATTCAGTCCGGAGAAGTCGACGTCTTATCGCGTAATATCACGGCCTCGTTATCCCGCGATACCTCGCTGGGGCTGAATTTCGCGCCGCCGACGTTCTACACCGGCACCGGTTTTATGGTGCGGGCGGATTCCGGCGTGAAAACCATCGAGGATCTGGACGGCGCGACGGTGTGCATTACGCCGGGCAGCAGCACCGAGCAGAACGTGGCGCAGATCTTCGCTTCGCGCAAACTGCGTTACACGCCGGTGGTGATCGAAAATAATAAAGAGTACGTCGCCGCCTATCTGGCCGGCCGTTGCGATGTGATTGCCCGCGACAAAGTCGCGCTGCCGGGCGTGCGTATTCATGATGCGGAAAATGCCGACGACCACATTATTTTACCGGGCATCTATTCAAAAGAACCGCTGGCGATGGCCGTGCGTCAAGGCGACGATCAGTGGTACGACATCGTTAAATGGGTGGTATACGCCACGTTCAACGCCGAAGAGATGGATATCAATCAGCAGAATGTGGACGGCAAGCTGAGCGACAACGATCCCGACGTACAGGCGCTGCTCGGCGCGACCGGCGATTACGGCCAGAAACTGGGGCTGGACAATAAGTGGGCCTATAATCTGGTTAAGCAGGTCGGTAATTACGCTGACATCTATAACCGCCACTTCGGCCCGGATACCCCCGCGCCGCTGGATCGCGATCTGAACAATCTCTGGACTAAAGGCGGCTTGCTGTACGGCTTACCGATTCGCTGAAAAGATGACGGCTATACCACACGGCGTAAGCCAGGCCTCCAATTACGCCGTGAATAATAGCAAGCGGGTTGCCCGCTGAAAAAATCGCTAATCGCGAGGATCGTTTTTTGCCTGAAATAAAAGAAACGCTGATGACAAAATCGTCAAAAAAAATAATTACGCCGTCAACTTTTCCTTTATCCGCGGAAAAGTTTTTTAGCTATAAAAATATATTCGCCATCATGGGGAATAAATCATTTCGGGCATGGTTTTATCAGGCCGTACTGGGCGTGCTGATTATTTTATTCAGCCACTGGTTATATACCAACGTGGTGGATAATTTGCGCTCGCAGAATATCGCGACCGGTTTCGGTTTCCTGCACCATACCGCCCAATTTTCAATCGGCGAGAAATTGATTGATTACAGCGCCCGCGACAGCTACGCCCGGGCGCTGCTGGTCGGACTGCTTAATACGCTGTATGTGTCGTTTTGGGGCATACTCCTGGCCACCGTGCTGGGCTTTTCCGTCGGCATCGCCAGAGTATCGAAAAACTGGCTGCTGGCCCGCGTGGCGGGCGTCTACGTTGAGTTGATGCGCAATATCCCGGTGATCTTGCAGGTGATTTTCTGGTCGGTGGTGATCCGTAATCTGCCCGGCCCGCGCGCCGCCATCGAACTCGGCGGCATGGGGTTTCTGACCAATCGCGGCCTCTCCGTCGCCGTACCGGCTCAGCACATCGGCTGGCTATGGTGCGCCATCGCGCTGCTGGCGGCGCTGGTTATCAGCATCGGACTGAAGCTGGCGGCGCGCCGTCTGCGCGAACGCCATGTCCGCGTGTTGCCGGTCGGACGTAGCGCGCTGGCGCTGATCATCGGCCTGCCGCTGCTGGCCTGGTGGCTGTCCGGCAGCCCCCATCAGCTTAACCGGCCGGAACTGAACGGATTCAACTTCCGCGGCGGCTTTACCATCAGCCCGGAATTTACCTCGCTGCTGTTGGGCATCGCGCTCTATTCCTCCGCCTTTATCGCCGAAATCGTCCGGGCCGGCATTCAGTCAATCCCGAAGGGACAGCTGGAAGCCGCGCGCGCGCTGTCGTTATCCCCCTGGCAGATGATGCGCCACATCATTATTCCGCAGGCGATGCGGGTGATTGTCCCGCCGCTGACCAGCCAGTTCGTCAGCCTGTCCAAAAACAGTTCCATCGCCGTGGTGGTGGGTTACCCGGAACTGGCCAATATCAGCAATACCCTGATGAATCAGAGCGGCCAGGCGCTGGAAGTCATCGCCATCATGATGGTGGTTTACCTGACGATCAGCTGCGTCACGTCGCTGCTGATGAATATTTTTAACCGCACCGTCGCCATCAAAGAACGCTGAGGAGAGCGCCATGTCATCTCTTTTTTCACTCGCTGGCGCGCATCCCCGGCTGCTGACTTCCTGCCGCTGGCTGCGCAACAACCTGTTCAGCAGCCTGCCGCAAACGCTGCTGACCCTGCTGCTGGCGGCGCTATTGGCGTACGTCGGCGATAAGGCGCTGCGCTGGGGAATTATCGACGCCGTCTGGCATACCCGCGATCCGCAAATCTGCCGGGAGGCCGCGGGCGCCTGCTGGGCGGTGATCGTCGAGAAACATCGGCCCATCCTGTTCGGGCTCTATCCTTACGAACAGCACTGGCGGCCGATCGTCGCCATGGCGATCTGGTTCCTGACGCTGAGCCTGTCGCTGATGCCGCGTTTCTGGCATTCGCGCATTCTGCTGCCGCTGTGGATTTTGTCCGTCGCCGTCATGACGATCCTCATGAGCGGGGGCATTCTGGGGTTGCCGCCCGTCCCCTCATCCGAATGGGGCGGTCTGCCGCTGACCATCCTGCTGTTTAGCGGTACGGTGGTGATCGGGATGCCGTTTTCCGTGCTGCTGGCGCTTGGCCGTCGTTCGCCGTTGCCTTTTTTGCGCAGCCTGTCGGTGATATTTATCGAAAGCCTGCGCGGCGTGCCGTTGATTACCATCCTGTTTGTGGCCGTCAATATCTTCCCGCTGTTTCTGCCCGCCGGCATGGAAGTCAACAAACTGCTGCGCATCATTATCGGCATCGCGCTGTTCTTCGCCTGCTATCAGGCGGAGGTGATTCGCGGCGGCCTGCAATCGGTGCCGCGCGGCCAGTATGAGGCCGCCGCCGCGCTCAACCTGAATTACTGGCACACCACCACGAAAATCATTCTGCCGCAGGCGTTGCGCATCTGTCTGCCGGCGATGACCAACCACATTATCGCCGCCATGAAGAACACCTCTTTCGTCATTATCATCGGCCTGTTCGATATCCTGACCGCCACCAGTTCGGTGATGCAAGACCCGCTCTGGCGCCGTTATTACATTGAAACGTACCTGTTTATCTCGTTCATCTATCTGTTGTTCGGTTTTTCGCTTTCCCGCTATGCCCTGTGGGTGGAAAAACGTATCGACGCCAGCCGTAATCCTGAAACGCTTAATCACGGAGCCTTGTCATGAGTAGTACACTTTCCCCGCAACCGGTTATCGAGATCAAATCGGTCAGCAAATGGTATGGCGAGTTTCAGGCGCTGAACAACGTCTCGCTGAACGTGGCGAAAGGAGAGCGCGTGGTGATCTGCGGCCCGTCCGGCTCGGGAAAATCCACGCTGATCCGCTGCATTAACCGGCTGGAAGAGCATCATCAGGGACAGATTCTGGTCAACGGCATCGAGATGAACGACAACATCAAAAACATCAGCCGGATCCGACTGAGCATCGGCATGCTGTTCCAGCAGTTCAATCTGTTTCCGCATTTGAGCGTACTGGATAACCTGATCCTCGGCCCGACGTTGGTCAGACAGATGAAAAAGCGGCAGGCCATCGAACTGGCGATGCACTATCTGGAAAAGGTGCATATCGCCAATCAGGCGCACAAGTTCCCGCTTCAGCTATCGGGCGGACAGCAGCAGCGCGTGGCGATTGCGCGCGCGCTCTGCATGCAGCCGGAAATCATGCTGTTTGACGAGCCGACCTCGGCGCTGGATCCGGAAATGATTAAAGAAGTGCTGGACGTGATGCTCGATCTGGCGGACACGGGGATGACCATGATCGTCGTCACCCATGAAATGGGGTTCGCCAAAACGGTGGCGGATAACGTGATCCTGATGGCCGACGGCGGCGTCATAGAATCCGCGCCGCCGCAAACCTTTTTCAATCAGCCGAAACACCCGCGCACGCAACAGTTTCTGGAGCAGATACTGAGCCATTAACGACGGCCGGTCTCTTTCCGGCGGGCCAGACGGCGCGGCAATGCCGATGCCCCATCGGCGCAAGCGGCATTGCCGGTGTTTTCACGCCGGCATAGCGATGATAAAAATTGGCCGGCAAGCGGTATGGCTTATCAACTCAATCGGCCGTCAGCCGTTCGAGACTTTGCTTCGCCATCTGATAAAGATAATGCGCGGTAGGGAACAGCGCCCGGTCGTCCACGCGGAATTTGGGATGATGCAGCGCATACGGGCCGCCGGAGCCCACCATCATAAACGTCCCGGGCAGCTTCTGCTGGTAAAACGCGAAATCCTCGCCGATCGGGCTGGCCTCGACGCGCCGCGCTTCAAAACCTTCCTCATCCGCCACCCTCAGCGCAAACTCGACCCACTCCGGCGTATTGACCACCGACGGCGGCCCGGCATGCCAGATAAACTCGATGTCGGCGCCAAACGTGCTGGCGATGCCCGCGACGATCTGACGCAAGCGCTGCTCAATCAGCTCCCGCGCCGCCTGACTGAACGTTCTGACGGTGCCTTCCACGTACGCGGTATCGGGAATCACGTTCCAGGTGCTGCCGCTGTGAACCTGGGTGATGGACACCACGGCGTTATTATCCGAGGGGACGGTTCGGCTGATTATCGTTTGTACGGCGCTGATGAGCTGCCCCAGAATCACGATCGGATCGTTGCCCTCGTGCGGTTTCGCCGCATGACAGCCTTTCGCCGCAATCTTGATTTCAAAGCGGTCTACGCCCGCCGTCAATGCGCCGTCTTTGCCGCCCACCACCCCGACCGGCAGCGTCGGATCGTTATGAATGCCGAATATCGCCGCTGCGTTGTCCAGCGCGCCGGTGGCGATCACCGTCGGCGCGCCTAATCCCGTTTCCTCGGCGGCCTGAAATAAAATACGCACGACGCCTTTTAGCTCCGCTTCAACCTTCTTCAGCAGAATGGCCGCCCCCAGCGCGGCGGAAGCGTGGAAATCATGTCCGCAGGCATGCATGACGCCGGCGCGGCTGGAGGTATATTCAACCCCGGACTCCTCTTCAATCGGCAGCGCGTCAATATCCGATCGAATCACCACCAGCGGCCCCTCCTGCCGCCCGCCCACTTCGGCGATCAAACCGGTTTTCAGCGGCAGTTCCAGAATACGGATCCCCTCTTTTTCCAATACCGCCCTGATTTTACCGGTGGTTTCAAATTCCTGATTGGATAATTCCGGGTGTTGATGCAGGTCGCGGCGAAATGCCTGAATAAACTGCGCCAACGGCTGATGCTGAGATGCTGTGTTCATTGAGTGTCTCTCCACCTTGTCTGCTCCGATAGCGCAAGTCTAATCTTATTGACCTGTTTTTTCGGCATTTTATTTACCGCCATCCGCGCTGCCGCTTTTCTCCGGGGTCTTAACGCCGCGGGTGACGGCAGGGCATCTGATTGACAATTGACAGTAATAACGCGAGAACTCTATTATCAATGATAATTATTATCATTGGTAATAGAGTTTCGGTTGTCGCCCGGATCACGCCCTGAACCGGCGCAACGGGCCGACGCCTCTCCGGGAAACCATGAACAAAGCGATGCTCGATAATCTCCACAGCTTTTTCGTCAGAATGCGTCCGCGTCTGCAAGCATTGGCGCAAGCGCGCACCGGCTGTCGGGTCACCGCCGAAGATCTGGTGCAGAACGTCTGGCTGAAAATCGAGCGCATCGAGACCCCCGGCGCGATCCGCAATCCTGACGGCTTTCTTACCCAGATCGTCAATAACGCCGTGCTGGATCATCTCCGTAAAGAGCGGCGACGCGCTGAAATCAATGCGGAAGTCAATGAATTGCTGGGAGAAAGGCTGGATAACGTTTCCCCGGAACGCATGCTGATCGGCCGCGAAAAAATCGATGTGCTGCAACAGGCGCTGGATGAATTGCCGGAGAAAACCCGACGTATTTTCCTGATGAACCGCATCGACCATATTCCCCATCGGCAGATCGCCAAAATAGTTGGGATTAGCGACGAAGCGGTTTATTATCACATCCGTCGCGCGCTGGACCGCCTGGCTTTATTGCGCGATCAATTCGATGACTGATGCCGGCCATGCGCCGCGGCCCCACGATCGTCAGTCTCTCCGTTGGCCCCTAAAGTAATCGCAGCCCGACTCCATGGATGACTCCGACCACAACGCAGCACAGCAACGCCAGATCGCCTCTGAGGCGCGCGCATGGATCGTTCGTTTAAGCTCCGGGCAGATAAGCCGTGAAGAGTTGCAGCGTTTCTATGCCTGGCGCGAACTGTCGCCGGCGCATCGCCGCGCCTTTGAACACGAGCGGACATTTTGGCAGCAGCTGAGCCAAATTGGCGACGGCGATCGTATGGCGTCGCCGACCGCCCCCCTGTGGAGCAGGCGTCGTTTTTTGTGGGGAAGCGCGGCGGCGGCGGTCGTCATGGCGGCGACGCCTTCGCTGTGGCAGTGGTCGCAGCAAGACTTTTCCACGGCCGCCGGTCAACAGGCCCGCATCCGGCTGCCGGATGGTTCCGACGCGCTGCTCAACACCGACAGCGCCATTGCGCTGGATTTTTCCGCCGAGCGGCGGCGGGTGCGGCTGCTGCATGGAGAAGCCTTGTTCCAGACGGCGGTAAGCGCCGCATCGCCCTTCGAAGTCATGGCGCTGGGCGGCGTGATCGACAGCGCGGCGGCGGCGGCCTTCGCGGTGACGGCGCTGGACGAGACGGCCACCGTGCGCGTAACCGACGGGCAGGTGCGCGTAGCGGCGGCCGCTGACGCCGTGACGCTGTCCGCGCGCCAACAAACCCACTATCGGACGGCGCAAGCGCCGGCGCAGGCGACGCCGTTCAAGCTGACGGAGCTGGCCTGGCGCGAACGACGCGTGATTTTCGAGGGACGTCCGCTGGCCGGCGCGCTGGCGGAACTGGGCCGCTACCTGCCGGAAAAAGTGGTGCTGCGCGCCCGAGCGGCCGGCGCGGTGCCGGTCAGCGGCGTGTTCGCCATCGATCGGGCGCTCTCCGCCATGACGGCGTTGGCACGCACCCAGGGGCTGTCGGTACGTCGGGTGCCCGGCCTGTTACTCATCATCGCCTGAGCCCGTTTCTTTGCTTTTTTTGCAAAAATTTCACTTTGTTGTTTAGGCAAATCCCTCCCTGACGCGTCAATCAACTGACGGGATGCGACAGGCAGCGCCTGGCTATCCGGTTGGGCGATTGTCCATGGCTGAATATTGAGGGGAAGAAGTGATGAATTACGCCACCACGGGACGGAGTTGTCGCCGTCCTCTGCACCGCCGTCTTTTGACCATATCGCTGGTCGGCGCCTTAACGCTGCTGCCGGAGACCATCGCCGCCGCGCAGGCCGGGGAAAACATTGAACGCAAACAGGCGTTTCGCCTTCCCAGCCAACCGTTGAGCGCCGCGTTACGGCAGTTCGCCGAGCAATCCGGCGTGCAAATCGCCTACGCCACCGCTATCGCCGAGGGAGCCAGAGCGCCGGCGGTTAACGGCGTGATGTCCGCCGATGACGCGCTGGCGCAATTGCTGGCGGGCAGCGGAATCACCAGCATTAGCGACGCCCATAGCGTCACGCTGGTGAAAAACCAGCCGCAGGCCTCGGCCGCCGGCGATACGGTGACGGTGGTGGGCCACGCGGAAACCGCCGACGGCCCGGTAACCGGCTATCGCGCCGCCCGTTCGGCCACCGCCACCAAAACCGATACCGCGCTGCGCGATCTGCCGCAATCCGTGCAGGTGGTGCCGCGCACGGTGCTGGAAGATCGTCAGACCACCGAATTGACCGAGGCGCTGCAAAATGTTTCCTCGGTACAGCAGAACGGCACCTCCGGCAATCGGGCCGAAACCTTTCTGGTTCGGGGGTTCTCCTCCCCCGGTTACGCCATCGACGGCGTGATGCTCAACGCCGCCGGCGATCGGCCGGAAACCTTTTTGGATCTGGCCAATGTCGAACGGGTCGAGGTGTTGAAAGGGCCGGCCTCGGCGCTGTACGGACGGGGCGAGCCGGGCGGACTGATCAACATCGTCACTCGACGGCCCAGCTATCAATGGGAAGGCGACGCCTCGCTGCAAGGCGGCAGTTTCGGCTTTTGGCGCGGCGAAGGTTCGCTCAGCGGCCCGCTGACCGACGACAAACGCGTGACCGCCCGTCTCACCGGCGCTTTACAGACCGAAGAGGGCTTCGTGGATGAACGCCGGCGCAGCGACAGGCAGTTCCTCAGCACCGCGGTGCGCTGGGAGCCGACCGACGCGACGCGCTTTAATTTCGGTCTGGATTACACGCGCCAGAAACAGCCGTTCGATCGCGGCCTGATCGTGAGCGCGGATAACCAGATCAACTTGCCGCGCGAGCGATTCCTCGGCGAACGCTGGTCGCAGGTGGAAGCCGCCAAACGGCGCTTCTCGTTCGGCGCCGAGCATGAAATGAGCGATGCCTGGACCCTGCGAGGATCCCTGCGCTACGACGATGCGCTGGTGGAAGATACCGGCATAGACTATCGCGACCTGCGCGATGACGACCGCACCCTGCGGCGGCGCTACACCGATCGTCGGGAAGACTCCACCCAATTCGACGCCCAACTGGAATCGCAATGGACGTTCGCTACCGGTCAGGTCGACCATACGCTGCTGGGCGGGCTGCAATATACCCGTTCACGCATGAATTTCCTGTCTTATCGCGCCAATATCGATGCCATCGACATCTATCAGCCCGCGTACGGCGCCGCTATGCCGACCCCATCGCTGAATTCCGACTTTCGCAACACCATCCGGATGGCCTCGCTATTCCTGCAAGACCAAATCGATTTCTCCGAACAATGGAAAGCGCTGGCGGGTTTACGCTATGACCGGGCGCGGCAGCATATGGATCAGCGCGTGGGCGACGGCGATCCCGACGTGAACGACTGGGCGCTGACCAAACGTCTGGGGCTGGTCTACCGGCCGGTGGAACCGCTTTCGCTGTACGCCAGCTATGCGGAAAGCTTCGTGCCGCAAGCCGGCCAGTCGCGCAACGGCCAGTCGCTGGATCCCGAGGAAGGCTGGCAGGTGGAAACCGGGGCGAAATGGGATCTGCTGCCGGACCGTCTGTCGTTGACCACCGCGCTGTTCCAAATCAACAAGCGCAACATCGCCGCCGACGATCCGCTGGATTCCGACTATTCGGTGCTGACCGGACGCCAGCGGGTACGCGGTCTGGAAATGGATCTCACCGGCACGCCGCTGCCGGGCTGGGAACTGATCTGGTCCGGCGCCTATCTGGACGCGCGCATAACCCAGGACGAGGACTATGCCATCGGCAACCGCCTGACCGGCGTGCCGAAATGGAGCAGCAGCCTGTGGAGCACCTATCGCTTCCAACCCGGCAGTTCGCTGGATGGCCTGAAGCTGGGAGCCGGCGTCCAGATGGTGGGCGCGCGCAAAGGAGATCTGGACAATAGCTTCGGCGTCTCCGGCTACTATCGGCTGGACGCCACGGTCTCTTATCAACTGACCCGGCAGCTGGAGGTGTCTGTCACCGGTAAAAACCTTACCGATCAAGATTATATCGAGACGCCGGTCAGCCGTACCGAAAACCATCCCGGCGCGCCGCGCAGCGTGTATGTGGCGCTGAAGGCGCGCTTTCGATGAGCGAGGCGATGCAGGTGCGGGATTTGCGCTTTGGCTATGGAACGAATCCGGTACTGGCGGGGGTTTCGTTTAGCGTACGGCGCGGAGAACTGCTGGCGATTGTCGGCCCCAACGGCTGCGGCAAAAGCACCCTGTTGCGGATGATGGCCGGCCTGCTGAAGGCGCAAGGCGGCGAAGTGCGGATCGACGGCCGCCCGCTGGCGGCGTTCAGCCGCCGTCGCCTGGCGCGCCGATTGGCGCTGCTGTCGCAATCGGGCCTGGCGCCGCCCGGTATGCGGGTAGCGGATCTGGTGGCGATGGGACGCTTTGCCCACGGCGGTTGGCTGCGGCGCGATACGCCGGACGATCGCGCCCACGTGGCGGCGGCGATGGAGAGAATGGCGGTGGCGGATCTGGCGCAACGACGGCTGGCCGAGCTATCGGGCGGCCAGTTGCAGCGAGTGCGCATGGCGATGACGCTCGCCCAAAACGCCGGACTGTTGCTGCTGGACGAACCCACCAACCATCTGGATCTCAAACACCAGTACGCGCTGCTGGACTGCGCCCGCGCCGAAGCGCGCGCGGGTCGCGCGGTGGTGGCGGTGCTGCACGATCTGATCCACGCCAGCCTGTACGCCGACCGGCTGATCCTGTTGCATCAGGGCCGCATCCTGGCGCAGGGCGCGCCGGAACAGGTACTGACCCCGCAGGCGCTCTGGCAGGCATACGGCGTGCGCACTGTCGCCATCCCCTGCGGCGCCCGCACCATTCCGCTGCCGGAGAACGCCCTGTTATGAGAACGGCGATAATTTTGAGCGGCCTGGCCGCCCTGCTGCCGGTATTGGCGCTGCTGCATCTGTGCGGCGGCGCCCGTCCCTTGCCGCCCGCCACCGTCTGGGCGGCGCTGACCGACTACGACGCGGCTAATTTTCTGCATCTGGTGGTGATCAAACAGCGCCTGAGCCGGCTGGCGGTGGCGCTGGGCGTAGGCGGATGCCTGGCGGCGGCGGGCTACCTGCTGCAAAAGGTGCTGCGCAACGATCTGGTGTCGCCCTCCACGCTGGGCGTCAATAGCGGCGCTACCGCGTTTGCGGTGGCGGCCATCCATTTTGGCGGACTGTCCGGCAGCGCGTTGTTCTGGCCGTCGCTGGCCGGCGCCGCGGCCGGCCTGCTGCTCGCCGGCGTAGCGGCGGAACTGCTGGGGCGGGGAAGCCGGGATCCGCTCAATTTGGTGCTGGGCGGCGCCATGAGCGCCACCCTGTTTTCCGCGGCCAGCGCCTTTATCCTATCGCTCGATCCGGACGCTTTCGGCAATATCCTGAGCTGGCTGGTGGGCGACATCGGCATCTTTGATTATCAGACGCTGCAAACGCTGTGGCCCGCCGCGCTGGCGGCCTTGCTAGTGCTGGGCTTGCTGACGCGCCGTCTGGATCTGCTGGCGCTGGGGGAAGATCAGGCCGCCAGTCTGGGCGCCGATCCGCGTCTGATGCAGCGCATAGCGATAGCCGGTTCGGTGGTGCTGGCCGTTATCGCGGTTACCGTGGCGGGGCCGATCGGTTTTGTCGGCCTGGTGGTGCCGCATATCGCCAGGCTCTGGTTGGGCGACGCCGGTCTGGCGCCGCTCGGCGGCGCGTTGCTGCTGGGCGCGGCGCTGCTCACGACGGCCGATCTGCTGGCCCGAACCTTATTGGCGCCGCGCCTGCTCAATGTCGGCACGGTCATGGCGCTGTTCGGCGGCATGGCGTTTCTGGCGCTGGTGGTTATCACCTTACGTCGGCGGTCGACATGAGCCGCGCGCCACAGCGCCCCGGCTGGGTAGCCGCATGGCTGGCGTTGGCGCTGGCGGCGTTAAGCGTGATATCGCTTGGCGTCGGCAGCGACGATATGGGCCTGGCCCGTATTCTGCGCTGGATATTAACCACGGAAGGCGCGACGGACGACGATGTCGCAGCGGTGCTGAGCTTACGCGCGCCGCGCATCGCCGTGGCGATCCTGAGCGGGGCGATGCTGGCGGCCTCTGGCTACCTGTTGCAGATCGTCGCCAATAACGGTCTCGCCGATCCCGGCATCATCGGCATCTCTCAGGGCGCCAGCGCCGCCATTCTGCTGGGCGGCGTCACCTTCGGCCTGCCCGCCGCCTGGCTGGCGCCGGCCGGACTGATCGGCGGGCTGACCACCGGTATTCTGGTGCTGGGGCTGTCGCTGTGGTTAGGCAGCACGCTGGGTCTGGTGCTGATCGGCCTGGCGGTCAGCATTACGCTGGGCGCGGCGGTGGAGATGGTGATGGTCAGCGGCGGCATCAATCAGTTTGTGCAGTTGCTCACCTGGTCGCACGGTTCGCTCACCGCCGCCTCGCCGGTGGATGCCGTCAGGCTGTTCGGCTGGGCCGCGGCGCTGGCGCTGCCGTTGCTGATGGCTCCGCAGGCGTTGGCGCCGTTGCGTCTGGGCAGCGAACAAGCGGCCGCCGTCGGCGCCAATCCCCGCTACTCGCGGCCGCTGTTGGTCTTGCTGGCGGCGGCGCTGGTGGCGCCGGTGGTGGCCATCGCCGGCCCGGTGTCGTTTGTCGGGCTGATTGCCGCCCACGTGGCGCGTCGTCTGGCGGGCGAGCGGCCCAGCGCGGTACTGGGCGTGACGCTGCTGGTGGGCGCGCTGCTGTTTTTGGGCGCAGATACCGCCGGACGTACGCTGTTTCTGCCGTTGATCGTACCGGCCGGGCTGCTGGTCTCGCTGGGCGGCGTGTTGGGATTTCTGATCGTGGCCCGCAGCGCCGCATGGCGGCCGGGATAATAAGGAGTAGAGGATGATGCGAAGCTGGCTATGGTCATTATTGCTGCTGAGCGCGCTCGCGCAGGGGCGGGTGGTGACCGATCATGGCGGTTATACCGTCGCGGTACCGGACGCGCCGCAACGTATTGTCTCGCTGCATGACTGGACTCTGACGGTGATGATCCACGAACTGGGCGCGCCGTTGGCGGCCAGCAGCGGTCGTCTGGCCGCCGACGGTTCTTTTTATATGCGCGGCGCGCGCGAATTGTTCGGGCTGGACTTTTCCCGACTGGCGCTGGCGTCGGTACACGGCAAGCCGGATCTGGAGCGGATCCGCGCCATGAAGCCGGATCTGATCCTGGCAAATAGCGGCGACTATGCGCCGCTGCGGGCGCAGCTCGCCACGTTAGCGCCGACCCTGATGTTCGATGCCGAACAGGGACGGCCAATGCTGGCGTTATATCAGGATCTGGCCGCCTGGCTGGGGCGCGAGGCGCAATTTCAGCAATTGCTGGCAGGCTACCGGGCGGAATTGACGGCGACGCGCCAGCGCCTGGTCGAACGACAGCCCGCCGCGCCGAGCTATGTGGCGTTGCTGGTCAATGGCCGCGACGGCAGCTTGCAGATCGTTAAAGAGTACGGCGCGTTAACCACGGTACTGGACGATTTAGGCTTGCGGCGCCTGCCGATCGTTTCGCAGGTGCCGGCGGGCCGCGACCGTATGGTGATTGGCGCCGAGTGGCTGGACGTCATCGACGCCGATTATATCGTCACCAGCTATCTACCGGAACATGGCGATGACGTCGACAGTCTGGCCCGCGACCTTGAGAGCATTGCGCCGGGCGCGCGCCGCTTTTTAAAAGCATTTCAATACGGACAGGTGGTGAGCTTGCCGCGCTACCAGGTCTACCCGCCCAGCTTTGCCGGCCTGCACCTGACCTTGCAGGCATTGTCGGCGCGCCTGGCGGAGGGGAAACAATGATGGCCGCGGCGTATGGCTATTTTTCGGGCAGCGCGAATCACGGGTTGTCTGATGAGCGGCGTTTCAGTGCGCAGGAAAAAGGTTGAGGGGGAAAAGCGTTGAGCAAAAAAAACAGCAAGCCATGACGACTTGCTGTTTTCTCCGGCCTTATCTACAATCTTGCAGACAAAACCGCCGGGAATTGGTCGGCGAGAGAGGATTCGAACCTCCGACCCACTGGTCCCAAACCAGTTGCGCTACCAAGCTGCGCTACTCGCCGAATCTGCTGCTTTACTGCTTAAGCATCACCGATGCTTGGTTTGTGTGGTGCGAAGAGAGGGACTTGAACCCTCACGTCCGTTAAGACACTAACACCTGAAGCTAGCGCGTCTACCAATTCCGCCACCTTCGCATAACTCACAAACATTTAAATCTGGGGTGGCTAATGGGACTCGAACCCACGACAACTGGAATCACAATCCAGGGCTCTACCAACTGAGCTATAGCCACCATATACCACTTTATTACTTCTTTGACGCGGTACTTCCTTTACGGGGTAAATGTACCACCGCAGCTCTTGCACACAACTATGTGGTGCGCCCGACAGGATTCGAACCTGAGACCTCTGCCTCCGGAGGGCAGCGCTCTATCCAGCTGAGCTACGGGCGCATAGCGCCGTTGCGGGAGGGGATACTACGGATTTAACCCGTGCCTGTCTAGTGCTTTTTTATCGAAATGACGCGTTTGCTTATGCTTTGCTCACTTCACGTCAAATAACGCGCAAATCCGTTCTCCCCTCCCCGTTATGCTAGGATTTCGCCCCTATCATCGCCTGTTTTTTACCCAATCCCAGGACAAAATAGCAAAGACTGACGAAAGCCAGAAACACCATACCGACAATCAGCGACATCCGGGTATCAAGGTTGATATACATCCCCACCAGCACGCACAGTAAAAACGCCATGGTCAGGTAGTTGACCCAGGGGAAAAGCACCGATTTGAACGGATGTACGGCCAGCGCGGCGCGGTGATGCTCACGAAAACGTATCTGGCTAATCAGCACCACAAACCACGGCACCATGCCGGGCAATACGCTGGCGCTATAGACGTACACGAACACCTTCTCCGGATTGGGAAGGATGTAGTTCAGCAGCGACCCCGCCATCAGGCAGAGAATCGAGATAGCGACGCCGCCCGCCGGGACGCCGCTCGCCGTGACTTTCCCCAGCCATGCCGGCAGTTGACGATTGTTCGCCAGAGAATAGAGCATGCGCCCGCAGCTATACATACCGCTGTTGCAGCCGGATAACGCGGCGGTCAGAACGACGAAGTTAATAATCCCGGCCGCGGCGGTAATGCCGATTTTCGCGAAGGTCAGCACAAACGGGCTACCGGTGGTGCCGATTTCATTCCAGGGGAAAATCGTCACGATGACGAAGATCGCGCCCACGTAAAAAATCAGGATGCGCCACAGGATATTGTTGATGGCGCGTTTTAACGTCACCTGCGGATTTTTCGCTTCCCCTGCCGTGATGCCGACCAGCTCGACGCCCTGATACGAGGCGACCACCAGACATAACGCAAACAGCAGACCTTTCCATCCGCCGGCGAGGAAACCGCCGTGCTCCGTCAGATTGGCAAATCCCGTCGCCTGACCATGGTTGCCGAAACCAAAGAAAATCACCCCCAGCCCAACGATAATCATGGCGATGATGGTGGTGATTTTAATCATCGCGAACCAGAATTCGATTTCGCCATACAGCCGCACCGCGGCCAGATTGGCGCCCGCCACTAAAATCACCGCGGCTATCGCGGGTATCCATTGCGGCAAATCGGGAAACCAGAACTGCACATAGACGCCAATCGCCGTGATCTCGGAAATCCCGACCGCCATCCACATAAACCAATAACTCCAGGCGGTCAGGTAGCCAAAAAAGGGACTCAGATACTTATGGGCATAAACCGCGAAAGACCCGGCTACCGGCTCCGTGTACAGCATTTCGCCCATGGAGCGCATAATAAAGAAAACAAATATCCCGGCGGTAATGTAAGCCAGCAGCACCGAAGGCCCGGCCCATTTCAACGCGCTGGCGGCGCCCATAAATAACCCGACGCCGATTGTTCCGCCCAGCGCAATCAGCTCAATGTGTCTGGCCTCTAAACCCCGATGGAGTTTGGCCTGTTTTATCTCTTCTGCCATAAATCCTCTGTCCATATATGTTGTGTTTGCTCCGGCTTTTTGCCGGTTATTATTGTTGTAAGCCATCCGGCGCCTGTTATAGGGTCAGCGTTCTTTCGTTATTTTAGCGCCCGTGAAGATACAGCAATGCGGGTTGAAATAACACCGCAGGTCCGGCAAGCGAGCGAGTCTACAAACGCCCGCCGTAGTGATAAGCCAGATATTTCAGCAGTTTAAGCTGGCGAGTAATGCGACTGGGCTGAGACAATAAACGGTAAAGCCATTCGAGACCGGCATTCTGCCAAATCAGCGGCGCGCGCTTCACATGGCCGGTAAAGACATCGTAGGTGCCGCCCACGCCCATATAGAGCGCGTCCGGGTGGCATCGGCGGCAGTCTCTCATCAGAATCTCCTGCCGCGGAGATCCCATCGCCACGGTAACGATTTGCGCGCCGCTGGCGCGGATCCGTTCAAACAGCGCATCCCGCCGCTCCGACGCGAAATAACCGTCCTGACTGCCAACGATGTTCACCTGCCATTGCGCGCGCAGTTTGGCCTCCGTCTGCGCCAGCACCTCCGGCTTGCCGCCGACCAGAAAAACCGGCGTCCCCTCCTGGCCCGCGCGCTGCATCAGCGCTTCCCATAAATCGGCGCCGGCGATTCGATTGACGCGCGCCTGCGGATATTTACGACGAATGGAACGGACGATGCTGATACCGTCCGCGTATTTGTATTCGGCCTGCGCCAACAGGGTGTGCAGCGCCGCGTCTTTCTCGGCCGTCAACACTTTTTCGGCATTGATGGCGACCAGCGTCCCCGCGGCGACACGCCCGCCGCTAAACAGGTAATCGACGAACTGCGCCAGATGGTGAAATCCGCAAATGGAAAAACCGCGGATCGAATAGGTGGGAATAGACTTTTTTACTTGCATGATAAATCCTGTTACAGCACGCCGCGCGTAGGGGAAGTGGGCGCGGAGGGTACGACGTCGGACTCGCTGCGTAATAAACGCTGCCTGATCAAACCGGCGCTTTCCAGCAGCCAGTACAACAGCTTCGCGATCAGCAGACACAGACCGAAAATCAGGCAGAAAAACACCACGCGGGAAACAAAGGCGTCAACGCCTTCGCGCGCCAGCACAATGATGTTGAACACCGCGCCGAAACAAAACGCTTGCAGAACGGCGGCCTTGTAGCGGTTGGGGCTGTTTTTACCCAGGTCATAAACCCAGTCGAACCATTTGATGATCAGCCCAACGCCAATCGCGCCGAGGGGAATGAACAGCACGCCGCCCATCACCACCAGCGACCCCAATAGCGTGGGGGAAATCGCCAGCCCGGAATGGTTATTCAACACTTCCCAGGTAAAATAGTTGGCGCTGTTCAACACCAGACCGGGACGCTCCGGCCACAGCCAGGAAGGAATAAACACATAGAAATCGCGCATAATCGGCGCTAATCCCTGAAATTCGATCTTGTCGTAGTTCTGCCACAACAACGCCAGGTTCTCCCAAGGCGAAAAGGTGTCGCGGGTCAGATACAGAAAGGTGTAAAACGCCTCGTCGCCGCTGACATCCATGCCATAGCGCTTCAGCGCCAGCCAGAACATCCCCACCACGCCGACGACTCCCGCCGCCGCCAGCATCCATAGGGTGATCCAGCCGCGCACGATGCCGATAAACAGAAACAGGGCGAAGGCGATAATCACATTCGCCCGCGTGCCGCCGACGATGACGTAGGTCAGCAGGCCGAACGCCACCGTGCCGATAAGAAACAGCAGCCAGGCGCGCTGGGTTTGCCGCAGGAAATAGACCACCAGCATGGCCGGAATAAAGAAGTAGAAAAAGCGCTTCAGCGCCACGCCGGAAACGTCACGGGAAAAAATCTGGCTGTAGGCGCTCAGTTTAAACAACAAAAACCCGTTGTTGAGAAAAAAAATGCCGACGGTGGCTATCGCGATCAGCGCCAGCAGCATCCAGGTCAGATTGGCTTCCACCCGATTGACGGCGAGCAACGGCGGACGGGGGGCCGGCGCGGTTTGGCGCAGCCGGGTTTTATAACTCACATAGTAGATCGCGTAAAACGCCGTGGCGGAAAGCTGCGCCTGTAGCAAATAAGGGACGGGAACCACCTCCACGCCGAAACGAAACGCCAGCAGGCAGGTAAACGGAAAACCGAAGTAAAACGTTAATAAATAAAGCAGCGAGAACAACACGTTGAAGTTAAAACGCACGCGGCGAAACTCCCGCCAGGTCAGCGTCAGGATAAAAATCACTGAAATCAGGTAGACCACTAACAAGCCACCAAACTGTCCCAGCGTCATGTTGGTTCTCCCGCCGCCAGCGCCAGAGCCTGGCGCCAGCCTTGCAGATAGTTGGGATTAAAGAACGCGATCTGATGCTTATCAACGGCGGCCAGTTCGCGCTGCGCCTCGCGAACCAGCGCCTCATCCAGACTATCGCCATAAAACAGCACCGGCAGATGCTGTTCCGTCAGATCCTGCCAGAACGGGTTCCGGCGGCTGATAACAAAGGGAACGCCGAACTGAATCAGCAGGCACAACGTGCCGATCCCCTGCTGACGGTCAAAAATAAAGTAGCCTAAATCACAGGTGCGCAACATGTTGAGATAGTCGCTAAACGCCAGTTGCTCTTTCAGCAGTTGAAAATTTTTCATGCCGAACAGCGCCAGTCCTTCTTTCTCTACCTGCGCAATATACTGCCCGTTATGCGCCGGATAGCCCATCGGCACAATCACCCGCACATTGGCGCCGAACTGCCGATGAATGGCGCGCAGCGCTTCCGGATGACGGTTGGTGCGATCGCCGGAATTCCCGACCAGAATGGTCATCGGTCCCGCCAGCGGCTTCTTCACGTTTTGCCCGGTTAACGCCGCATCCATCCGCGTCGGGAAGTACAGCAGCGACGTCGGCACGCGGCGATGCCGCTGTTGATAATATGCCAGATCGCCGCGCGTCGCGAACACATGCCCGACGCGGTTTTGCGCCAGGCGCCGCAGCAGATAGAACAGGCGATATTTCAGGCCGCTCGCTTCTTCATACAGATCCGCGCCCCAGATGTGCCAGTACGCCTGCGCGGGTTTGATGGCGCCGCGCAACAACGCCAGCCACAGCGTAGGGTTAAACTGCCCGTGCAGAAAGAAACGCGTGCGGCGATCGGCCCTGGCTTTGGCGATCGCCGCCTGAGCCAACGCCTTCTTATCCGCATAGATTTCGATGTTCAGGGCAGGGAAATCGGCCTGCTGCGGCGCGTCGCCGGCGACCACCATAAAATTCCGCACCTGAGCCGGGGGCAAAACGGCGGCCAGCGTATCGTTAAAGAAACGCAAAACCGTCTGGTTATGATGCGGGATATCCGATCCCAGGACATGAATCAGTGTCGTCATGTTCGCCTACGGTAAATAATGAATACGCTACAACAAAGCAAAAAATAGACCAGGTAGGTCGCCATATAAGCCTGAGCGGCCCCTAACGCGCCATTAACCGGAATCAGCCAGTGAGAAAACAGCGTGAGCAATAAAAACTGACTCACCTCGGTGAGCAGATAAAAACGCAGCGCGGCTTTGGCAATCACCAGATAGCCAAAAACGTAAGCGCCCACTTTCATCACGTCGCCCACCAGTTGCCAAACAAACAGATCGCGCATGGCGGTGAACTGGCTGGAGAACAGCAGCAAGATGGCGAAGTCGCGCAGCAGCCAGACGCAAAAGCTGACGCCGGCCACGGCGGGCAACACAAACTTCAGCGCGCGGACGATCTCCTGGGAAAGCGCTTTTTTATCCGTCAGGCGCGACAGCGTCGGCAACAGATAGACGGTGAACGACGCGGTAATAAACTGTAGATAGGCGTCTGAAATGCTGCTGACGCCCTGCCAGATGCCGACATCGTCCCAGCTGTAGTGCTCCGCCAGCAGATTACGCATCATGATATAGGCCACGGGCAGCGTGACCGCCGTCATCAGCGCCATCAGGGTAAACTTGCCAAGCCGGCCGGCGATGGCGCTATCCCAGGCCGGTTTTAACGCCTGCCAGGTCAACGGCGTGCGCCGCAGCATCAATACGCCGGCCGGCAATACCGCCATCGCCGGCACCAGCGCCAAGCCGGCCAGCGCGCCGGCATAGCCGCCCAGCGCAAAACAGAGCCAATAGGCGGCTAATCCCATCAGGCTGCCGATAATCAACGACAGGGCATTGCCCATCGCATCGCGGTACCCCTTCAGGATCGCCAGAAACAGGTTGGCGAAAACGCTCCCCATCTGGATAAACGCCAACGCGCGGATAACATGACGGTATTCATCATGTCCGAACAGCGCATCGGCTATCGGCCCGGCGGCAAACACGAACACCGCCGCCAGCAGCGTGGAGAACCCCAGCACCAGCGACACCGACGTACCCAGCAGCGGCTTCAGCCGCTCCGGCTGTTGATGATATTCCGCGACATATTTGATGACGCCGTTGAAAATCCCCGCGCCGGACAATACGCCCAACACCGTGATCAACTGACGGAAATTGCCCGCCTGCCCGACTCCGCTGGGGCCGAACGCCACCGCCAGCAACTTGACGACGATCAGCCCCACGCCGATTTTTATCAGCGTGGAGCCCGCCGTCCATATTGATGCTTTCGCCAGCGACATATCAGGAAAAGAAACTCAGAATGGTATTGATTACCGTGCGCTGATTGACGTCAGGCAGGTTATAGAACAGCGGCAGGCGCACCAGACGTTCGCTTTCCTGCGTGGTATAGCGATCTTCGCCGGCAAAGCGGCCGAAATTCATGCCTGCGGGGCAGCTATGCAGCGGAATATAATGAAATACCGTCAGGATCTCGGCTTCTTTCATATAGCTGATAAACGCCGCGCGGTCTTGCGCATCGCGCAGCTTGATATAAAACATATGCGCGTTGTGAACGCAGTGCGCCGGCACCGACGGCAAGACGATGCGCCCTGCATCCGCCAGCGGTTTGAAGGCCGTCAGATAGTTTTGCCACAGGCGCAGCCGCCGTTGGTTAATTTGCTTCGCCGCTTCCAGCTGCGCCCAGAGATAGGCGGCCTGAATATCCGCCATCAGATAGCTGGAGCCGATATCGCGCCAGGTGTATTTATCTACCTGACCGCGGAAGAACTGGCTGCGGTTAGTACCCTTTTCCCGCACAATTTCCGCGCGTTCGATCAGCCCGCGCTCATTAATCAGCGTCGCGCCGCCCTCGCCGCCCGAGGTGTAATTTTTAGTTTCATGAAAGCTGAAGCAGCCGATATGGCCGATGGAGCCCAACGGACGCCCTTTGTAGCTGGACATCATGCCCTGCGCGGCGTCTTCCACCACAAACAGGTCGTACTTTTTCGCCAGCGCCATAATGGCGTCCATTTCGCAGGCCACGCCCGCATAGTGAACCGGTACGATCACGCGGGTCTTGTCGGTAATCGCCGCTTCAATCTTCGTTTCATCGATATTCATGGTGTCCGGGCGAATATCCACAAACACGATTTTGGCGCCGCGCAGCACAAACGCATTGGCGGTGGAGACGAAGGTATAGCTCGGCATGATGACTTCGTCGCCGGGTTTGATATCCAGCAAGATCGCCGCCATTTCCAGCGAAGCGGTGCAGGATGGCGTCAATAACACTTTGACGCTGCCGGAATAGTGTTCCAGCCACTGCTGGCAGCGGCGGGTAAAACCGCCGTCGCCGCACAGTTTGCCGCTGCTCATGGCGGCCTGCATATAATCGAGTTCAGTACCCACGATGGGCGGCGCATTAAACGGAATCATGTGATCACCTGTATAACCAATAGGCCGTGCGCTCAACTTTGGCACCGCGACGAAGATAAAGACGGAGAGCCGCCACATTGCCTGTCTGTGTCGCGACCCATAAACGTTGCACGCCTTGCTGCCGGCACCACATTTCCGCCGCCGACATCAATTGCGCGCCGATGCCGCGGGCCGCGACGCCCGGCCAGACGGCCAGCAGCCCGATGCGAGCCTCCGCCGCGTCCAACCGCCGCAGCGTCACCCACCCTTGCGGCTGTCCGGACGCATTTTCAACCAACAGGCATTGATGATCAAAAACGCCGTGTACGGCGTTTTCCACCCACTGGGCATAAAAACGTCCGCTGTCCGTGGGCTGGTACCACGGCGAACGAAAGCGACTGAGCGAGAAAACCTGGGCAGCGGCCGCGCGCAACGCCGGAATATCGGCGCTGTCCGCAATACGCAGGTAGGGAAGAGGATCCGGCCGCGTCGCATCGTCCAGCGACAGGCAGAGATCGACCTCGCCTTCGACCAGACGAAAGCCGAAATCCGCCAGCGCATCGGCCAACGGCATATTGTCCGCCGCGATTTTCGCCTGCGTCAGCGCAAAGCGATCCAGACGCTCCAACGTCAGGCGCGGCGCATCGGCGGAAAAAGTCAGCTTGCCGCTGGTCAGGTTGAAAAAGCGGCTTTCCCAACTTAACGGTTCAATACTGGCGTGGATACGCGCCGCAGGGCGTGTTCCCGTCGAAAGCCTCGTCTCTGTCATCGTCGCCACGCTCGCCCGTACGGATAATGTTAGTCGGTCAGGCCTAAACGTTCGCCGGTATAAGATCCATCCTGGACGCTGCGCCACCATTTTTCATTATTCAGATACCAGCTCACGGTTTTTTTCATACCGCTTTCGAAGGTTTCTTCCGGACGCCAGCCAAGCTCGCGCTCAATTTTTCCGGCGTCGATGGCGTAACGCATATCATGACCGGGACGGTCTTTGACATAGGTGATTAAATCGCGGTAGCGCTGCACGCCGGCCGGCTTATTCGGCGCCAGCTCTTCCAGCAAATCACAGATCGTCTGCACCACTTCGATGTTCTTACGCTCGTTATGACCGCCGATGTTGTAAGTTTCCCCAATGACGCCTTCCGTCACCACTTTATACAGCGCGCGCGCATGATCTTCGACGAACAGCCAATCACGAATCTGCGCGCCGTCGCCATAGACCGGCAACGGTTTACCGGCGACGGCATTCAGGATCACCAGCGGGATCAGTTTCTCCGGGAAATGATAGGGACCGTAGTTATTGGAGCAGTTGGTAATGATCGTCGGCAAGCCATAGGTGCGCAGCCAGGCGCGAACCAGGTGGTCGCTTGACGCTTTAGACGCCGAATAAGGACTGCTGGGGGCGTAAGGCGTGGTTTCGGTGAACAGATCGTCGGTACCGTGCAGATCGCCGAAGACTTCATCGGTGGAAATATGGTGAAAACGGAACGCCGCTTTTTCGGCGCTATCCAGGCTTTGCCAGTAATGGCGCGCGGCTTCCAGCAGCGTATAAGTCCCGACGATGTTGGTTTCGATGAACGCCGCCGGGCCGTCGATTGAACGGTCGACGTGGCTTTCCGCCGCCAGATGCATCACCATGGCTGGCTGGTACGCCGCAAACACCTTGTCCAACGCCGCGCGATCGCAAATATCAACCTGTTCAAACGCGAAACGGGCGCTGTCCGCAACCGGCGCCAGCGAGGATAAATTGCCGGCATAGGTGAGTTTATCCACCACGACGACGCTGTTTGGCGTCTCGGTAATAATATGCCTGACTAACGCCGAACCAATAAACCCGGCTCCACCAGTGATTAATATACGTTTCAACGCCATACTCCTTTTGTATCAACAACCCAGTTTTGTTTGACATCGTCGGGATCAACGGCTTTAAACTGACGGTGGTCAACCAGCATCACCAGCACGTCGGCGTCCTGCAATGCCGTGGCCAGATCCACCAACGTTACCCGCCCCGTCAGCGCGGCCGGCAGTTGCCTGACATTCGGCTCCACCGCCAGCGTCGTGCCGGCATTCCATTGCGCGATCATTTCCGTAATGGCGACCGCCGGACTTTCGCGCAAATCGTCAATGTCCGGCTTAAACGCCAGACCGAAGCAGGCGACCGTCACGTCGCTGGCGCGTTTATCCGTTTGCGCCAGATAATCCGCGACCGCCGTTTTCACCCGATCGACAACCCATAGCGGTTTGCCGTCGTTTACCAGCCTGGCCGTATGAATCAGCCGCGCCTGCTGCGGATTCTGCGCAACGATAAACCAAGGGTCGACCGCGATGCAGTGTCCGCCGACGCCAGGGCCGGGTTGGAGAATATTGACGCGCGGATGCCGGTTTGCCAATCGGACAAGCTCCCATACGTTAATATTTTGTTCCGCGCAGATCAGCGACAGTTCATTGGCGAAGGCGATGTTGACGTCACGAAAGCTGTTTTCCGTCAGCTTGCACATTTCGGCGGTACGCGCGTTAGTAACCACACACTCACCTTCAAGAAAGAGGTTGTACAGCTCGCTTGCGCGCGCCGAGCATGTCGGCGTCATCCCGCCGATCACCCGATCGTTTTTAATCAGTTCAACCACGACCTTGCCGGGCAATACCCGCTCCGGGCAGTACGCGATATGGATATCGGCGGCGTCGCCCGCCTGCTGGGGAAAGGTTAAATCCGTCCGCGCCTCAGCCAGCCACTGCGCCATTTGCTCGGTTGAACCGACGGGCGAAGTGGATTCGAGAATAACCAGATCGCCCCGCTTGAGCACCGGCGCAATGGACTCCGCCGCCGCCTGAACATAGCTCATGTCCGGCTCATGGTCGCCCTTGAAGGGCGTGGGAACCGCGATCAAAAACGCATCCGCCGGCACCGGCTTGCTCTTCGCCTGTAAATGGCCGTTTTCAACCGCGACTTTGACCAGCGTATCCAGATCCGGCTCGACAATGTGAATCTCGCCCCGATTGATGGTCTCCACCGTCTGCTTATTTACATCGATGCCGATCACGTTCTTTTTACGCGAAGCAAAGGCGGCGGCCGTCGGTAAACCGATATAACCCAGCCCGATAACCGAAATTGTGTCGAAACTCATGGTGTCACCTGATGGTTCTTTTGATAATTCTTGATTGCCTTAACGATATTTTGGCAGGCCTGGCCGTCGCCATACGGGTTATGCGCCCGGCTCATGCTCTGGTATTCCTCTTCATCCATCAGGAGTTGCGATACGCTATCAACGATTTTCGCCACATCGGTACCCACCAGCCTGACCGTACCCGCCTCCACCGCCTCGGGGCGTTCGGTGGTATCGCGCATAACCAGTACCGGCTTGCCCAATGACGGCGCTTCCTCCTGAATGCCCCCCGAATCCGTCAGGATCATATACGAACGATTCATCAGATAAACAAAGGGCAGGTAGTCCTGCGGCGCGATAAGCACCACGTTATCAATACCGCTCAGAATGCGGTTTACCGGCTCGCTGACGTTCGGATTAAGATGGACGGGATAAACGATCTGCACTTCCGGGTGACGCCGGGCGATATCCGCCAGCGCGCCGCAGATGCGCTCGAAACCGCCGCCAAAACTTTCGCGCCGATGCCCGGTAACCAGAATCAGTTTTTTGCTGGCATCCAGAAAGGCATACTTTTCATCCAGGCTGCGGCGCAACGCCTCATCGCTGACGATGCGATCCCTCACCCAGAACAGCGCATCGATCACCGTGTTCCCGGTGACGAAAATCTGCCGATCCGACAGGTGTTCACTCAGCAGGTTCCGGCGGGAATTCTCCGTCGGCGCGAAATGAAACATCGCCAGATGGCCGGTCAGCTTACGGTTGGCCTCTTCCGGCCAGGGAGAATACAGATTGCCGGTACGCAGTCCGGCTTCAACATGCCCGACCGGAATGCGTTGGTAAAACGCGGCCAGACTGGCCGTCAATGTGGTGGTGGTATCGCCATGCACCAGCACCAAATCCGGCTTGAACTCCGCCATGACGGGCTCAAGACCTCTCAGGATCCGGCTGGATATCTCGCTGAGCGACTGGCCTGGCTGCATGATGTTCAAGTCATAGTCAGGGGTAATATCGAATAAACGCAACACCTGATCGAGCATTTCCCGATGCTGGGCCGTCACGCAAATTCTTGATTCAAAGGCTTCATCCTGAGCCAGAACACGGACCAGCGGCGCCATCTTAATGGCCTCCGGACGGGTGCCGAAAACAGTCAACACTTTCACAGCGAATCTCTTTAATCAAGTTGGACGCAGACTGACTTACTGCGCATCGGACGCTGACCCGCGCACGGATCAGCGTGGACGACGAACCAAAGCAACACCCGCCCCCACTAACGCGCCGATAGCGCCCCACATCACCATCAGGAATGCCCGGCGCGGACTATCGCGTCTGACCGGCTCCTCCGGCGTACGCAAATAACGGTAGGTCTGGAAATTGGCGTCGAGTGTTGGTCCTACATCCAGGGTGGCCAGCATGGCGCGATTCTGATCGTAATCGATATCATAGTGTGGGCCGCTGGACTGCAATGACTCCAGGCGCGCCTGAAGCATCGGTCTTCCCAGCAAAAACATTTCGGATGCCGGCAGCTCATCCGCCGGCGTATCCGTTTGACTACGGCCGATACCCTGTTGCTGCGCAATTTTCAGCGCCAGTTCGACGCTGCGGATTTCACGTTCATAAATGGCTTTCGCCACCGCTTCCTGACGCTTAATCTGCGATTTTATGAAAATGGTTCTGGCCGCCCATGCGCCGTTAATCTCTTCATTAAGATGGCTGGCGGCGCGCCGGCTGGCGAATTCAACATACTGGCGCAGCAACCTATTGGCATCCGCCGACGTTTCCGCCACCAGTTTTACGCCGTCATTGGTCTTCTTGGCGTCATCATGCGGCGTAAACTGAATATTGCTCGCCAGTTCATCCAGCAGGGCGGAGTCCGCTTTGGCGTCCCCTTCCTGACGCTGTTTATAATAATCGCTCTGCAACCAGAAATCGCGGCGGGTATCGTAGGCCGCCAGCTGCATGATGAACTCATCATAAGCCACCGAAGAGATGGCCGGCAGCTCCGGCTGCGGAGCCGAAAAGGATTTGGCGTCCAGATTGCGCAGGAACTGCTGCTGCGAATAGTATCCGCCCAACATGTTGACCGTCGGCCTATCGGTAATCGCCGTCGCGCTCCATTCCTGCTTCGCCAGATAAGAATAGAGTAGCGCAATAACGCTAAACAAGCAGGCAATAGACAGGATCCAGACCTTGCCGCGCCATAGCGTGCGAAACAAACCGCGGACATCCAGCTCATTGTCGACTGACGCATTACCGGTGGATAGGTTCTCTGATTTCATTACTTCCCCAACGTTATTTGGTCAAGACCGCTACTTTTTCTCATCGGCGCGTATGCGTCGCTTGATGCGTTTGATAAAACGCGCCACTCGCCACGCGCGCTTCAGGCAGTAGCCATACAGCAAGAAGACGAGCAAGAACAATGCCAACATAGCCCATTCCGGCACAAATGAGAGATATTCCCCCAGCACGCCGAACGCGGCCAGCAACGCCGCCGCCAGCGTAATAAGAACAAAAACCTGCCGGGAAGTAAAACCCGCGCGCATCATTAAATGGTGAATATGCTGGCGATCGGGTGAAAACGGACTCAGCCCTTTACGCAGACGACGATACATGATCGCAATCATATCAATCAGAGGAATAGCGATAACCCACAGCGCCGTGACCGGATTGATCGGATGCTGAGGTCCCTGCGTGGTTTGAATCAGGATCCAGATCGCGGTGAAGCCGATCATGGTGCTGCCCGCATCCCCCATAAAAACTTTATAACGTTTGCCGAAAACGCCGAGGTTAAGCAGGATATAAGGAATGACGGCGGCGATCATGGCAAAGCACCATAGCGCCAGATTGGCATGCCCGCTCAGATACAGCAGGACGCCCATCGCGCCAAAGGAAACGCAGGACAATCCGCCCAGCAGTCCGTCAATGCCGTCGACCATGTTGAATGCGTTGATCGCGGCCCAGACGGCGAACAGCGTCACCAGATAACCAAACGGCCCCAGCTGCATCTGCCACGGCCCCAAAATATGCCCGAAACTTTGTAACGTCAGACCGGCGAACGCCATCATGATAATGGCGACGCAGGCCTGCACGACGGCGCGGATTTTCACGCTGATATCAAAGCGGTCATCCAGCGCGCCGACGAACACCAGCACGCCGGCGCAAAACAGATAAAGCCGAAAATTGGGGATATATTGATCGGTTAACAGGAAAGTAAAGCAAATCCCGGCGTACACCGAGATACCGCCAACCAGAGGAATCAGTCCGTGATGCCGTTTGCGATAGTTGGGGCGATCAACAAGCCCGACGATCCTCGCCACCTGACGAGCAACAAACAGGAAGCCCAGAGAAAACAGAAAAATAATTAATAATTCAGTACTCATCGTGAGTAAATTCACCGTTCACAGCTTCTTGGCCTGGCTGAGGCTGCTTAATATATGTCCGGTCTACGCCTTAATCCTGTCCGCCGCATTGGCAGGCGCCCGCTCGCCGTCGAGACGTCGGTTACTCCCGGCCATCAGTCGGGCATAGATCAAAAAACGCTATTTATACGATTAGCGCGTCGGCTAATCATTTTATTCCCATTACCCTTCAATGTGCAGCAGAGTAACGGCCGCATTGAAATCCAGCGGGCTGATAAAATTGCACATAAAAAAACGCCACGACCCAGCGTGGCGTTCCCCGAGTTCATCCGTGATTTATGAACGCTTCATCATATCGAAGAATTCATCGTTGGTTTTGGTCATCGCCAACTTGTTAATCAGGAACTCCATCGCGTCAATCTCGCCCATCGGGTGGATAATTTTACGCAAGATCCACATCTTCTGCAGTTCTTCAGAGGTGGTGAGCAATTCTTCTTTACGCGTACCGGAGCGGTTGTAGTCGATCGCCGGGAATACGCGTTTTTCAGCAATTTTACGTGCGAGATGCAGCTCCATGTTACCGGTGCCTTTGAACTCTTCGTAAATCACTTCGTCCATCTTGGAGCCGGTATCAACCAACGCCGTTGCAATGATAGTCAAACTGCCGCCTTCTTCAACGTTACGCGCCGCGCCGAAGAAACGTTTGGGACGATGCAGGGCATTGGCGTCCACACCACCCGTCAGCACTTTACCGGATGACGGGACGACGGTGTTATAGGCGCGAGCCAAACGTGTGATGGAGTCCAGCAGAATGATGACGTCTTTCTTATGCTCGACCAGGCGCTTCGCCTTTTCAATCACCATCTCGGCGACCTGAACATGGCGGGAAGCCGGCTCATCAAAGGTAGACGCGACCACTTCGCCTTTAACCAGACGCTGCATCTCGGTCACTTCTTCAGGACGTTCGTCAATCAGCAGCACCATCAGCACACAGTCGGGATGATTATAGGCGATGCTCTGGGCGATGTTCTGCAACAGCATGGTTTTACCCGCTTTCGGCGGCGCCACGATCAGACCACGCTGACCACGGCCGATCGGCGAGGCCAGATCCAGTACGCGCGCGGTTAAATCTTCCGTTGAACCATTACCGCGCTCCATACGCAGGCGGGAGTTCGCATGCAATGGCGTCAGGTTTTCAAACAGGATTTTGCTGCGGGCGTTCTCGGGTTTGTCGTAGTTGACTTCGTTGACTTTCAACAGGGCGAAATAGCGTTCGCCTTCCTTCGGGGGACGAATTTTCCCCGCGATGGTGTCACCGGTACGAAGGTTGAAGCGGCGGATTTGGCTGGGAGAAACGTAGATATCATCGGGACCGGCGAGGTAGGAACTGTCTGCTGAACGGAGGAAACCAAATCCATCCTGCAATATTTCCAGCACGCCATCGCCGAAAATGTCTTCGCCGCTTTTCGCATGCTGCTTCAGGATAGCGAAAATAATATCCTGTTTGCGCATGCGGGCCAGGTTTTCCAGCCCCATATTTTCGCCAAGAGTAATTAACTCAGATACTGGCGTATTCTTTAATTCGGTAAGATTCATAATGGTGGGTTCTTAAACTCGGGGTAAATCTCGAACTATTAACGTGAATGGTATGGCAGGGTCATCCATGCCTCTATAACAACCTCCAATCACCGAGTGCTCGTTTTGTCTCACACTTAAGACGTGCGGACTCTGCACAAAACGATAGCAAGGGATCGAAAGCACATAAAACCAATTATTTTAAAACTATTAGATTGCCCAAACCAGATGACGAACATTTTTATAAATCAATGACTTTCCGATTTTGACACAGAGTAATGCTTTAGACTCTAACTTTCAGGCTTAAGCTTAAAGGCTTAAACATAGGTAAGTACGATATGCAGTGATGAAGAATCTAGCACGCTTCCTGACGGGCGGCAAGCAGTGAATATGAGAATTACTCGTTGCCCGCTTGCCGCCCTCAGAAATTTACAGATTGGCGGTCAGGAACTCTTTCAGTTGACCTTTCGACAGGGCGCCCACTTTGGTCGCCGCGACTTCGCCGTTTTTGAACAACAACAGCGTAGGAATGCCGCGAATGCCGTATTTCGGCGCGGTGGCCGGGTTTTCATCGATATTGAGTTTGGCGACGGTCAGCTTACCGGCGAACTCTTCAGCAATTTCATCCAGAATAGGAGCGATCATTTTACAGGGACCACACCACTCAGCCCAGAAATCAACCAGGGTTACGCCCTCAGCTTGCAATACTTCCGTATCGAAACTGCCGTCAGTCAGGTGAATAATTTTATCGCTCATGTTTTACTCCACAGGATTATGTCTATACCCAATAGGTCGCAAGGTTCAAGGGGATGGCGGCCAAGCGCTTACTGAAGTCAAGCGACCGGGGTAAGAGAAGGCGGCCAACACGCCCGCCACTTGAAAGATGAAGGGCATATCTACCTCGTTGGTGTAGATTAACCAACAACAAGGTTGACTTTATTTCACTGGATACGCTTTCGTAAAGTAATAGTTAGCTGATATTCTACCACACTATGAGCAAAACACACTTAACTGAACAGAAGTTTTCCGACTTCGCCCTGCACCCGCAGGTTATCGAAGCCCTTGAAAGCAAAGGGTTTCATAACTGTACGCCGATTCAGGCGTTAACGTTGCCACTGGCTTTGTCAGGACGTGATGTAGCGGGTCAGGCGCAAACCGGTACTGGCAAGACGCTGGCGTTTCTCGCGTCTACTTTCCATTATTTGCTTTCGCACCCGGCCGGCGCAGAGCGTCAGATCAATCAACCGCGCGCGTTAATCATGGCGCCGACGCGTGAATTAGCCGTGCAAATTCACTCTGATGCAGAAGCGCTTTCCCGTCTGACCGGCTTAAAACTCGGTCTCGCCTATGGCGGCGACGGCTATGACAAACAGCTTAAAGTGCTGGAAAGCGGCGTTGATATTCTGGTTGGCACCACGGGCCGCCTGATCGACTACGCCAAGCAAAACCATATTAATCTGGGCGCGATCCAGGTTGTGGTGCTGGATGAAGCCGATCGCATGTACGATCTCGGTTTTATCAAAGATATTCGCTGGCTGTTCCGCCGCATGCCGCCGGTAACGCAGCGCCTGAATATGCTGTTCTCCGCGACGCTTTCCTACCGCGTGCGCGAACTCGCCTTTGAACAAATGAACAATGCGGAATACGTTGAGGTCGAACCGGAACAAAAGACCGGCCACCGTATTAAAGAAGAGCTGTTCTATCCCTCCAATGAAGAAAAAATGCGTTTGTTGCAGACCCTGCTTGAGGAAGAGTGGCCGGATCGCTGCATTATTTTCGCCAATACCAAACACCGCTGTGAAGATATCTGGGGACATTTGGCCGCCGACGGCCATCGCGTCGGCCTGTTAACCGGCGACGTGGCGCAGAAAAAGCGTCTGCGCATTCTGGATGATTTCACCCACGGCAATCTGGATATTCTGGTGGCGACCGATGTCGCGGCGCGCGGCCTGCATATCCCGTCCGTCACGCACGTATTCAACTACGACCTGCCGGATGATTGCGAAGATTATGTTCACCGTATCGGTCGTACCGGCCGCGCGGGCGAAAGCGGTTTCTCCATCAGCCTCGCCTGCGAAGAATATGCGCTGAATCTGCCGGCGATCGAAACCTATATTGGTCATGGTATTCCGGTCAGTAAATACAACAGCGATGCCCTGCTTAACGATTTACCGGCGCCGAAACGTTTAACGCGCCCGCCGCGTTCCAATAACGGCACGCGCAGAAACAACGCGCCGCGTCGTAACGGGCCGCCGCGCACTAATCGCAAACGGCAGGGTTAATCGCGCATGTTTAGTTCTTCTTCACTCTATGCCGCCATCGATCTCGGCTCCAACAGCTTTCATATGCTGGTGGTGCGGGAAACCGCCGGCAGCATTCAGACGCTGGCGAAAATAAAGCGCAAAGTCCGCCTTGCCGCCGGACTGGATCAGCACAATCGCTTATCGCCGGAAGCGATGCAGCGCGGCTGGCAGTGCCTGCAACTTTTTGCCGAACGGTTGCAGGACATCCCGCGGGACCAGGTGCGGGTCGTCGCCACCGCGACCTTAAGACTCGCCACCAATGCCGACGAATTTCTGCAACAGGCCAGTCGGATACTGGGACTACCGGTTCAGGTTATCAGCGGTGAAGAAGAAGCCAGATTGATCTATCAGGGCGTCGCCCATACCACCGGCGGACCGGAAAAGCGTCTGGTGGTCGATATCGGCGGGGGCAGCACCGAACTGGCGACCGGCGTCGGCGCGCAGGCTACCCGGCTTTTCAGTTTACCGATGGGGTGCGTAACCTGGCTGGAGCGCTACTTCAGCGATCGTAATCTGGCTGCCGAAAATTTCGAACGCGCCGAACAGGCCGCCCGCGACATGGTGCGCTCGGTGGCGAACGACTTGCGTCAACAGGGATGGCGGATCTGCGTCGGCGCTTCCGGCACCGTGCAGGCATTGCAGGAAATCATGGTCGCCCAGGGAATGGATGAATATATCACCCTGGAGAAACTTCAGCAGTTAAAACGGCATGCCATCCAGTGCGGTAAACTGGAAGAACTTGAAATCGAAGGACTCACCCTGGAGCGCGCGTTGGTTTTCCCCAGCGGGCTCGCCATTCTGCTGGCGATTTTTCAGGAGCTCGATATCAAAACCATGACGCTGGCCGGCGGCGCGCTGCGCGAAGGTTTGGTGTACGGCATGCTGCATTTGCCGGTTGAACAGGATATTCGTCACCGCACGCTGCACAATTTACAGCGCCGCTACCTGTTGGATATCGAACAGGCGAAGCGGGTAAGCTCGCTGGCCGATAATTTTCTACAGCAGGTCGCCCGGCGCTGGCAGTTGGATAATCGATGTCGTGAGCTTCTGCACCACGCCTGTCAGGTTCATGAAATTGGACTGAGTATCGATTTTCGTCAATCACCGCAACATGCCGCCTACCTGATCCGCAATAGCGACCTTCCCGGATTTACCCCCGCTCAAAAGAAACTATTGGCGACGTTGCTGCAAAACCAGAGCAATACGGTCGATTTGGCGTCGTTAAACCAGCAAAACGCGCTGCCGGCGATACAGGCTCAGCGTTTATGCCGCTTACTGCGTCTGGCGATTATTTTTGCCAGCCGTCGTCGTGACGACACCCTGCCTGAGGTGCGTTTGCAAGCCGAAGGAGAGACCTTAAACGTTATTCTGCCCGTCGGCTGGCTGGCGCGGCATCCGCTAAGGGCGGAAAATCTGGAACTGGAAAGCCGCTGGCAAAGCTATGTTCACTGGCCATTAATCCTCAAAGAAAACACGCTGTAATCTTTTTCGGGCGACGCCCTCGGCCGCCCGTCTTAGTTTTCTTTTCCAGCGTATCTGTCGCCGTCAAGGCGGCGGATTGAGGATTACTTGCTTTCTTTGGCTTTAGCCAACTGGGCGCGAATATTCGCCAGATGCCCCTGCCCTTTCTGCATCCGTTCCTGCGCGCTCACCACTTTGCGCTCGGTTTCCCAAATGACGTCATCCTGCGGCAACTCCAGTAGGAAACGGCTGGGTTCCGGACGCATCAGTTCGCCGTACTGACGCCGCTCTCTGCACAGGGTAAAGGTCAGCTCGCGCTGCGCGCGGGTAATGCCGACATAGGCCAGACGGCGTTCCTCATCGACATTCTCTTCATCGATGCTGCTTTGGTGCGGCAACAGTCCTTCCTCCATGCCCACTAAAAAGACATAGGGGAACTCCAGGCCTTTCGACGCGTGCAGCGTCATCAGTTGCACCTGATCCAGCTCTTCTTCATTTTCCCCGCGCTCCATCATATCCCGCAGGGTAAAACGCGTGACCACCTGAGTCAGGGTCATCGGTTCATCCAGATCCGAGCCTTCCAGCATTTCCGTCATCCAGCTAAAAAGCTGATTGACGTTTTTCATCCGCATTTCGGCGGCTTTTAGGCTGGGCGAGGTCTCATATAGCCAGCTTTCGTAATCCAGCCCGTGGATCAAATCCCGCACCGCGGCGACCGGCTCGCGTTCGGCCAAACGGGCGACCTCCGCCACCCACTGGGTAAACCGCTGCAAAGACTCCAGGCCTCGCCCGGTCAGCGACTGACTTAACCCTAAATCAAAGCTGGCGTTGAACAAGCTTTTATTGCGCTGATTAGCCCATTCTCCCAGTTTCTTCAGCGTGGCTGGGCCGATTTCACGCTTGGGCGTGTTGACGATACGCAAAAAGGCGCTGTCGTCATCCGGGTTGGTCAACACGCGCAGATAGGCCAGCAGATCCTTGATCTCAGGACGCGAGAAGAACGAGGTGCCGCCGGAAATGCGATAAGGGATACGGTTCTGCATCAGCATTTTTTCAAACAGGCGCGACTGATGATTACCGCGGTACAGGATGGCGTAGTCGCCATACTGGGTCTTATTGATAAAATGGTGCGCAATCAGTTCGCCCACCACCCGTTCGGCTTCGTGATCCTCATTGTTGGCGGTGATGATTTTTAATTCATCGCCATAGCCCAGCTCGGAAAACAGGCGCTTTTCAAACACGTGCGGATTATTGGCTATCAGGATATTGGCGGCTTTCAGAATACGCCCGGAGGAACGGTAGTTTTGCTCCAGCTTGATGACCTGCAAAGCGGGGAAATCCTGCTGCAACAACACCAGATTCTGCGGTCGCGCGCCGCGCCAGGAATAAATCGACTGATCGTCGTCCCCCACCACGGTAAAACGGGCGCGGCTGCCCACCAGCGATTTAACCAGTTCATACTGGCTGGTATTGGTGTCCTGATATTCGTCCACCAGCAGATAGCGCAGACGATTCTGCCAGCGTTCGCGCACCTCCTGATTGTGTTTCAGCAGCAACGTCGGCAGCAGGATCAGATCGTCGAAATCCAGCACGTTGCAGGCGCGCAGATGATCGTGATACAGCGCGTAGCAGTGCGCGAACAGCTGGTCGCGCTCGGAACGCGCCGCCGCCGCCGCGCCGGCGGGATCGATAAGATCGTTCTTCCAGTTTGAGATCGTCGACGTCAACTGCTGCAACAGCGTCTTGTCATTCTCCAGCCACTGCTCGGTCAGCTCTTTCAGCAGCGCCATCTGGTCCTGATCGTCAAACAGCGAGAAATTGGCTTTCATGCCCAGCGCCGCATATTCCCGCTTGATGATTTCCAGCCCCAGCGTATGAAAGGTGGCGATCGTCAGCCCACGGGTTTCTTTACGCCCCAGGGTATGAGACACGCGTTCCTTCATCTCGCGAGCGGCTTTGTTGGTAAAGGTCACGGCGGCGATGTGGCGAGGCTGATAGCCGCATTGGCGGATCAGGTGGGCGATTTTATTGGTAATGACGCGCGTCTTGCCCGAACCGGCGCCCGCCAGTACCAGACAGGGACCAGTAACAAATTCGACGGCGTGTTGTTGGCTGGGGTTTAGACGCATAACGGCAAGACTCAATCATAAAACAGGGGGCGATTGTAGCAGAAAGCGGCGGCGATCTTGATCGGCGATTTCGCTTCAAAGATGTACGCCGCGATCCACATCCTGCGTTGCAGATGTTACATTGCACGCAGGCATCTCTCCCCAATCGATTTCAGGTTGCAGGAAAATAAACGCCGGCGATTTGGATGACGAAGGGAATACGTAAAAAGGTAATAAAATGGCAAATACCGCAGCAGCACTCCATATTCTGGTGGATACCGAACAACAGGCCAACGATATCCTGGCGCAGTTGGAACAAGGCGCCGATTTTCAGAAAATGGCGCAGAAATACTCAACCTGCCCGTCAAAGCGCAACGGCGGCGATTTAGGCGAATTCCGTAAGGGCGATATGGTCCCCGCTTTTGATAAAGCGGTATTTTCCTGCGAATTGTTGAAACCTTTCGGACCGGTGAAGACCCAGTTCGGCTATCACCTCATTAAAGTGTTATACCGTAATTAGACTTCCTTTCCCCGCCTTCCCCTGACAGGGGGAGGCGACACGATATCGCGATGCTTTGCTGCAAACATTGAAGCCACTTGCTTCTCTTCTCGCTTCTGTCCGCCCAGGCTCACTCTCTTTCCAGCCCGCCGCGCGCCGCCGAAAATCGCGCCGACAGGGCGACGAACGCCGGGACGCGACCTGCCTAGTGAGCCTCAGGGACGCTTGATAGGTTTTTTCTTCCTGAGATTGCGGCATAATCTCTCCCGCTTCAATTTAGCTGGAGATCGACAGCGCTATTCCCAGCATGTCGCAGCCGCTTTCAAGGCACTCGAAAAGTGGCGTCGCCATAAAAAAGTTTCGGGAGAGATTTTTAACGTCGCCAGCGTGAAGACCAGGGTCTATCGCACCATCGCGCATGTACAAATAATAATGAAAGTGGAGAGTTGAATGACAATGAGCACACCAATGCTGGTGACTTTTCTGGTGTATATCTTCGGGATGGTACTTATCGGCCTGTTCGCTTACCGGGCGACCAACAACTTCGGTGATTACATTCTGGGCGGACGCCGCATGGGCAGCCTGGTCACCGCCCTCTCCGCCGGCGCGTCGGATATGAGCGGCTGGCTACTGATGGGGCTGCCGGGGGCGATTTTCATTTCCGGCATTTCCGAAAGCTGGATCGCCATCGGTCTGATCATCGGCGCGTATCTTAACTGGAAATGGGTGGCCGGCCGTTTGCGCGTACACACCGAAGTCAACCACAACGCGCTGACGCTGCCGGACTATTTCACCCACCGCTTCGAGGACACCAGCAAATTGCTGCGCGTGATTTCCGCCCTGGTCATTCTGATCTTTTTCACCATTTACTGCGCCTCCGGCGTGGTGGCCGGCGCCCGCCTGTTTGAAAGCACTTTCCATATGAGCTACGGCGCCGCGCTGTGGGCAGGCGCCGCCGCCACCATCGCTTATACCTTTATCGGCGGATTTCTCGCCGTCAGTTGGACGGACACCGTGCAGGCCAGCCTGATGATTTTCGCCCTGATCCTGACGCCGGTGATGGTGATCCTGGCGCTGGGGGGCATCGATACCTCGCTGATGGTAATCGAAGCGAAAAATCCCGCCAATCTGGATATGTTCAAGGGTCTGAATTTTATTGCGATAATCTCGCTGATGGGCTGGGGGCTAGGTTATTTCGGCCAGCCGCACATTCTGGCGCGCTTTATGGCGGCCGACTCTCACCACACCATCCACAACGCCAGACGCATCAGCATGACCTGGATGGTTCTGTGTCTGGCCGGCGCGGTGACCGTGGGATTCTTCGGCATCGCCTATTTTAGCAACAATCCAGAACAGGCGGGCAGCGTCGCACACAACAGCGAACGGGTGTTTATTGAACTCTCGATGCTGTTATTCAACCCGTGGATTGCCGGCGTATTGCTGTCGGCGATTCTGGCGGCGGTGATGAGCACCCTGAGCTGCCAGTTGCTGGTGTGCTCCAGCGCCATCACCGAGGATTTGTACAAACCCTTCCTGCGTAAAAACGCCAGCCAGCAAGAGCTGGTGTGGGTCGGGCGCGCCATGGTGCTGCTGGTGGCCGCTGTCGCCATCGCCCTGTCGGCCAACCCGGAAAATCGCGTGCTGGGGCTGGTCAGCTATGCCTGGGCCGGTTTCGGCGCCGCCTTTGGTCCGGTTATTCTGATCTCGCTGCTATGGCCGCGCATGACGCGTAACGGCGCGCTGCTCGGCATGATCATCGGCGCGGCCACCGTGCTTATCTGGAAACATTACGGCTGGCTGGGATTGTATGAAATTATCCCCGGCTTCCTGTTCAACTGCCTGACCATCTTTGTGGTGAGCCTGTTGGGAAAAGCGCCGTCAAACACGATAACCGAACGATTCCATAAGGCGGAAACGGAATTCAGATCCGTCAAGGAAGCCTGATCCGCCGCCGGGCGCGGTTCGTCGCGCCCGTTTCTTATTTTCTATAGACAACAAAAAGGCACCGCGAACGCGGTGCCTTGACGTATTGAGCCGAGGGGGAAACTTAGCCGGCGACGGCGATACGTTTCATATCGGTCATATAGCCGCGCAGTTTACGGCCGACCGCTTCGATCGGGTGGTTGCGGATAGCTTCATTCACATCACGCAGCTGCGCGTTATCCACTTCCGTCGTTGCGATGGATTTACCCAAATCGCCCGGTTGCAGGGAAGACATGAATTTCTCTTTCAGCAACGGCACCGCCGCGTTGGCAAACAGGTAGTTGCCGTATTCAGCCGTATCCGAGATAACCACGTTCATTTCATACAGACGCTTACGCGCGATAGTATTCGCAATCAGCGGCAGTTCGTGCAGCGATTCATAGTAAGCGGACTCTTCAATGATGCCGGAACTCACCATGGTTTCAAACGCCAGCTCAACCCCGGCTTTCACCATCGCGATCATCAATACGCCGTTATCATAGTATTCCTGCTCGGCGATTTTACCGTCAAACTGCGGCGCATTTTCGAATGCGGTTTTGCCGGTTTCTTCACGCCAGGTCAGCAATTTAACGTCGTCGTTCGCCCAGTCGGCCATCATGCCGCTGGAGAATTCACCCGAAATGATGTCGTCCATATGTTTCTGGAACAGCGGCGCCATGATGGATTTCAGTTGTTCGGACAGCGCATAGGCGCGCAGCTTGGCCGGGTTGGACAGGCGATCCATCATCAGCGTGATGCCGCCCTGTTTCAGCGCTTCGGTCACGGTTTCCCAACCGAACTGAACCAGTTTTTCCGCATAGGCCGCATCGGCGCCGTCGGCGACCAGTTTGTCGAAGCACAACAGAGAACCCGCCTGCAACATGCCGCACAGGATGGTCTGTTCGCCCATCAGGTCGGACTTCACTTCCGCCACGAAAGAGGATTGCAGCACGCCGGCGCGGTGACCGCCGGTCGCCGCCGCCCAGGCTTTGGCGATAGCCATGCCTTCGCCCTGCGGATCGTTTTCCGGGTGAACGGCGATCAACGTCGGCACGCCGAAACCGCGTTTGTATTCTTCACGCACTTCCGTACCCGGACACTTCGGCGCCACCATCACCACGGTGATGTCTTTACGGATTTGCTCGCCGACTTCGACGATGTTGAAACCGTGGGAGTAACCCAGCGCCGCGCCCTGCTTCATCAGCGGCTGAACGGCCTTGACCACGGCCGAGTGCTGTTTGTCCGGCGTCAGGTTAACGACTAAATCCGCCTGCGGGATCAGTTCTTCATAGGTGCCGACCGTAAAGCCGTTTTCGGTCGCTTTGCGCCATGATGCGCGCTTCTCGGCAATCGCTTCCTGACGCAGCGCATAAGCGATATCCAGACCGGAATCGCGCATGTTCAACCCCTGGTTCAGGCCCTGTGCGCCACAGCCGACGATCACCACTTTTTTACCTTTCAGGTAGCCCGCTTCATCGGCGAATTCGTCACGTCCCATAAAACGACACTGACCCAATTGCGCCAACTGCTGACGCAGGTTCAATGTGTTGAAATAGTTAGCCATGTCATGCTCCGTATACTGTTTTGTTTGTCTGTTATTCGGGAAAGGTTTTCCGCCAGATGGGAAACCATTATGGCACTCATCATATGACAGGAAATGTGTTGCTTAAATTGATATATTAACAACGTCATATTGCAATATCTGCAAGATAAAAACGAGGCTCGCATCGCATGGATTTACGTGATCTCAAATTATTTCTCCACCTGGCCGAAAGCCGGCATTTTGGCCGCACGGCCAAAGCGATGCACATCAGCCCTTCCACGCTGTCGCGTCAGATTCAACGGCTGGAGGATGAGATCGGCCAAACGCTGTTCCAGCGCGATAACCGCACCGTGCAGCTAACCGATGCGGGCGAGCGTCTGAAGCTGTTCGCCCAGCAAACGCTGCTGCAATACCAGCAATTACGTCACGCTATCGGGCAGCGCGGCCCGTCATTAAGCGGCGAACTGCGGATTTTTTGCTCCGTCACCGCCGCCTACAGCCACTTACCGCCGATTCTGGATCGTTTTCGCGCGGAGCATCCGCTGGTGGAAATTAAACTCACCACCGGCGACGCCGCCGATGCCGTCGACAAAGTGCAATCAAACGAGGCGGATCTGGGCATCGCCGGACATCCGGAAACATTGCCCGCCAGCGTGGACTTTATGCCTATCGGCCAAATTCCGCTATCGCTGATTATCCCGGCGCTGCCCTGCCCGGTGCAGGCGCAAGTCAAGCAGCCCGACACCGACTGGGCGCAAATCCCGTTTATTCTGCCGGAGCACGGGCCGGTACGAAAACGTATCGAACTGTGGTTTCGCCGCCACCATATCGCCAATCCGCAGATTTACGCCACCGTATCGGGCCACGAGGCGATGGTATCGATGGTGGCGCTGGGCTGCGGCATCGCGCTTATTCCGGACGTGGTGCTGGAAAACAGCCCGGAGCCGGTGCGCAACCGCGTCTCGGTTTTTGCCGAAAATGCGATGGAACCGCTGGACCTGGGCGTATGCGTGCAGAAAAAGCGGTTAAGCGAGCCGTTAATCGCCGCGTTCTGGGAAACGCTACGGGAAAAACCATAAAATTTCCCCCCTCGCGGCATGCGTTATTTATCTTATCCGCCCGGCCATCGGCCACAAGGAAGGTCTTGATGAAATCGTATTTGCTGGCGGCGATATTGCTGTTCTCCGCCCCCGCGCCGGCGGCGACGCTCAGCGGCACGGTGGTGAACGTCGTCGACGGCGACACCATCGTGGTGCGTCAGAACGGCGTCGATTACCGTATCCGCATGCTGGGCATCGATGCGCCGGAATACCGACAGCCTTACGGCAAGACATCTCGTCGGGCGCTGGATAGACAGATTGGCGGGCGATGGGTGACGGTACACTATGAGACGCGGGATCGGTACGATCGCTACCTGGGTACGGTCTATTACCGGAACAGCAATATTAACGCCAGTCTGCTGCGCAACGGTCAAGCCTGGGTATACAAACACGACCGTAACAACCGCGAACTGATGCGCCATGAAAACGCGGCGCGCCAACAGCGGCTGGGACTATGGCGGCTTCCCCATCCTCTGCCCCCCTGGACGTACCGCCGGATGCACTGACGGTTCGCCGTAGATCGGCATTCCCTTGCCTAGCGTTCAAACCACGGGTTGGCGGAAAATGCATGCCGAGCCGGGCTTTCCGTTTCCTGCGCGGCTTTTTTCATGGCTTCGATATCCATCAGGTAATGATAAAGCGGTTCAAGCTGGGTAAATCCCTGCGCCAGCGTCGCAACCAAATCACCGGAGAACAGCGGCTCCATGTCCCGACTGGTATGAATGGCGGCAAAAGACTTACGGTTATACCAGTCGGCCAACTCCGCCGGCAGGTCTTTAATCAATGGGCGTTTATAACTTTCGCCTTCCAGGACAAACGTATCCTGTAAGCACTCCGCCGCCTCAAGGAAGCGTTGCGGGTTGCCGCGCAGCGTTTGACGGAACAGCTCCATCGTATTGCGCGCGGCGCTGTAATAGCCCAGCCCATAACGCCAGCAATCGGGGGCGATCTCAAAGAAATAGCTCGGCGCGTCCGTCCAGTCTTTGCGGGTACGTTTGAATGTCAGCCACATCTGGCTGCGGTAACGTGATTTATCGTGGGAAAAGCGGGTATCGCGGTGGATACGGGACAGCGTTTTGCCGATTGCCGGACGCGTTTCAAACCGATCGTCGATTGGCAACATGGTCAGGCTCAGCGCCTCCACCAGCGCGCGAAACGGCGCCAGCAGTTCCTGTTCGTAAATCGGGCGGTGTTCGTCAAACCACGCTTTATCATTCTGCTGACGTACCTGTTGGAGAAACGTCAAACCCTGCTGGGAAAAGCCATTGAAATGCATCGTCATCGTTTTACATCATCAGCGTTGCCTGTCGAATGACATAACGATAACGCTGCCGGCGGCGAAACGCCACCGGCAGCGTTATGCGCTGATGACTCAGCGACTAACCCGCCAGAAAGAAACGAAACGACGGATTATTGGTTTCGTCATGGCACTCGTAACCCAGATCGTGCAGATGCTTCTCAAACTCCGGATCGCGCTCTTCCCGTTCGAACGCCGCCAGTACGCGGCCGAAATCCATACCGTGGCTACGATAGTGGAACAATGAAATATTCCAGTGCGTTCCCAGCGTAGTCAGAAACTTCAGCAGCGCGCCCGGCGATTCAGGAAATTCGAAGCTATACAGCCTTTCCGTCAACGGTTTCGAAGGCCGTCCGCCCACCATATAGCGCACATGCAGTTTGGCCATCTCGTCATCGGACAGATCGACGACGTCGTAGCCGCCCGCGGCCAGATCGGCAATGATCTCTTCGCGTTCGGCATGACCGCGCGTCAGACGCACGCCGGCAAAAATGCAGGCCTCTTTTTCATTCGCATAGCGGTAATTGAACTCGGTAACGGAGCGGCCGCCGAGCAATTGGCAGAACTTGAGAAAGCTGCCCTTTTTCTCCGGGATCGTCACCGCCAGCAAGGCTTCACGCTGCTCGCCCAGTTCGCAACGCTCAGACACGTAACGCAGACCGTGGAAGTTGACGTTGGCGCCGGACAATACGTGCGCCAGGCGTTCGCCCTGAATCTGATGCTGCTGGATGTATTTTTTCATCCCGGCCAGCGCCAGCGCGCCGGAAGGTTCGGCAATCGCCCGCACGTCTTCAAACAGATCTTTGACTGCCGCGCAGATGGCGTCGCTGTCGACGGTGATCACGTCGTCCAGATATTCCCGGCAAAGGCGGAAAGTTTCATCACCGATGCGCTTGACCGCCACCCCTTCGGCAAACAGCCCCACGCGCGCCAGATCAACCGGCTGACCGGCGTCCAGCGCGGCGCGCAGACAGGCGGAATCTTCCGCTTCCACGCCGATGACTTTGATCTGAGGCATCAGTTGCTTGATCAGAACCGCGACGCCGGCCGCCAGACCGCCGCCGCCGACCGGTACGAATACCCGATCCAGGTGCGCGTCCTGCTGCAACAGTTCCATCGCCAGCGTCCCCTGCCCGGCAATCACGGCAGGATGATCAAACGGCGGTAGAAACGTCATATTCTGCTGCTGCGACAGTTCGATGGCTTTGGCCTTCGTCTCGTCAAAGTTCGCTCCATGCAACAGGACTTCGCCGCCGAAACCGCGCACCGCGTCGACTTTGATGTCCGCCGTGGCGACCGGCATCACGATCAGCGAGTTGATGCCGAGCTTGCTGGCGGAAAGCGCCACGCCCTGCGCATGATTGCCCGCCGAAGCGGTCACCACGCCATGCGCTTTCTGCTCGTCGCTCAATCCAGCCATCATCGCGTAGGCGCCGCGCAGCTTAAAGCTGTGCACCGCATGGCGGTCTTCACGCTTCACCAGGATGACGTTACCCAGCCGCGAAGAGAGTTTATCCATCTTCTCCAGCGGCGTAACCTGTGTGACTTCATAAACCGGCGAGCGCAAAATCGCCCGCAGATACTCCGCCCCGCAGGGCGCGGAGGGAAGTGGTTGTGACACTGCCATGGTTAGCCTCCCAGCTTACTCTTGTCACGAACGGCGCCTTTATCGGCGCTGGTTGCCAGGCTGGCATAGGCGCGCAGCGCAAAAGAGACCGGACGGTTGCGATTACGCGGCGTCCAGGCCGCGTCGCCCCGCGCCAGTTCGGCTTCACGACGGCTGGCCAGTTCATTTTCCGGCACGTCCAATGCGATGCTGCGGCCAGGAATATCAATCGCGATCATATCCCCGTCCTCCACCAGCCCGATGAGTCCGCCGCTGGCGGCTTCGGGAGAAGCATGGCCGATGGACAAACCGGATGTCCCGCCGGAGAAACGGCCGTCGGTGATCAGCGCACAGGCCTTGCCCAACCCCATGGATTTCAGGAAGCTGGTGGGATACAACATTTCCTGCATGCCCGGACCGCCTTTCGGCCCTTCGTAGCGAATGACCACCACGTCGCCGGCCACCACTTTGCCGCCCAGAATCGCTTCTACCGCATCATCCTGGCTTTCATACACTTTGGCCGGACCGCGGAACACCAGACTGCCTTTGTCGACGCCCGCCGTTTTCACGATGCAACCGTCTTCCGCCAGATTGCCGTACAACACGGCCAAACCGCCGTCCTGACTATAGGCAAACTCACGGGAACGAATACAGCCTTCCTGACGATCGACATCCAGCGAATCCCAGCGGCAGCTCTGCGAGAACGCCTTGGTGGTGCGGATACCCGCCGGGCCGGCGGTGTACATACGTTTCACGCCGTCGTCTTCCGTCACCATCACATCATATGCGTCGATGGTTTCCTGCAAGTTTTTGCCCAGCACGTTGCGCACGTCGCGATGCAGCAGGCCGGCGCGATCCAGTTCGCCCAGAATGCCGATCACCCCGCCGGCGCGATGCACGTCTTCCATATGGTATTTCTGCGTGCTCGGCGCCACCTTGCACAGGTGCGGAACCTTACGCGACAGACGGTCGATGTCTTCCATCGTGAAGTCGACCTCGCCTTCCTGCGCCGACGCCAGCAGGTGCAGTACGGTATTGGTCGAACCGCCCATGGCGATATCCAGCGTCATGGCGTTCTCGAACGCGGACTTGGTGGCAATGCTGCGCGGCAACACGCTTTCATCGTCTTGTTCGTAGTAGCGTTTCGCCAGCTCGACGATTCGCGTACCGGCTTTCAGGAACAGATTTTTACGATCGGAATGGGTCGCCAGCAGCGAACCGTTGCCCGGTAATGACAGACCCAGCGCTTCGGTCAGACAGTTCATGGAGTTGGCGGTAAACATGCCGGAACAGGAACCGCAGGTCGGACAGGCGGAGCGTTCAATCTGTTCGCTGTCGGCATCGCTGACGTTCGGGTTGGCCCCCTGGATCATGGCGTCCACCAAATCCAGTTTGATCAACTGATCGGACAGCTTGGTTTTCCCCGCTTCCATCGGACCGCCGGAGACGAAAATCGCCGGAATATTCAGGCGCAGCGCGGCCATCATCATTCCCGGGGTAATCTTGTCGCAGTTGGAAATACACACCATGGCATCGGCGCAGTGCGCGTTCACCATGTATTCAACCGAGTCGGCAATCAATTCGCGAGAAGGCAGAGAATAGAGCATGCCGCCATGCCCCATAGCGATACCGTCATCAACCGCAATAGTATTGAACTCTTTCGCCACGCCGCCGGACGCTTCGATTTGCTCGGCAACCAGTTTGCCCATATCGCGCAAATGCACATGGCCGGGTACAAACTGGGTGAATGAGTTAACCACCGCGATAATCGGCTTGCCAAAATCGTCGTCGGTCATTCCGGTGGCGCGCCACAAGGCTCGGGCGCCGGCCATGTTACGGCCGTGCGTGGTTGTGGCTGAACGGTACTTAGGCATACTCTTGTTACTCCAGTATTAACTTAATGGGCGATGGCAAAGCGCGCCATCACCTGAATCTGTCTGTCATAATGGGTTGATTAACGGTTAACCGGATCCAGCCAGCCCCATTTATCTTCCGTTTCGCCGGTAAACAGGCCGAAAAACGCCTGTTGCAGTTTTTTCGTCACCGGACCGCATTTGCCGATGCCGACCTGAATACCGTCGACGCTGCGAACCGGCGTGATTTCAGCTGCGGTGCCGGACATAAAGACTTCATCGGCCAGATACAGCGATTCACGCGACAGCACCTGTTCACGAATCTCCAGACCCAGCTCTTTCGCCAGCTTGATGATGGCGTCGCGCGTAATCCCCGGTAGGGCGGAAGACGTGAACGGCGGCGTGAAAAGGATGCCGTCCTTCACTTCAAACAGGTTTTCGCCCGCGCCTTCGGACACGTAGCCATGCACATCCAGCGCAATCCCTTCCTGATAGCCATGACGACGCGCCTCGCTGCCGACCAGCAGAGAGGACAGGTAGTTCCCGCCCGCTTTGGCGGCGGTGGGAATGGTATTCGCCGCAACACGGTGCCATGAAGACACCATCGCATCGATGCCCTGATCCAGCGCATCTTCGCCCAGATACGCGCCCCAAGGGAAAGCGGCGATGATGACATCCGGTTTGTAGCCGTCCGGCGGGTTAACGCCCATGCCGACATCGCCGACGAATACCAGCGGACGGATATAGGCGCCGGTCAGCTTATTTTTGCGCAACGTTTCGCGGCAGGCTTCCATCAGCTCATCGACGCTTTGCTGCAACGGCATGCGATAGATTTTCGCCGAATCGTGCAGGCGCTGCATATGCTCACGATGACGGAATACCGCCGGTCCGTTATGCGTGTCATAGCAACGAATACCTTCGAATACGGAAGAGCCGTAATGCAAGGCATGTGACATAACGTGAACTTTGGCATCAGCCCATGGAACCATTTCCCCGTTAAACCAAATGTAGTCGGCTTTCTTGGTCATTTCTTATTTTCCTTTCTCTTGTTTGTTAGGCGCTGAACTGCTGAGATGTTGTCATTGGCTGAATTTCAACATAAGCAATATCCAGCAGTTTACTCAACTGCGCCGACAATAAATCTATCGGACGATGACTGGCAACGGTCAGCTCAATATTGATGCGATCGTTGGTATTGGCGGTTTGGACCATGTTCATGGCGCAAACCTGGAAACCTCGATGCCGGGCGATGCGCAATACGCGTTCCAGAATCTCCGGACGAAAGCGGGCCTGAATGGAAAGCCGATGGTGTGTCATTCTCTTTTCTCCAGCTATTATTCTGTTTTATCCAGCATCGTTTCATTACCGGCGCCGGGCGGCACCAGCGGCCAGACATTCTCGTATTCATCGATGGAGACATGCAGTAAGTATGGACCTTCGCTGTTAAACAGCGCATTCAGTGCGTCATCGATCTGGTCTTTACGGCTGATACGCTGGCCCGGAATATTAAAAGCGCTTGCCAGCGTGAGGAAATCGGGGTTATCAGAAAGGTTGGTTTCACTATAACGTTCATCAAAAAACAGCTGTTGCCACTGTCGAACCATTCCCAATCGTTGGTTATCCAGCAGAACGATTTTCAGCGGTAACCGTTTTCGCTTAATGGTGCCCAACTCTTGAATATTCATCATAAAAGAGCCGTCACCCGAAATACAGATGACCATGTCATCCGGTCTGGCGACCTGCGCCCCCACGGCGGCGGGTACGCCGAATCCCATGGTGCCCAGACCGCTGGAGGTGATGAAGTTCTCCGGGCGAGTGAACGCCATATGCTGAGCCGTCCACATTTGATGCTGGCCGACATCCGTCGTCACCACCGTATTCGCCGCTTTGCGATCGGAGATGGCTTTCAGTAACGCAGGCGCATAAATCGCCTGGCCCGGATGATCGTAACGCCACGGGTATTCCGCTTTCATCAATGCGGCCTGTTCCCGCCATGCGTCGATGTCCAGCGGCTGTTGCAGCGCCGGCAACAGCGCTTTCAGATCCCCTTGCAGCGCGACATTGGCCTGACGCAACTTGCTCAACTCGGCAGGATCGATATCCATATGAATCACGCTGGCGTGCGGCGCAAAGGTATTCAGCTTGCCGGTTACCCGGTCGTCAAAACGAGCGCCCACCGCGATCAGGAGGTCGCACTGCTGAACCATCAGGTTGGCCGCTTTCGTACCGTGCATGCCAATCATACCCAGATAATAGGGATGATTGGCATCCACGCTCCCCAGCCCTTTCAACGTCGCGACGGACGGCATTCCGGTCGCGGCGATAAACGCCCGCAAAGCGGGAACCGCCTGCGCCATGCCAACGCCGCCGCCGACATACAATACCGGCTTCTGCGCCTTTGCCAATAGCTCGCGGGCCTGTTCAACCTCTCGCGCGGGAAAATCAAAGAGGGTATCGACCGGCGCAAAATTCGGCGTAAAGTCGCCCTCGGCCAACTGAATATCTTTCGGAATATCGACCAGAACGGGTCCGGGACGGCCGCTGCCGGCAATCGCAAACGCTTCGGCCATCACATCGGGCAGCGACTCCAACGACTCCACCAGAAAACTGTGTTTGGTACAGGCCAGAGACAGGCCTAATACGTCAATTTCCTGAAAAGCATCGGTACCGATCAAGGCGGACCCTACCTGACCGGTGATCGCGACGATAGGTACGGAGTCCAGTAAGGCATCGGCCAGGCCGGTGATCAGGTTTGTCGCGCCGGGGCCGGACGTCGCAATGCACACCCCGACTTTACCGGTTGCCCGCGCATAGCCAATCGCCGCCATGGCGGCGCCTTGCTCATGACGACACAGTAGATGTTCTACGCCGCCGTCGTAAAGTGCATCATAGACCGGCATAATCGCGCCGCCTGGATAACCAAAAACGGTTTCCACTCCCTGCGCCCGCAACGCTTGTACCACCCACTGAGCCCCAGTCATCGTTAATTCCCCAACATCTTGCGGGAATAACGGCATTTTGCACAACTCACCATCGTCTGTTCCCTTACGTTATACATTGCACCCAATAAAAAAACCCCCGACCTTTCGGTGCGGGGGTTTTCTTGAATTCGGGCTCGATTTTAAGCCATTCGTCGTCCAAGTGCTGCCCCGCACGGTGGGATAATAATCACCACCACGCTAATCACGACTAGGCTAATCACTAGGGAGAAGGCTTTCATAAATAGAGTGTTCATTAATCTACTGTTGAACGAGTGCCTACAGAGTTATCACAATCAGGCATGATATGACAACAATTTTTTCGGTGTTTTTCCGTTTATCAAAACAAGAACTACCCAAAAATAGAAGATAATCATCAGGTAGCAGGTGTTCCGATGAATCTCGTCACCATCAGGAATCTGAGCGGCTCAGCAATGAATCAGCGAGCAAATGGTAACGCGGTTGTGCGGAAAACTTGTGTCATGACCCAGCCGGGGTGGTGTTGGCGATGATTATATCAGTTTGCGCGGCAAGATGTAGGCGTCAATATCAGGCCGCGCGGCAGAAGCGGGCCGCCTTGCCGGTGAAAATGGCGCAGCGTCAGGCGTCCCATTTTGCGGCAAGCTACGCACAGATAAAGCAATCAATTGATAAGACGAGTTATTTTTCAAAATCGCCGCACAAAGTCCTCATCCGTCCATCCCCTGTCCGCTCGTTCTTGCGCATCATGAGCCTCTTCGCAAAAGGGGAATAGTATGGCGCTGGCGGTTACTTATACTCGGGCAATGATTGGCGTACAGGCGCCGGATGTCGCCATTGAGGTTCATATCAGCAGCGGATTACCCGCCCTCACGCTGGTAGGCTTGCCGGAAACGACCGTCAAAGAAGCGCGCGATCGCGTGCGCAGCGCGCTCATCAATTGCGGTTTCTCATTCCCGGCCAAACGGATTACGGTCAATCTGGCCCCGGCGGATCTTCCCAAGGAGGGCGGTCGTTATGATCTCCCCATCGCCTTAGCCATTCTCGCCGCTTCAGAGCAAATAAAAGGGGAAAGGTTAGCCCACTATGAGTTTCTCGGCGAATTGGGCCTCTCAGGCACGTTACGTGCCGTCAACGGGGCGATCCCGGCAGCGCTGGAAGCCATAAAATCAGGCCGTCAGTTAATCCTGCCTGACGGCAACAAACACGAAATGACGATGATCCCGCAAGGGGAGGCCTTGATGGCCGGGCATCTGCTACAGGTATGCGCGTTTCTGCAAGGTGAAGAAGCGCTGCTCAGTAGCAGTAGCGAGCCGCAGGAACAGCCGGCAGACGGCGATTTACCCGACCTGCAAGAAATTATCGGGCAGGAACAGGCCAAGCGGGCGCTGGAGATTACCGCCGCCGGGGGACATAACCTGCTATTGATCGGCCCGCCGGGAACCGGAAAAACCATGTTGGCCAGTCGGCTGAGTAATCTGATGCCTCCACTGAGCGATGAAGAAGCGCTGGAAAGCGCGGCGATCAACAGCCTGATCAATATCGACGCCACGGTAACGCGATGGCGCACCCGCCCATTCAGGGCGCCGCACCACAGCGCATCGATGACGGCGCTGGTTGGCGGCGGCTCTTTACCTAAACCGGGTGAAATCTCGCTGGCGCATAACGGCGTACTGTTTCTGGATGAACTGCCCGAATTCGAACGCCGCGTTTTAGACTCGCTGCGCGAACCGCTCGAGTCGGGAGAGATTATTATCTCCCGCGCCCGGGCGAAAGTTTGTTATCCAGCCCGCTTCCAACTGGTGGCGGCAATGAACCCCAGCCCTTCCGGCCATTATCAGGGCGTTCACAACCGTCTGCCGGCGCAGCAGATCTTGCGTTACCTCAGCAAGCTATCCGGTCCGTTTCTTGATCGCTTTGATATTTCTATCGAGGTTCCTTTGCTGCCGCCGGGAATATTGCGCCAGCAAACCTGTCCGGGAGAAAGCAGCGCGGTCGTCAGAGAGCGTGTACTCGCCGCCCGGCAGAGGCAACTTAAGCGGGCCAATAAAATTAACGCGCGGCTGCGGCCCAACGAGATAGAAAAATACTGTCAACTCGCAGTGGAGGACGCGGTCTATCTGGAAGAGGTGATGAGTAAACTGGGATTATCCGTACGCGCCTGGCACCGCATACTGAAAGTGGCCCGAACCATTGCCGATCTGAATGAACAAACAGATATACGCAGGGAACATCTTGCCGAAGCGCTGAGCTACCGTTGTATGGACCGGTTGCTCATCCGGCTTCACAAAAATCTGGAATAACGAGGGCAACCTCGCTACCGAAACGATCGCCACAGGGCCGGGTGTAAAGCCGACCGTAAAAAAGGGGCTTTCGCCCCATTTTTATTAATCGTCGCTTTCGGTGTACTCTTCTACCGCATCCATTTGCGGCTTACCGCCAGACAATGTGTGAAAGCGTTTCGGGCGACGAATGCGATCCATATATTTGGACCATATTTTTTCCATGTCGGTTTCAGCCTTACGCTCGCCGCGACACATCGCGACAAACTGGACTTCTTCTTCAGTGGCCGGTTGACGTTTACCCAGATCAAGTTCGTTAAAAGCATAACCATGGCGTTCCAGCAGTTGCGCTTCTTTAATGGTAAAGTCGCCGTGCCGGGAAAAACCACGTGGGTAAAACTTGTTATCAAAAAAACGATTATTTGTAGAGAAGCTTTCCGCCATCTTACACGCTCCTGATTCTCATATGGTCGTGCTGTTTATGGCGCGGAGTATTAGATAGGCTTGACATTGTGTAAAACAAAACATTTAAATCATTACGACAAATTTTTTTGGAGATAGGCGTGGATACCGAATTACTGAAAACCTTTCTGGAAGTCAGCAGGACAAGACACTTCGGTCGAGCCGCGGAATCACTCTACCTGACGCAGTCTGCCGTCAGTTTTCGCATCCGTCAGTTAGAAACCCAACTCGGCGCAAATTTATTTACCCGCCATCGCAATAATATTCGCCTGACGCCGGCTGGCGAGCGGCTTTTACCCTATGCGGAAAATCTGATTGGCACCTGGCAACTGGCCAAAAAGGAAGTTGTTCGCTCGCAACAGCATAGCCTGCTTTCAATTGGCGCCACCGCCTCGCTCTGGGAGGTGTATCTCACGCCGTGGTTACAAGCGCTTTATCAGCAGCGGCCGATGTTGCAGTTGGAAGCCCGCATCGCGCTACGTCATTCGCTGGTAAAACAACTCCATGAGCGTCAACTGGATCTGCTGATCACAACCGAACAGCCTAAAATGGATGAATTAGCCAGCCAACTGCTCGGCAATTTCTCACTTTCGCTGTTCGCTACAGAGACTCACGACGAGGCCGACCCAAAACTTCCCTACATCAAACTGGAATGGGGCGCTGATTTTCATCAGCAGGAAAGCCGGCTGTTGGTCAGCGATATGGTTCCGGTGTTAACAACAACCTCAGCGCATCTCACTCGGCAATTACTTACAACGACCGGCGGCTGCGCATTTTTACCCAGTCATTGGGCGCAACAATATACGCAGCTAAAAGTGTTGGATGATACCCCGCCCGTGGTGCGTCCGTTTTATGCCGTCTGGTTGCAGAATAGCGATCAGCAATCGCTGATTCGACAATTGCTGAAAACACCGATCGCGATCACGACATAATTTATACCGATATCATCAGACAAGCACGTCTGGTCGACCAGAACGTGCTTAACATTTTCATCGTTCTGTTCTTTAAAATCCGATCGTTATTAAGATAAAACACAGAGTCTGATAATAATCATCCAGACCGAACGCTCAGATTAATTTGTTTAAAAAATAGCAAAAATAGGCTTATCCACGGCTAATAAACAAACTCGTCGTGACAACACTTAACATCATGTCTATTTATCATCTTCAGCTCCGCTGAATCCAGGTAGCCCGGTGTATGGCTGGATTTACGCTGTTTTGAGCGATAAGCCACCTGACAGGGCTAACGCTAATCAGTTCGACTAATCAATGAAATGTCGCAGCCATTTTATATAAATGTCATAAATGAAGCGGAAAATTCCAAATAAGCAAAGGAGATTTTGCCCAACGATAAATATAGACTTACAGAAAAAAACAATAGAGGTATGTCTATAAATTCGGCGTCAGTAGAAATAACATTAAAAAAGAATTCAGATAGAGAATCATGAGGAAAAAAAGATTGGAACGAAAAAAAACCCTTCATAGGCTATGAAGGGTTTTTATCTGGCAGGGGCGGAGAGACTCGAACTCCCAACACCCGGTTTTGGAGACCGGTGCTCTACCAATTGAACTACGCCCCTAAATAGGGTGGCGGAACGGACGGGACTCGAACCCGCGACCCCCTGCGTGACAGGCAGGTATTCTAACCAACTGAACTACCGCTCCACCGATTCTGTTACGTGTATCTTCCTGATACTGCCCTCTGGGCCAGCTTTCCGCTGCTTGATCACCGAATGTCACCTCGGTAATCCGTGTTTGATGCCTGGCAGTTTATGAATCATTTCATGATTCACCCTACGGGCCGTTGCTGCGCAACGTTTAAAAGCCTTCGGCTTTTTTCCTACTCTCTATCGAGTAGCGAACTGCCCGTTGGATTTCACCGCTACTTCT
>NZ_JBEIAB010000022.1:0-75261 GCF_040240345.1 Brenneria sp. g21c3 | reverse complement strand
ATTCGAGTATATCGAGATAGACTACAATCGGCACCGACGGCATAGTGCCAACGGCGGGCTAAGCCCGGTGCAATTTGAGGAAAGAAACCTCGCTTAAGGCAGTGTCCACCGTCGCTGGGCAAGATCACACTGTACGATCAAGAAACAACCGACAACGTTTAAGTAAAGTTGTATTAGGCTCGATATCCCTACCCAAATGAATGAGTGTAAGCTCCATCACTTTGAAGAGAGGTTGAGGCTGCGGATCACGAACTGCGCTGCGTTCAGCCCGAATCCGTTTAGTTGCTGAAAATACCGATGTACCGGCTGAAAACAGTGTCTTTAAAACCGACAAGAGAGTCACTTTCTTAGTATCCATAAATGAAAAAGCAACGTTAGACTACTAAAATTTTTCTGATCTTAACTCTTGTCCGAACTACTGTGGTAAATATTTTCCGTAACAACTACAAATCACTTTCCGAACCTACTGAATCGACATGGATTCAACAGACACCGCAGAGTCAGTAGGCACCATTATTGGCAGCAAAGTTGGCCAAATTCGGTTTCTAAACGCTCCCGATCGATGAACGCCGCCAATTTGGCCAGATCATGACTAGGGGAGAGTTCGACCACACCTTAACTTGGTATTATCAATGTAAGCGTCACTGGCGCGTTGGGCAGAAGAACATGGCGTGACACTGGAATTTATAAAACCGGGTAAGCCTACGCAGAATGCGTTTATCGAACGCTTTAACCGAACGTATCGAACAGATGTATTGGATTTTTGATCCTGCTCAGAACACTGAGTGAAATCAAGGAAATCACGGATTGCTGGTTGTATGAATATAACAGCATGCGTCCCCATGAATCCCTGAATAACCTGACACCGGAAGAATACAGGATGATGGCTGAAAACCCCGAAATCTCAAAAAGAGAGTGGAATTAAAATGGGTGCGCTTACACTTATGCATAGTACTACGCCAGACGACAAAACCAGAATAGGCCTACACAGCGCTTCCTCGTCCCCCATGCCCCATTAGCGCACGGTTTTATTGATCATCGCATCAAAATCAGCACCGGAGATTTCACTTTGCGCGCACAGCATATCCCTTGCTAGTGCTCTGCGTCGCTGCAACAGCTCGTCCAGCGTTTCTTCAAAAGTGGTGATTTGTACATCTCTGACAGTTGGGCAATAAACATAGACATCTTTGGTTTGCCCGATTCGATATGCTCTGTCTGTAGCCTGATCCTCTTTCGCCGGATTCCAGCAACGGGTGAAGTGAATAACGTGGTTGGCCTGTTGGACATTTATGCCAAAACCGACAGCGACGGTGGAAAGAATAATCACCCCAAAACCTGGCTGCGCCTGAAAATGATCGATCAATTTCTGACGACTGTTCAGGCTGTTACTTTTGGTGCTGGTATCGCCATTGATAACGTAAGGACGAATACCAAATGTATGCATAATTGCATGCTGTAACTCACGTTGTATATCTCTTAACTCTGTGAAAATAATAACTTTATCACTGCTACCCATCTGAATTCGGCGTAACGTATCTAGCATCCAGGTCATTTTGGGCGACTGCTGACGTAACCGAGGATCGGGATTCACGCTAAACGGATGAGCACAAATCAGCTTCAGCTTATGCAGTAATCCCAACATGCCTGCACCGTTCTGCGCCATTTGCTCTTGCAATTCCTGGTTTTTCTTCCAGTCCGCAACCGACGAAAGGTAAAGATGCCGCTGTGGCGATGACATACTTAGATGTTTACAGTCCTGTTCTTCGATTTTCTTCGGCAGGTCTTTGGCTACATCTTCTTTGGTGCGGCGCAGGGTTTGCGGTTCAATCATGCTTCGCAAGTATTCAAGCGCTTCAGTATCCCGTTCCAAACCACCTTCAATCGGTCGTAAAAACCGCTTGCCAAAATCATTCAACGATCCCAGTAACCCCGGCTGCGCAAAATCAAATAGGCTCCAGAGATCTACCAGAGTATTTTCAACCGGCGTCCCCGTACAAGCGACTTTAAACTGAGCCGGAACGGCGTTAGCGGCATGCGTTATCAATGCCGCCGGATTCTTTATTTTTTGCGCTTCATCGCAAACCATAATCGCCCATTGCTGACGAGCAAGAGAGAATTCCTGATCGCGCAGTGTTTCATAAGTGGTAAGGACAATGTGCGCGTTAGCAATCCATCCCGGGCGTAAAAGATTTTTAATACCCTTAGCTTTCAATTCAGGTGGAATTTCATCTTTACGAAATTTAACCGATCTTACTGCATCACCATAAAGCTTAAGCACTTCTACGCCTGCGGTATAAAAGAAATTATCTAGCTCACGCTCCCAGTTATCCAATAAAGAAACAGGAGCAACAATCATCGTCGGTAGCCCCAGTGGATTTGTCTCGATATACCACATCAGGAAAGCAAGAATTTGCAGCGTTTTCCCTAAGCCCATGTCGTCAGCTAATAAACAACCTGATACCTCATTGGGAGATTTGAGAAAAAGCTGCTGTAGCCAGGCTAAGCCTTGATGTTGATGTTCACGGAGCTGGATATGTTCTTTAAGCAGAGTAGGTAAAACTGGCTTCGCATCCCTGACATCAAGTAGCGCTTCGCGTCGCTGTTTGATATAGGCGGCAAATTCAATATTTTGTTCAATTTGAAGAACAGCTCGTGGCTCCTGCTCAGTAATTCCCGAATTCAATCCGTTATCGTTTGAAGCGCCTTTCTTTTGCCACTCTTTTAACAGCGATTTAGCCTGTTCAAGCGCTAGGTCTTGTTCATTCCATGGCATAGCAACAGAGGGATCTTGCTGCTGCTCAGCACGTTCAATACGCTCTTCAAGGACGGACAACTGATCTTGATTATTTTTATCCCATCCGGCAAAAAAATCCGCAGGCAGTAACCCATCACTTATACCGTCAGGTAACCAATTTTCACTCTGACTTTTAGCTAAAAAAGGTGACGTCACTTTTTCAAAGGCACCAATACCGATAACACGATCGCCATATTTATTCAGGTCGAGAACGTCATCAAACTCCACACCGGCAGCTTCTTGCTGCCAGCGTAATAATAAAGACTGATAATTTTCTAATTGTTCTAATGTGAATTGACCAAGTTCCAGTTCATAGCCCTGCCATAACCCTGCCGGCAGCCCGGAAGCAAGTTTAACAGATAACTCATGTACAAATTTTTCTAACTCATGAGGCTTATCAAGAGAGAGTCTCACCACTGGTTGTGGTATGGCCGCAATAGGTTCCAGGGTGAGCAGTACAGTAGCAATTCTATTATTTTCAGGCTCCAACTGAGGTTCGAGGTTGAAACGGTGGAAGAAGATATGAGCGTCTTGCAACGCCTCCTCATGCTGCGCGGGTGGAATAACATTTACCGCATCCTCACCGATAAAAGCATATGGATTTCGCACAAAAGAGATCGCATCATCACCAGCTACACGACGCCCAGTGATCGAATGCACCGAAGATAATACTTCTTTAACCTCCGGAGAAATAATCACATGGCTGAGTGAACCATCGCTCCCCAATACACGATATTGGTCCTGTACCCGTTGGCTATTATCAAAACTGTTTAACCACTGCTCTGGTTGATCTTCAAAAGAAGGTTCAATTTCAATAACCGGCGTTTCCTGAATCGTCGCCTTACGAAATTTCAACTTTAACGACTCAGGCTTAACTACAATAGTTTTAGTGAGATAATTATCCAGTTTGGCATTAGCCTTCTTCGCTAATCGCCGTATTTTTGCCCATCCCAGTTGATTTGTTGTTTCACCCGCATTTTGTTTTTGATTAATACGAAATTGCTGCAAGGCAGATAACAACCGCCAATTATCTTTACTCAGTAAGAACTGGCCCTGAGTCCCCGTAATAACCGCTCCAGTATGTTCAAAAGTTATGGCTCTACCCGTTGCTACTTCTTGCCATTCCTGAATATATACGCTGAAATCAGCGTCGCTCAGTCCGCCGCGTCCTGCCAAATTTGCTTTTAATGGCATAACGTCGGGTACGCCTAACAAAGACAGGCTGGTGTGATGTGCAGGATCCTCCGATAAACGATATAGCTCATCCCAGGTTAGAAGCCATCGGTCCGAAAACTCTGCCACATAGTCTTCTTCAGCAAGCTGTTCCATATAAGCAACTAATGGCCATAACGCTTCGTCATCAGTCAAATTGAATGAGAACGATAATCCAGATTCCTCAATTTGGTACTGATGGCTTATCCCTTGTTCAGTGGAAGCATTATTATTTATAAACTTGCTAAGCAGACGTTTTAGCATTAATTACTCCAGAATGTGAGCGGATCACCATGCTTCGGTTTGAAACCAAGCCGGGTAAGTTTCGCGATAACATCAGGATCTCGTGTAGCCAAACGAACATGTAGTGCGCCCCCCAGACCCCGTTTATCGCTAACCGTCGCGTTAAGCTGTTTGAGAAGCTGCTTTATATCCTGCTCACGCTGGTTCTTTTGCCCTTCTGAATGAGGGAATATTGAATCTATCGGACTATTTTTTGGGTTATTCGCGCGTTCAATCCCCACTGGTGAGATCTCGTAAGCCGAACGTTCATTATCAGAATGATAACGAATACCGAGCTGTCTGAGCTGATACTCATAGTCGATCATCCACCCCGTGAGATGCTCCCGAGTATAACCAACGGCTTTCGGAGCGTGGCGTAACCGCGCTTTAGCTGTGTACTCATTTTTTAAATCGTTGATGTGCAACTCACGCGCTTCCGGGTTAAAGGGAGCATCAGACGTCTTATAAACGTAAAGCGCATTACCAGTACGTGAAAATTCGACAAATAAATAATCACCAATCTGCATAATCACAGCATTATCAGCGCTGGTTCCCCCCAATAAACTACTGAGCCGCCCTTTATTATCATTGCGGAATGACATGAAGTCCGAATGCCTATCATGACGCGCATCTGCGCCCATCACTATCCGAGTAAATCCCATCTGATTAGCAAACCGCAACCAGTAGAACAGGCGAGCTTGATCCACATCGCCTTTGCCTTTCAATAGTTGGAAGAAGTGCTCAATATCCTCCTTAGCAAGCCAACTGCGCACCATGCCGCAGATTTTCTCACTGGTATCAGGATCTTTTAAATATTCCAGCCAACGGTTCTGTTTACTACGTAACTGAGGACTGCCCCAGCTTTCCAAAACCATTAGCTTTAACTGAGGGTGAGCAGTATCTCTGAATGAAGAGCGATAATATTGAGTTAAACAAGCGCGTAAAATAATATTTCTATAACGCTCGCGTTGGCGAGCCAATTCCAACAGATGCGGCAAGCGATGCTTAAACTCATTATCATCAAGTTCCAGCACTCTGGCTAATAACACAACAAACGCACGATACCAAAGCCAGCTATCATCCGGAACGCGGGCGACGATTTCCAAAGCGGAGAAATCAACGAGCTCACCCGAGCTCATTTTCTCCGCCAGCAGCGAACCGGCTGTCGGCGTAAAGAGATCGCTATATTGATCAATCACTGCCATCCAGCTTTTTTCTCTGCGTACCTGACTCTTAATCACGCCATATCCAATACGGAGCTGATCGCGCAAAGAACACCAATTATTGTTTTCGTCCGGTCTTTTCGCATGGTAGCTAAAATAGCTGCTACACAAAAATTTCCACTCGCGACGCTTAAGCCTTTTCTTATCAATACGTTGCTGTATTTCCTGCTCTACACGACTATAAAGCGAATCATCTTCAAGCAACACAGGAAACACCGAGTCAGGATCTTTATCGGACAATCCCGCGAAAATAAGCTGCCAATCATGTCTGGTGAGCACTTTTAGCTGACGCAGTGCCGATATGGCTTTCAGCCTTTTATCAAGCGGCGGAAGCATGGTTCGTTCACTTTTCTCCATTCTTTTAGCCAAATCCTGTTCAGCAGCTTTAAGTTTGGGAAAAGAGCCCCAATGCCTGTTCTCTGGTTTGGCATGCCGCGCCACTGTGGTGGTGATATCAGTAAATAACCGGGACAATGCTGATGTCATATTGGCATTTCCAACTGACATCGTTCGGAGCTAGGTACGACGGTCCCCTCAATGTCCACAGCAGGCTTATCGTGTGCATCTTTCAAGCCAAAAAACTGCATTCGTAACTCAACTCGACGACTGGCCTCTTTGCTCTCTTTGGCATTATTGAATGAAACACCACCGGCTAAAAATAACTGGCGAATTTGCTCTTGCTGAAACGGAGTTATCTGCTGCTGGAGGCGGCTTCGACTGTCTAACAAACTGCACATTACCCACTCTGAGCGCTGTAGAGAAAGATGCAGATTATACAAATATGAACCATCGGTATCGGTGAAGCCTTCGATCACGACCTGTTTAAACCATTTTTTCCCTTCATCGCTATTCGCAGCATCAAGCACTAACGGCACAACATCTTGCAATGCCCTCTGTCCATTGGCATTGAGGAAAAAACGGTTATGGTCAAATCGCCCGGCCTCCCCAAAACTGATTCGGTTATCCCGGCAATCCACCACTATCGTTTTGTTGAGGTTTCTAGCGTGTAGCTCTAAACGTTCACACAAACGCGAAATATCCTGCCCACGTAGCTTTTCGCCTTGCTCCACAAGCTGAATACGCTGAGTAACAGAACTTAAAGACGCTACCATGACAACCAAAAATAACACCATCATCGCCGTCATCAAGTCGGCGTATGATATCCAGAAAGGTTTCTCGGCTTCATCAGCACGGCGTTTTTTAACGTGAAATGATTGACCAAACATGGCTCAAGCTCCCTTATGCAGGCACTTTAGACAGCACCTCTTCGAGGCTTTCAATACTTTCACCAAGTTCTTCAATGCCGCTTCCCAGGCGTTTAACCGCGCTGTCCAAGTTGGCATCCAACGCGCCTAAAGTAGTATCCAAGCTTGTTTTCATTCCATCGGTGAATTGGTTAAAACCATTGGCCAGCACCTGCCCCGAATTTTCCAGAAATTCTTTCGCCTCTCGGTTGTAATCATGTAGTCCTTCATTGTGCTGTTTGAGCTCTTGAAGGAATTGGCTTCGGGCCGACAGTTCAGCCTGCGCGTTCGCCACTATACCTTCCAATAAGGTAATCGATTTAGCCACCGCATCCCGATTATTGCGATAGTCCGCCACAACAGTGCTAAGTTCGCGGCTTGCCAGCCCCAATTCGTTACCCGCCCCCTGAGCTTTAGTCAACACGTCCGCAGTAAGATGATTGGCCTCTTTAACCTTGTCGCCCGCAGTCTCAAAACGTTCTGCCGCCAAACGCATTTTATCCGCACCTGTATGCATATCTTGCAGATGTGCGGTGGTTTGCTCCGCCAATTTATGCAACGTATGTTCCGTAGCTTCTCGCTGCTGGCTTAACTCACCCAGCAAGGTTTTGACCTGCTCATCAAAGCCGGAAATAATCTGCTGAGTTTCCTGATGTAATGACGTCTGAGTATCCTGCTGATGACTGGTTAACTGTTTCTGCCCCAGCTCAAGTTGAGTGAATAATGAGCCCAACTGTTCACCCAGAGCTTCCACCGATGCAGCCATTTTTTGCATAGTATCATGCTGCCCCTGCTGAGATGTCTGCTGAATAGACGCAATAAACGCTTGCATTTGATCGGCCATAGCCTTTTCACGCGCTTCGCTGTCAGCGAATATTTGCTCAAGCTGCCGCGCCATACGTTCACCAGCCCCTTCCCCCTCAGCGCCGATTTTTGCCACTGAAGATTGCAGGCTGGTCAACATGTCGTTCATTCCCGCTTGCACCGCCTGCTGACCGGCCTTCATTTCGTTAAGCAATTGAGCCATCAGCTCCGCGCTGCCCTGCTTGGTTTCCTCGCTGGCATTACGCATATCTTGCAACAGAGTAGAGAAACCAGATTGCATGGACTCAATAGCACTAACCGACTGTCCCATCATCTGGTGCATATTGTCGAACTGCTTACCAAAGGTATTATCGAGCTTTGACATAAACGCGCTAAGCATATCTTCCAACACACCCTGAGCCTTGGTGCTTTGATCACCGCTGGCGCTTTTCACCACGCCCATAAGTTGATCCATGGAAGGCTTAAGGCTACTTTCGATAGCGCTGCTCACCTGCTCAGCAAACTGCTGACCACTGTCGCGATAGCTAGAAGAAAGGGTTTGGGCTAACTTGCCATTTTCCTTAACCTGGCTTTCAACCAGATTTTGCAACATGTCGCGCAAATCTGTGACCAGGCTGTCTTTCAATTGCTTGGCCTGAGTCGCGCTTTCATTACTCGATTTCACCAACTCAGCCAAATACTCTTCACCAACACCACTTTCGAATAATTGATCAATAGCCGCAGTGAATTGTTCAAGGTATTTATAACATTTAGCCAGTGAGAACTTCTCGAACCAGGTCACTACGATTGACGCAGCAATTGCGGTGAATGATCCCAGGAACGCATAGAGGACATCCCGCAGAAGCGCCGCCACGCTGTCTGTCACCTGTTCAGGCGTACTCGGGTCAAAATGGAACAGACCGATCATCAAACCATAAAACGTCCCAATAATACCGATGCCAGTCAAAATGCCCGGCAGGTGCTTAAAGAATTCAGTATTAAGCGGAATATCCACTAATTGCTGCTCAGTGAAATAAGCGGCACTGGGTGCGGTGGCTCGAACTTTTTGTAGCCTCAGTTCACCATCAATCACACTTTTTTGTTGGTGTAGAGACTCTTTGAACTCGCTCCATGAGTGATGCATGGATGTCTTAACAAATAACGAATTAAGGTTGTTCAGCTTTTCCGAAGGGATTTCAGATGACCAGCCTGAGATTATTTTAGCTTTTCTTTTTAATCGGATGACTATTTTTCTTGCACGAAAAACGTAAAGCACCGCAAAAGAAACTAGCGCCAGTATCACGACCAAAATAACCGCAATAGGAATTTTTGCAGGCTGTACAGAAGTTAGCGCGACCAATATCGCAACCAATAGCGAATTAAGCCAATCCATCGTTGTCCCCAAAGCCAAAGTAAGTCATTTGTTACTTATCCGTATTAGCAATAAATATTTACTGTAAAATATAACAGGTTGATATTTAGATGAAATAATACTTCAAAAAATAAAAAAAATGGACTAATCCCCACGCTGATAGAATACCCCAGTCCTCATCTAACTCCATTTTTAGTGGGATATTTACGCCTTAAACACCTGCCCCCGATGCCACGCAACAAACTGCTCCAGCGGGTAATAATCCCGTTTTTTAGGCATAATCAACTGTTTTCCCTCAAAGTCCCAGAATAATCGCTCGACAATCTTGCTGCCGTTCACGCCTTCCGAAACCATCAGTTTCATACTGTCATCGATACCGATAACACCGATATCAAACGCAGAATGATGTACCGAACATAAGGCTAACCCATTGGTCACGGTGCAGGGGCCGCCGTATTGTTTCCATTTGATGTGTGCCGCTTCCAGGCCGACGGGCGTCGTATCGTGGCGTAAATCATAACCGCAGACTGCACAACGGTACTGATACGCACGTAATACCGATTGACGAAAATGGGGATCGCGGGATTTGCGTACATCGTCTATCGACAGATCCAGACGGTTGGCAATCACTTCCTGCACGCTTTCAGGAAAATGTTCGCTTAAGATCTGCTGAGCCAGTTTATCGATGAGTTGCGGCTGTTTGCATAATAGCTGATAGCTGGCTTCATCAAATCCCCCCATGACATCGTGCTGAATCAACTCGCGGTTGGGCGGTTGTCTGCTCCCTTTCTGCAGCAAACAACGCTCATCATTCTGCAACTGCCAGAAACCATCTCCCCTCAGCCGCCAGAATGGCATCTCCGGATAATGAGCACGCCGCTGTGGCCCAAAGCTGTTCAGAAGGGCCAGGATATGCGGACGAATTTCGTCGCCATAGTGAAACAAGCGCGAATGCCCTTTCTGATAGGCTGAAAGCACATAAAGCAATAACAATGGTTTATGTGGCGCACGCTGGTCGCCTTTACGCCACATAGACATATTGGTTATCGCCGTTTGAAGTGCTTGAACAGATGACATAATTCAAAATAGGCAAAAAAAGGGATTATTGTGATGATGCTCGCAAAATCAGTGTGGTTCAAGTGGTTTGCACCACATACTGCATACAGGGATTTGAAGTCGGTAGCTATAGGTTAACTACCAGTAAATAAAGTACTTTTTTCGATAATAATCTCTTTTTATTATTAATAGTCAGCTAATGATTTATTGCTCAGTTTTAGGCGTATCGATAACCGAAGGCAACGCATCAAAATCTTTCAGTCTGTTCTTCTTATGAAGGATCGCCGATCCAGCGGGTTGCCGGCCTGAACGCCTCGCTGATCAGACTTTTCTCCGGGTCGTAGAAGTCATGGCTTAGCCCCGCTAAATCTGCCCAGGTATGGATGAGATGGGCGATACTGTATTTCCGGTCAACATCCGTAGTGTACTGACGGGGATGGTTTTTGCCATTCGGGCGACGCCACAAAATAAACGTAACAGTGTACATGGCTCGGGTTGGCGCACTTTCGTTACGGCCCAGCACGTTATGCGGTGGGCTTCATATACCTCCTCGCCGTGGTTGGAAAAATAGAGCAAAAAACGTTGAGCTGATGGCGGGAAAAAGTTTCAATCAGGCCGCCCGACAGAAGCTGGTTATTCTATAATGCTTGGCATTGCTGATGCCTCGCATATTTGAAACCTTTGATATCAGTAAAAATGTAAGTAAGTCTTTTGTTCCATATTTTTTATAAATATTATTTTTTATATTATTAGCCGTTTTGGGGGTGATAGACATGTGTTCTGCGATAAAATTTATTTTTTCCCCGCCAAGCCAATAATCAAAAAACACTTTTTCATGAGGCGATAGCGATATTGTCTTTGATTTTATTTCTCTAAAGAAACAGATGCTATAGATGATTTTTTTAATGATATTGACAGATGTGTGCTTGGATAAAATAATGATTCTTTTCGCTATCATAATTGGACTGTGATTGCGATTATTCAGTACAATAATAAAGTCAGTTGGATAATTGATAATAATTTCACTTAACATATTGATATCGATAGTGTATTCAGCATCAAAAATAGTTATGGATGCATCAGTGTAATCATATTTCATGATGTTCTCAAAAGCTTTGGTAGTAAACAGGCAAGCGCTGAAGATATTAATGCTCATAATTTTTATTATTACATGAAAATACAAATTTTATTAGCTCATATTTGAGCTGGAGGTTAATCTATTTCAATGACTTGTAACGTATTTTTTCACCAGATCAATTCACCATTATCCTTGCAATAGCGTCAGCACAATTTCCGATTGCTGATTGGCCTGCGCCAGCATAGAAGTGGTTGTCTGTTGCAGGATCTGTACTTTCGTCATTTCTGATACTTCGACAGCATAATCGGCATCAGTAATACGAGAGCGAGCGTCAGAAATAACAATAAATCCCTGGGAAAGCTGGGAGGTTATCGATTCAAAACGATTCGTCAAGCTACCGTATTGACTGCGATAACTGTTTATCGTTTCCAGAGCCTGATCGAATGTGGTTATTGCTGCTCCCGCGCTTTCAGCGGAAAGCAGTGAAGCACCAGTTAATCCTAACGTTTCGCTATCGGCAGGCGTCGGGTCGATGGTGATGGCATGCACATCGCTGCCATAATTTGCGCTGACGATAATTGTCGTGGTCTGGCTGGCTGGCGTTCCCGTATCGATTTCTTCCGTTGGCATCGGCAGTTCGTCCCAGCTCGCGCTGGCAGTGAATATACCTGACCCCACCACCATGATAATCAGGTCCTCAGTCACAACATCAATATTCAGCGTTTCTATCGTATTTTCACTGCTAGGAATATTACCGTCGTTATACCCACCGGTTGTATCATCCTCGAAACGATCCTCATCACCGCTATAGGTGATGGTCATCCCGTTGTAACTCAATTGGGTGCCGATGCTGGTATCGTAATTATCCACTTCCAACAGAGAATCTGCCGAATACTCAGCGTCAGGTAGAAAGCCGTTAGATTCGGTTATTACGGATGCGTTCATGGAATCAACATTCGTGATACCATTTTTTGCCCAGACGATATCGGCATCGATGCCTTCTACTGGTGTGCCGGTCAGATGGGTACCATCACGTGTAAACAACTGAATATCGTCTTCCGGGCCGGCGAGACCATCCACGGTGATGGTAATGTTCTTCGCGCCCGCAGGAATAAAGGCCAGAGAAACTATTCCTGAGGTAAAGGTATACGTCTGCCCCTCTACTAGAAATTTTGCACTAATGGATTCCGTGTCGCCTAAATTAACCGGTTGGGTAGTTTCAGCAGAGGCAAGCGGATATTGACCGAATATCTCTGTTGTGGACGCGATGTTATCTATTTCGTCAACAATTTGCAGATATTCGTTGTTCAGGCTCTCCCGGTCGGAATCGGATAATGTGCCGTTTGCCGCCTGAACGGCTAGCGTACGCGCCCTTTGCAGCAGATTATTGATTTCATCGAGCCCACCCTCGGCGGTTTGCATCAGGCTGAAGCCATCTTGAACGCCTTTGGCGATCGTACTGTTAGCGTTCAAATTCGCGGTCATCCGGTTGGCGGTGGCCTGACTGGCCGCGCCGTCCTTCGCGCTATTGATACGCAGCCCGGAGGAAAGTCGCTCAATCGCCTGCCCCAGTTTCGAGGTCGTTTTACTCTGCTGATTCAGAATCGTTAAATAATTGTTGTTAAGAGAAACCATAACGAGCCTCGGAAATTTACAGGGTTGCTTGCTTACCGTCGATCAGGACGGTATATGGCTTAAATTTCCGCGTGGTGAACTCAGAGACTGGAAGGATTTTCTTTTCGCTCCCGACGATTTCAGCCACTTTGGTGATATTGATGGTCAAATCACTTTCACAGTAATTTTCACCTTCCAGTAGTGCGGTTTGATAGCGGGTAGCGTCCGAATCACCAAATGGCTCTACGTTCAGCGTATCCTTTTGCTGCACCTTTCCGCTCTTATCCAGCACATCAACAGAGATTTCTAATTTCCCTACCGGCTCACCAAACACTCCGCCGTTATCCAGCGTGAATTGTGCGCTACATGCTCCCTGACCCGCCCAAACGGTATCGGTATGCCAGATTTCTATCGCATGGGCATTTCCGATGGTGACCAGCGTTATCAGCGCAGTGAATGCGGGGACTTTGAATAAACCTGCCATTTTGTTCTCCTTTCCATTCTGTCGGTTGTGACATTTTGAATGAGATATATTCCAGCCTTTAGACGACATTCTGTATCGCTTTATCCGAAAACTTTCATTCTGATAGTATTCAGCGCTACATTATTTATAGCGGCTTAGATATCTCCGTCATTCAATTGCTGGCAAACCGTCAGGTTCAATGCAACAAACTCTTCCCACGAGTAAAAGCGGGCGTAGTTGAGTCGGTATTGCAAGTCCACTCGGCAAATATCCGGACGCTCGTGGTAAATGCTGCATCCTTTACTGGCCGCATCGTAATGCCGGCAGGTGCCGTCTCCCCGGTCAAGATAGCGGGTTTCCTGTGCCAGATTAACGCGTTGGCAGCATAGCCCACATTGGGTGCAGGGAAAGGGAGAGGCGTTTTCGTTACAGTGCGTCATATCTTCCAGAAGTCAGGCTCGCCTGTTACCGCGAGCCTTTTGTCAGGATCAGGCGGCCGGTGTGTCCAGCGCAGATTTTTTGCCATCGGCAACAGCTGAAATATCCAGGATGCGCTTTTCCGTAGATAACACCAGATTACCGTCTTGATCGAGGATAGGCGTGTCGATCAAGGCTTTAAGTAACTGTGCATATTTGACGGAGAGGAAAACGGTTTCCTTGCTTTCCTGAGGGAAGGATGCGAAGTTTTCGCCATGTTTTTCAATTGATTCCTTTATTCCACGCACTGCACCGCGCAGGCGTCCACTGGTATGGGAGAAGGTTTTGTTTGCCAACACCGTGATTTGTTCGATGCACTGGAGTTTTTCCAGCATCAGCTTGCCCTGATCGCAAATGGTTTTTGCCTGCTCCATGTTGCTGCGTGCGTTGTTCAGCGCTTCTTCACCTTTATTTCCCATAATATGGCCGAAAATAGCCAGCGCCGGACCGGCGACAATCCCTCCCAGCACCATCATGCCGCCCGCCATGCCATAACCACCGGCGGCCAGAGTGCCGCCGCCTAACCATGCCAGGGTAGCATTGGTCGCCGCAACGCCCGAAAGGGTCGATATTGCGGTGCCGGTGCCGGCCGTGGCCAGCAGCATTGTGCCATTGTAGGCGCCGAAAGCCAGCGCTGCGCCGCTGCTCATGCCAGCGCCAAGGCCCAGACCGGCATCTTTGAGCATCTGATAGTTTTGCTGCAAACCTGTGAGGGTCGTTGTTGTAAAATCGCCCGCATTCAGTTTTTCCAGTTCCGGGCTTTCGACCAGATTGACATTCTTCAGGCGGCCGAAGGTTTCGATAAAGTCGCTAACCACGCCGTTAAATGCCCGCAATTTGCGCTGACCATAATCTTCGATAGTGTTATTTGTCGCTTTACGGCTGTTATCAATTTCCTGATTGATGCTGTCCACCATACTCTGAGCGCTTTCATTAATGTCTGTAGCGTTACTTTGATCTATAGCGCCGCTAACGCCTTTAGCAATACCATAAATACCTGCTGCTGCGGCAACGGCGCCGATAATAATTGGAATGGGCATGTCATATCTCCTTTATTCAAGAACGAGGGCAATTGTTTTACTTATTTCATTGTTCAATACTTCAGCGCGATCCAATAGATCCTTAAAGATAAAATCCTGTAGTTGATAATGCAGTTGAATTTCCTTAAGCAGCGACCATTCAATGTTGGAAATATTGCCGTCGCGAAGCGCAATAAGAATCAGTTGGAAAAGAATAATTTTAGGGATGGTAGGTAAATCGGCTCGCTTTTCTTCAAGTAACGTTTTTAAAACCGCAGTGGCGGCCTGCACGCGGCTTTCCGCCGCATCTATTTTGGTAAGCGGGAAAGCTTTCAGTTTTTCCGTGAGCTTACTTTCGATTGACGTCTCCCATTCCCATAACGTCGCAGATATGCCAATTATCGACAGTGCGGGTGTTTTGACGGATTGTTCCAACTCGGACAGTAGTTCGTTTTCCTGCTCGCCTTGCTGAATGGACAGAGCATTAAGATCGGAATCCGACGTCAGTTCATCCTTGGTTTTCCCGTCCCACAGTAGAGGTTTATCGCAAAGCGCCAATAGTCTGGCGAGGTCAAGAAGAAGCGCTTTTTCATCATTCGGCAACAGTTTGATAAGCATAAGTATCCTGATTTTTTTCTCACAGCGTTAAAGGTTGGTCAGAGTCCATAAATTCCTCGAACTCCGACATCGTCTGGAATTGCAATTTTTTGCCTAACAGCGTGGCATAGTCATTGATGGCAGAAGTCAGGCTATCAATGTCATGAGGGCTATTTGCAACGGCTTTAAACAGAAGTTCTGTTTCTCTACGTAATTGCGGTATTTCCCGATGGGTAAAATCGTCCAGCATGGCCTGTTCTTTCGCTATGCGAGCACGTGCAACCGTTTGGATGACACTGATATGTTGTAATCTTTCATGTGAAAGGGCTGCACCCCGCGTAGCTTCCAACGCGCTTTGATAGAACATGGAAGAAAGTGTGTAGCCAATCATGCCGCCGATAACCGCACCGACAACAGGGATAGGAATAGCGACCTGCCCAAACGCAGCCATCATGCCGCTGGACAGCATGCCCGCGCCTTTTTCTCCAACTTCGTTCAGGAATTCAGCTTCGCTGATTTCGTCATTGACGTAGCGTTTGATAGAACTGCCCAGAGACAAGCAAATATTGACGGCCAGTGCCGGGACACTGGTGCCAGCGATGGCGCGTAATGTTTGTTTTCCGGATTGTTGCAGACCCGCTTTGATGGCGGAACCCGCGAAGGCGGTTCCGTAGCCCAGCGCCGCCGCTTTGGCTGTATCGGCGGCAATATCCTGCACTGCGTCACCCAGCGCTTTGTCCTGCTGAACTACGTTAAACACGTTGGTTAATAACGAGATCGCTCCGCCAATCGCAGCACCGTATTTGGCGCCTTCAATACCGGCACGGTTGCTGGTACGCGCAATATCTATTGCGGTAGCCCGTTTGGGATGCTCACGGTAATAAATTGCCTGTTCGGTAGTCAGGCCGCTGTCAGATACATTGTCGGCGAGCTGATCGTAGTTATCTGCTTCACGGCGCAGCTTATCGGCAACATCCTGTTTGCCCAGTGTTTCAACTTTATCGGCCTGATTGCGAAGCTCCTGGGATTTCTGACGGCAAAACGTCTCCGCACCTTCAAATTGTTCTGACGGTAGCTCAAGTTTGACTCCGCGATAGCGTGCAAATTTGCCGTCTTCTTTTGCGATTTTATTGAAGAGTTGATTCCGGTCGCCGACAAATTTCATCTGGCTTTGTGAACCGCCGATAATATCGCCATCGAGGATCTGCACGCGATCCACGACGTTATGGTTTTTGCCATACTCAGGCAGATCATCGCTGCGAACGGTACGAGTGGGATTACGGCTGATAATCGCCTCTGCATTATCGCGGCTGGTCGCGGCGATTTCTGCGGAGAAACCCGCCTGTTGCTTTATATTTTGTGCTGCATAGTCGGGATTAACTTTGTGTTTCGCCACATCAGCCAGACCTTTGGCAAACCGTTGGCCTGTTTCGTTATCGACGCCGCGATACCCTTTCAGATATTCGGCGCTGGCGCTGCCAAAACGCTGCACTACTTCATCACTTGCCAGCGCGGTTGCCGTGCGAAACTTATCCTGCTGTATTTCGTCCTTACGATGATGGCTTTCGTCGGCCCTGAAGGAGAATGGCGTGTCGTGATCATTGTTTTTCATAAAAGACCTCGAATAGATGCGTTTGCTTATTATCTTGCTAATGAACCGTATGCCTGTTTTTCATACATCTGTCTCATTCTCTCCATCTTCTCCTTAATCTCCTCCACCCAAACCCCAGGCTCATATACCCGGATGTTCTCGTTCAGTCCGAAGATCCACCACAGCGTTTCCTGATCCAGCGGTACGAGGGCTCGCAGTCGATACCAATCGCTGCCCGGCAGTGCCTCCAGACTTTGCTGATAGCTAAGTGGTGTTTCACGCAGCAGCCAGGCGGTCTGCGGATGAACATCGGCAATCAACTCCACCTCTCGTTCACTCTGCCGCGAGGCAAAAGCACCGGACTCGATATAGCTGTCAATATCAAAACCGTCCGGTTCACAGGCTGACTCGTCCAGCGTATCTGCCTGTTGGATGCGGTGCAGGGCAAACTGACGTAAATCGTTATAACCATCAACGGTGCCGACCAGATAACTTATTGAATGGCGAGCCACCAATCCGACAGGGTGGACACGTAAGCTTTTGGACTCGCCTTTACTACGGCTAAGATAAAGAATCTGTAACTGGCGCTTTTCCATCAGCGCGGTGGAAACCTGTTCCCAAATATCCACATCTACTTCTGCGGGATACAACGTTTTGCCATTAGGTAATGCGCGCACGCGTTCTGCCCAGTGTGTTTGCTGTCCCTGTAATTGCTGCCGCGCCATTGAAAAATAAGGTTCCAGCAGACGGAGTACGCTGGGTGGCAACAACTTTTCCAGATAATTTTCAGCAAAAACGAAAGCCAGTACAGTAGGGGTATCTAGCACGGGAAAATCGAACCGAGGCGTGTCCTGGCGGAAACTCCAACGGAATGGACGCGTCCTCTCATCACAAAGCAAGGGGAAATCCAGGCTAAGCCGTCCGCCTAGATCTCGCTGCAAGGTACGTAAATCGATCTCAAACTTCAGATCTTTAAGTTTTTGTAGCAACTCGGTAGTCAAAAGATACCTCGGTTCGCGAGGTATCAGGCGCAAGATCGCCAGGTGCCTAAATAGTCTGTCTTTGGGATCGGACATAGCGCTATACTCAATCAATTGATGATACTTGCCGCATATTCACGCGGCTTTGGCCGTATTCGCAGAACTATTGCGGGTACGTTCGCGTATCAGTTCTTTTTTTAATTCATCGGTGGCATAGCTGTTTTTCATCATCCAGGCACCAATCAGCAAACCGGTTGCAAAATAGATAAGCTCTTTCATATAGAACTCCTTAATGTCAGCAGGGAAACGTCTTGAGCAGCATTCTCCAGCCATCACGCGACATTCTGTGTCGCTTTTTGGGATTTTTTATGCTTTACCGGCAATCATCGCTACGGACGACATAAGCTTGTTTATCCAGAAGTGCAGATGATGTTTTAGCTTTGAGGTAGACCATCCTTATATATCGGCGAATTGACGAGAAAACTATGATCGCTTTTACAAATCAATTATTTGTTATTAATCGTTAATTCCGATCGAATATGCATTGTTAGTTGTTCTGGTAAGGCGTTGAAAGGCAATGCCATGATAGATGAGGCAGTAACTAAAATAGATAAAAGGAACAACGGTCTGCTTGTGGAAACAGGCGGGACTGTATATGTATGTTCAGCATTGCTGATTCCAGGCGCGTAAAGATGATTCGTAGCCGGGAATAATTTAGCGCAATCGCTGTGCCTGGCTGTATTCGGATAGCCGGACAATTGACTGATGGCTATCAGTACCGCGTAACGTGGTGAGGAAAAATAAAGATGGTGATGAATATTGAAGTCATTATTTTCGGGATTCAGAAATACGAAAAAGTACCCAGTTCTCTACTTCGCTTTTTAGCCAGCGCGAGCTTCTGCCCATTTTTATTGGTTTAGGAAATGCACCGTCCTGAATTAACTTGTAGAACCATTTATCCGTCAGGCCTGTGAACTGGGTAATAAAGGCCATATCAACCATTCGGTCATCAAGTACATTCATTGATGTGTTCATCATGACAATCTCCTGTATTTCAATTGGAATAAGGAGTCGGTCACCATGGGCTAAACGCGCAGGTGACATACTCCGTCAGGAGATAAAAAAAGATTGTAAAATTTAATTGGCCGATAATACGAATGGCAGGGAGTAGTGGTCTCCTCCACACCATCCATATATCGGTCAATCTGTTAATATTGGCTACAGCCAAATGAACGTTCGCCATCACCGTATTGTTTCGTGCGCTCTTTGGCTAAATAGTTGGTTCGTGATTTTAGCCGCATGGACTGCTGGAAAAAATGGGGGCTGTTTCTTTCCAGCCAATAGCAGGGATTCTCGGGGAAATGTGCCAGCGTGGCATATTGTGGATGATCTAAATGCAGAGCGCTACACCATGCCTGTTTTATTAAGGCAGCCAGAGAACCTTTCGTAACCTGATAATCACCTAAAGAGCACCAAGTATCTTTATTGAACAGTAATATGGCGTGGTAATGCTTTTTGGTTTCTTCCCGGTTAAATTCTCTGACCCAGACATAACGTAGCGTACAAGGATGCGCTCGTTTTCCTAATCGTCGTTGGTTATTGATATATGATTCAATCCTGGTTTTTAGTGAATCTGTAAATCGGGATATTACCGCCGAATCAGTAGCAGCAGGGTTATCCGATAAACGTAAATCCACACGTACCGCTAATGTTCTGGGATGTTCATGTAGTGCTTTTCCAAGAGTTTCTTCAATGCGTTTTAAATAGGTTGCATTATAACCTTGACTTGAGTTTCTCATTGATAATTTCCTCTGGGGTGTTATGCATATCCAGAGGAAAAGAGGTAAAAAATAATGAGGAAGGATAAGTTTTACTGGTTATGGCCTTCGCTAAACATTTTTAATGATATTGTCCTCTTGAAACACTTCATATATCTAAGCCACAAATTCATCTATTGAATGGCCTTTTCTTACTTATATATATTAACCAATCCGACATGAAATGTTGAATAAATAGCATGATTATATTGTGTCTGTACTGTTTGTTATATTAATGATTCTGAGCTTCTTACTCCGGAGTTAATGTTTTAACGTGATACATATGTTTATAGTTACAAGGCGATGATATGCGATAAGTATAATCAGATATGATGTATATCATAAATGCCTGGTTTCCATGTGAGGTTACATACAAAAAAATACATGTCTAATGCCTTTGTTAGTTAATAAAAATAAATGAAAATTCACTAAAGAATAATTCATTCATTAGGATGGTTTTGCTTACTGTTCTACTTATGCACCGTTCTCCAAATGCTCACTACTGCGTGTATGCTATACCTTCTACCCTATGTTAGACCAAAGTCAAGGTCATTGATTGCCATTTTTAGATGCCAAATGGTTAATAGAAATGACAATAATAGCAATATAGCCATTGAAATTAAATTTAACATATTGATTTAATTGTTATTTTTTGCTAGCTTTATCTATGTTTTATCCTTAAAAAATCTTACTTTTTTATCAAAAAAAACAGTATTTTTTCTATGAAAAAACATATTTTTTATGTAAAGTGTATTTTTATTTAAAAGTTGGGATGAAAATCGGTATGAATAGAAAAGAAAATAAAGAAATAAAAAGAAAGATGGACTACTTAGCTTCATTTACGCTTTGTGACACTGATGAGAATAGAATCGAGGTTTTAAAAAAATAGTTTTGGATTGCGATATTTTAATTATCAGGAAAATATCCTTAATCTTAAATATAAAGCAGAGTTATAATGTTGGTTATGGTGTGATTGATAACCGAATTGTTATGGCTAATGATGTTTCTAATCATCTCTACAAAAAATACGAAAATGAATCTTTTGTTTTTTTAAAGAAAGTTATTTCTGAGGCAGAAGATAAAAATTTTTCTGTAAAAAATCTCTTTTGGTTAAAAAAAGATAAAGAGGCATGTTATTATTTCTGGGTTTCCGTGATTAATTTGTCATGGGGTGATGCATTTCATTCTAAAAAGAACGATGTTTTTTATACCATACTCCCTAATGAATATTATAATAAATATGTAGTTGATGTGCTGGATATATTCTTTTCCTCACCTGTTCATAATGATAGATACATGGTCATTGAGAGATTTTTTAGTTCTTTACCTATGCACGTAAAGGATGCTGAAAATATTTTTAAAGAGATCTGTGAGAGATACAATAAAAACAAAGAGAACTGTTCCTTGGTAATAAATAAAGATATTTTGATGAGAGACGATAATGCGGTCTTATTTTTTCTTGGCTATCTTCAAAAGAAAGGGATGGTAAAAGGTAGAGGGTTTATTCCAGTAAATAGTTTAGATAATAAGTTGGCTTTAAATTCTCATCTTTATATAGAAAGTTCAAACTTGAATTTTTTTAAAAACCTTGTTCAAAACATGAGAAAAGCATGGTCACAGAAGAAGAATTATAAAAATAAAACAATAACAAAAAAAATACATCAAAAAAAATAACTTTCACCTTGATGAATCCAGTGAAGAAATGATCTCTTTTATTTCTAAAAAGTTAGGCATCAGTTCGGATGACGTTTTGGATAAATTAATAAGTGTCCTTTATCAACAATTAAAGGATTCATCGAAATAATAAATATATATTACCTTTCTGATGGCAATTGCAATAAGTTTTTTTGTTTTTCCATGTAAAACTTAAATATCTAATTTGTAATCACTATCTATCTTTGGAAGTACTTCATGGAAACAAAATAACACTTATCATTTCGGTACTTCTGTATTGTACAGTCTATAGGTGCTTTTGATTTTCTCTTGGCGCATTAATTTTTTAAATAAAACATTATATTGTTTTTATATCGGAAAAAGGAGTGAGGTATGAATCATGCAAAATGGTTATTACCCGTTTTATCAATGTTAGTGACCGGAATGGCGACGGCGACTGAAACGTCAGTGCCAATAAAATTAATGGCCTATAACAATATTCATCCGGCGGGAACCCGTTATGTTAATGTCGTTGTAACAGCCAGAACTGATACGATCCGCATTAATAATATCAGCGTTAACCGGGGTAACTGCCGTATTGGAAACCTGAAATACTTTGGCTCTAGTAATAAAGAGACGATTATCCCGGCGACTCTCCGCTATGGCGAATCCGTCAAGGTGCCATTTTACAATAATTGCATTGCCTCGGAGGTTGAAGTGTTAACCGATAAAGGCGGATGGACATTCACTTTTGACGAATAGCCTTTATGTATGTAATCGCGCCAGATAAATGAGTGAAATCCTTTCCTGATATATCCAAACACTCTGATTCATCTGATATCCGGATGACGATTTCCGGTTGAGGAGTAGTTTTATGGCATTTGTAAAAATGCTGGTTACGGCGCTGGGAAATGTAGTTGCCTGGTGCTCCAGTATCCAGGCGCAACGTTTTGTGACCGAGCGCTTCCAGCAGGCCTGTTGTAGTGAAGAAGAGATCGAAGCAGCCCGCGAGGCTGCTTTTTTATTGATGAGTGTCCTGACCGGCGCTCTGATGGATTTTATTCTACGTGCCATCTTTCCGTCCTGATTTTTATTATCTCTCCATACTCTCTTTCATTTTATTAATCGCTCCGTGCCGGGAATATTTTTCCGGTACGGGCAGGAGGACGTTATGCCCCATTTGGCTTCCCGCTTCGGCGCAGTAAATTTGATCCGACGCGACCGACCACTGACGCACGATGAACTGGCCCGCTATGTCCCCAGTGTATTCAGTGAGGACAAGCACGGATCTCGCAGTGAACGGTACACTTATATTCCCACGATTACGTTACTAAATAACCTGCAACACGAGGGGTTTCAGCCATTCTTTGCCTGTCAAACTCGTGTCCGTGATCCGAAAAAACGCGGGCACACCAAGCACATGTTGCGTCTGCGCCGTGAAGGGCAGATAACCGGCCAGCAGGTGCCGGAAATCATTTTGCTGAACAGTCATGACGGCTCAAGCAGTTACCAGATGTTGCCGGGATTATTCAGATCGGTTTGTCAGAATGGTTTGATTTGCGGTGAGTCCTTCGGCGAAGTTCGTGTGCCGCATAAAGGCGATGTGGCCGGCAGGGTAATTGAAGGCGCTTACGAGGTGCTGGATACCTTTGAGCGTATCGACGAAAAGCGTGACGCCATGCAGTCGTTGATATTGCCGCCACCGGCGCAGCAGGCGCTGGCAAAAACGGCATTGACGTACCGCTTTGGCGAAAAGCATCATCCGGTGACGGAAGCGCAGATTCTGGCTCCCCGACGCTGGCAGGATGAGCATAATGATCTGTGGACCACATATCAGCGTATTCAGGAAAATTTGATAAAAGGCGGATTAACAGGCCGGACGACGCAAGGCAAACGCGCCATAACCCGTGCGGTAAAAGGTATTGATGGCGATATCAAACTCAACCGGGCGCTGTGGGTACTGGCTGAAAATATGCTGCAACTGGCATCCTGAATCCGGCTTTTCTCCTGCTTTTTCGCTCTGTATCCATCACCTAATCAAGGAATCATCCATGTCATATAGTCAATTGGCAGACCGCGTTGCGTCCAGAGAACAGCGCATTATCCGTCAGGCGCTCTCCCTGCTGGAAAAGCGCGTGCGTAAAAATGCGCGTCAGTTCAGAACGTCAGACGACACCAAAAACTGGCTGATGCTGGAGCTCAGCGGTCTGGAGCGTGAAGTGTTTATGGTGTTGTATCTGGATAACCAGCATCGCCTGATAGCAAAGGAGATCACCGCGCTGGGCACCATCAATAATACCGAAGTGCATCCGCGCGAAATCCTCAAGTCGGCATTGCACCATAATGCCGCCGCAGTGATCGTGGCGCATAACCATCCGTCCGGCTACGCCGAACCCAGTCAGGCCGATCGGCATATTACCGACAGGCTGAAAGAGGCGCTGTCACAGCTTGACGTGCGGGTACTTGACCATCTGGTGATCGGCGGCACCGATGTGGTGTCGTTTGCCGAACGCGGCTGGCTGTAACGTCACGATACTTTTCACCAACATTCCCCCCTGTTTTATCTCTCCTATATAAGGAAAAATCATGTCTGACAACTCCATACCGGTACCCGGCGTGCCGGGTAATAGCGTATTGCCGCCGGTTAACATCTGGCAGCGGTTATTGAGCTATCTGCTGGAAAAACACTACGGGCTGACGCTTAACGACACGCCGTTCTGTGAAGAAAAAGTGATCCAGGAGCATATCGACGCCGGTATCTCGCTGTCCGATGCCCTGAACTTTATGGTGGAAAAATATGAGTTGGGGCGCACCGACAGACGAGGTTTCTCCTGGCTGGAGCAGTCGCCGTTTATTACGGCGGTGGATATTCTCCGTGCCAGACGCGCCACGGGGTTAATGCAAGCTGCTAAAGATTGCGAGCCGCTTTTCTGAATTGCCTGCCTGAACTTTCTTCTTCCCTTCCCCGTTGCATAATGCGCCTGCCACTTCCGGCAGGCGCGTTTGCTTTTATGTACGGAATACAAACTATGCAAACTGAACCCGAGGTATTAACCGAACACACCGATCTGATGTGCTCGACCAGCATTGAGCGCATCGTCGCCGGGCGTGACGCTGCCCTGCAACAGATAGAACAGCTTATTCATCAGTTACAGGCGATTTCCCAGCTTACGGCCACCATCGGCGGCGGCAACGTTGAAGACTGGGCGCTGAAGCAGGGACATCGTTATGACTGCTGGCTGACGGAATCGCCGGACAAGGCGATTCAGGCCATCACCCGCACGCTGGATCGCAATATCTGGCGCGACCTGATGCTCAAGTCCGGCATGCTGTCGCTGATGGACGCCGAAGCCCGCAGCCAGTGGCACAAGAATCTGGACGAGGGCGAACTGCCGCCGATCAGTGAAGAAAATATCCTGACTACCTTTGAACAGCTTCACCAGAGCAAGCAGGAGGTGTTCGAGCGCGGGGTGATTAACGTGTTCAAAGGGTTATCATGGGACTACAAAACCAACCATCCCTGTTACTTTGGCAAGAAAATCATTATCAGCAATCTGGTGGAGCATCACCGTTGGGGCTTTGGCTTAAACTGGGGCTGGCGACGCGATCAACTGGCCGATCTGGAGCGTATTCTGTATCTGCTGGATGGCAAACCTATTCCCGATAACCGTGCCGATATCACCATTCGGCTCATGGATCATATCCGCGATAATCCGCATCAACAGGCTTACGAAGATGAGTTCTTCAGCATTCGTTATTTTCAGAAAGGCACAGGGCATCTTACCTTTAAACGTCCCGACCTGATCGATCAGATGAACGACATTATCGCAAAACATTATCCGGGGATGTTGGCGTCGAGGTGATTCTCTACAAGCCACAAACGATACGGTTCTTTTCCCCTTCCCTCTTATTTTTCAGGAAACTACTTAATGAATACGTCACTTTCTGTTGAAGGTGGGCTTTACCATGTTCAACATATTACCGATGCACTACAAGAAAACTGGCTTCTACTTTGTCGTGATGTCACACAAGCCCACCATCTTATTCGCCAAAAGCCGGAAACTACCGGATACCATAATCTGACAATCTGCGAAATGTCAGGGAATACGCCTCTACGGTACGATGACAGCTTAATTGGTCTTGGCGTGATTGCTTTTAATGGATGTAGTGCTTTGCAGTTGGCAGGTGAACCATTCGTGTTGCACCGTTTACGCCGCACAATAGATCGCTATTCATGCCATACATACGGTCACCCTTACAATTTCCTGGTTCAGGTGACATTTCTGCTGGCACTACATCACTGCCCAAACGCATGGAAAATCAAAACTAACGTCCCCATCAATCAATGGAGGCAGGCTATGGAGTGGATTGCCAAATATCTAGGTTCATCCGTATCGACATCTGATACACCAGAAAATAATATTCAAAATCGGGAGAATTGGGATAGCTGGTTTAACGGTCAAAATGTAACACTGGACTTCATGCCGGAATGCGATCTACCTGAAGAACAAACCAGAGACGATCACTAATACCCAGGCGATGCCGGTTTACTCTCTCAATATCTTAAATTCAACGCAAAACAATATGTTGGTATAAATGTTGGTATAAAATTTATCGAACACAATTTATCCATTTAAATTCAATGTAATAGATTATATGTTCGAATCCTGTAGGGTTACCGAATTCAATCAAACCCCGTTATATCCATTGATATCACAAGAATTTTCTGTCAATTAGATCCATCGAGGTCAACCCACCGCAACGCATATCAAATCGATACAGGGAGTTGCAATGGAAACTCCGTGGATGTTGGCGGCAAGGTGATTAAGGCCAACGATACAACCTTCGTATATCCCATTGACATATCCCAATAACGTTTTATGCTAGTGATAGAACAAAATTTATCCACGGAGGTTACCATGGAGAAAACAACGGTATTCAAAAGCAATCGCAGCCAGGCGGTACGACTCCCTAAAGCCGTTGCACTGCCTGATGATGTGAAACATGTCGACATCGTCGCTATTGGCCGCACGCGTATTATCACTCCCGCAGGCGAAAGCTGGGATAGTTGGTTTGATGGGGCTGAGGTAACATCTGATTTCATGAGTAGCAGGGAACAACCTGATGAACAAATCAGGGAAGATTTCTGATGCTTAAATATCTGCTTGATACCAATATCTGTATTTACACCATAAAGAACAAACCGCAGGAAGTCAGGGACGCTTTCCAACGCTATTATGGGCAATTTGCGATCAGTTCTATCACGCTGATGGAACTAATCTATGGCGCGGAGAAATCGGTTAATCCGGAAAAGAATCTGGCAGTGATTGAAGGTTTTTCTGCGCGTCTGGAAGTACAAACCTATGGCGTTGAGGCTGCCGTTCATACTGGCCAGATTCGCGCAGAACTGGCAAAAAAAGGAACGCCCATCGGTCCGTATGATGCCATGCTGGCAGGACACGCTCGTTCAGCAGGCTTGATACTGGTTACAAATAATATTCGCGAGTTTGAACGCGTGCCTGGACTACGGGTAGAAAACTGGGTCAACCCATAAGCCATATTTTCCCCTCACTCAAACCGGATAGAATCCATGACCTTATGCAGCTAATCATCCGCAAAAATCAGCCAGAAAGGTTTGGGGGCCACTAGATGATACGGGGCTAATTCAAATCCTGTAGCGCTCAATTTTCGTCAGCTATTTTATAGGCCTTACCTGCCCTCTCGATACGTGCGAATCCGAGTTCGCCAAGGTGCATGCCAGCGATAAGAGTCTGGTCCGCGCTGACGATATCCAATAATTTTGAACGAGTATCGGCGGCAAGCGTCGGGTCTTGGTCAAATGCGATCGATACGTCGGGACGAGCAATCTGAACTTGAGGTAAATGAACGATATCCCCCCAAATCAGCAGGCTACGATTATCGGACTCGAGGCGATAACCCGAATGCCCTGCGGTATGCCCCGGCAGGGGAACCGCACTGACGCCGGGAAGGACTTCGTTATCAGTAAACGTGCGTATCTTATCCCGATACTTATCGAACACATTGCGGGCAAACAGAAAGTTTCCGCGAGCGCGCTCACTCGCCCGGCTGAGATTACCGTCATCCTGCCAGAAAGAAACCTCCCGCTGGTGGACGACTAACTCTGAATCGGGGAAGGCCGCTTTTCCTGACGAATCAAGCAGCCCCCCGATATGGTCGGGATGCGCGTGCGTCAGAAGAATCGTGTCAATGTCGGAGGGGCGTACGCCGGCAAGCGCGAGATTTGCTTGTAGCTTGCCGCCCCACTGTTTAAATCCCCCTGCCCCTGCGTCAATCAGAATCGTGCGGCCATGGCCGCGCACCAGGTAGCAATTGATGTGAATAGAAGAGGGATCGTTTACACCCGCGCCTTGCTGTAACTCGGACGCATCCGTCGGATCAATATTGGAGAGCAAATCCAGACTGGCAGAGAGGTATCCATCATCGATCGCCGTGATCGAAAACGCGCCAATCTGCTGGACTGAAAATTTCATGTTATTCATCGCCCTATTTCTTCCCGATAATCAGGCGACCCTATGCTTGCGCGTCCGGACGCCTTTGTTGATGTCATATCATGGTATGAGCGCTAAACGCGCATAGAAATCGATTTTTCGGTATGCTTCAGTGACAAAATATCAAGCTAAGTCGGATATCCAAATCCGTATCAGGAGCGCCCATGCGCCGGAAGATCCCCAGCAATACTTCACTGATGGCATTCGAGGCCGCGGCTCGTCATGGCAGTTTCGCTCGCGCCGCGAATGAACTGTCTCTAACCGAAGGCGCTATCAGCCGTCAGATTGGCCGTCTGGAAGCATTGCTCGGCGTTATGCTGTTCGAGCGAATCGGAAATCGCGTCCGGCTCCTGCCTAACGGGGAGCGCTATGCGGGGCAAGTTCGTGAAATGCTTGATCGACTGGATCGGGACAGTCAGTACCTGATGGGGCAGCCGAGCGATGGCGCGAACCTGGACATTGCCGCCATCCCGACTTTCGCGCTGCGCTGGCTCATTCCTCGCCTGTCACGATTCCGGCATAAGCATCCGAACATCACGGTGCATCTCGCCGAGCGCATGGAACCCTTCGTGCTGGCCGAAAGCGGATTCGATGCGGCAATCCATTTCGAACATCCGGCCTGGACGGGAATGCGGACGCATCCCCTGCTGAATGAAGTGCTGGTTCCGGTTTGCCATCCTGATCTTGTCAGCGACGGCGAAGGGATAAACACATTAGATACGCTGCCGCGCCTGCATCGACGACAGAACCCTGAAGCCTGGCAACGCTACGCCCAGGAGACGGGGATCTCGCTGACCAATCCTGCGATTGGCGCGCGCTACGATCTTCATGCCATGTTGATCGAAGCGGCACTGGCCGGCCTTGGCGTGGCGTTAGTGCCGTGCCTCTACGTTGAAACCGAACTTGCGCAAGGCCGGTTGGTTGCGCCGTGGCCAGAGGGAAAAACCATCGCCAAAACATTCTGCCTCATCCTGCCTGAGCCGCTCGGATTAAGCGGGAAGCCAATACAAGTGTTTGCTCAATGGATAATAGAAGAAGCAAAACAGACGACGGCGGTTGGGTCGTAGGGAATTTCCTTTCTCCATTTTATCGGACAGACGAGCCACGCTGCCGTCCGATGTGTGCCCTCGCGCAAAACAGGATATAATGCATTATCCTCTGCCGCCAGGTTGAGCGGATTAATCCTGCTAAGAACAATTATAAAAAAAATCAAATCGCAGCAAAGTGCAATGACAGCCATTTTTTAATCATAAAGGTAAATATATTTATGCGTGAGCCAAAACAGGTATTAATCGTTCCTTATTCAATTGATAAGAATGAGTTGTATTTATATATACTGAAACGAAGAGATATGGATTATTGGCAATGGGTTGCAGGAGGAGTAGAGGAAAATGAAACTATATTAAGCGCTGCAATTCGTGAGTCATCTGAAGAGTTAGGGGTCATACTTAAAGATTCAAGCTTTACCCAGCTTGAATCTGTGTGTTCTATTCCTCGCTGCTATTTCAGAAGTGATGAGGCGTGGAATGATGATTTTTATACCGTTACTGAATATGCCTTTGCCGTGAGGCTATCTGCAAATTCAACAATAAACCTTAGTGATGAGCACACAGAGTTTAATATCATTAAATATTCGGATTTAAGTAAATATAACACATGGGATAGTAATAGAACGGCGGCATGGGAACTAAAACAAAGAATGTTAAGGGGAAGACTTTAAAATTTTATTAGAGACGTAAGTAAATTCTGCTCTGCCGCTGTGATTGTCGTTTTTCATAAAGACGGGCGGCAGCGCTGGCTTTAGCCATGCTCCCCCGACTTGCCCACATTGTTCATCGCCAAATAACCATATATTGCTATTTGGCGCAGCGATGTTCGCGTTCGGATGTTTGTTAATTTTTCCGCAACGCTATTTCATTCCCCGCGCCCAGGCGGCCAGCAAGGTGCGCTCCGACTGCACCAGATAGTTTTCCATCGCCTGCGCCGCTTGCTGTCCTTGACCGGATTCGATCAACTGTAGAATTTGGTCGTTCATATCGATATAGGGCGCATGCAGGAATTCGGCGTCGCGCAGCAGACCGAACGCCAGACGCAATTCGGCCAGCAGATGGCCAAAAAAGGTATTCAGCCGCTCGCTGTCGGCCAATTCGACAACCGCGGCATGGAACGTCATATTGGCGGTACCCACGCCAAGCCAGTCCTGCGCCTCCCGGCAGTTGCGGGCGGCGGCGATGGCCTCGGCGATATGCTGAATGGCCGGATGACCGGGCCAGGCTTGCGCCAGCGCCTGACATTCGATAAAGCGTCTGACGCGATAGATATCGATAATGGACGCCATGCTGGGCGTCGCGACGAAGACGCCGCGATTCGGCTCATGACGCAGCAGCCCTTCCTGGGTCAGGACGCGAAAGGCCTCGCGCAGCGTGTTGCGCGAAATCGCCAAATCGTCGCTCAGCGCCGCTTCCGACAGCCGCTGACCGGGCTGAAGTTCGCCCTCAACCAGCATACGCCGGATTTCCTGCGTCACTTTTTCCCCCAACGGGCGGGTATCCTCAGGTAATTCTTTCTTCATCATCCATCCATTGCCTGCAATCCGGCGCGGCGAACGTCCTGCCGGTGGCTGCGATCATCTCCGAGTTACTCATCACCCGTCAAGCAAATGGTGTACCGGCCCGTTGCCGATGCCGCGAATGCACCACGAAAGTGCATTATGCGACTACAATGAACGGTATGGGGTCAATCCATCGCCCGTCCGGGCATTATTGTTGAACAAAACAATTCATATAAGCCAACAACTTACCTCCAGTCACCCTACTCTGGCACAGCTATTGCATTTTTTATCGTTAAACATCCCCACCAGGAGTGCGCATTATGTCAACCCAGGTAACCAGCGATTTCGCTAAAAAGCGCCGAGCTTCGCTAATCGCGGCGATATTTCTGATGGCCACCTCGGCCATCGGCCCCGGATTCATCACGCAGACCGCCACCTTTACCGCCAACATGGGCGCCGCATTCGCCTTCGGTATCCTCGCCTCAATTCTGATCGACTTCGTCGTCCAGCTAAATGTCTGGCGCATCGTGACGCTGACCGGCATGCGCGCTTCCGATATCGCCAACGCTACGCTGCCAGGCAGCGGTTACCTGCTGGCGGTGCTGGTGATTTTCGGCGGTCTGGTGTTCAATATCGGCAATATCGCCGGCGCCGGCCTCGGGCTGGACGCCATGCTCGGCCTGCCGCCGAAATGGGGCGGCGCGTTGAGCGCCATTATCGCCATCGGCATCTTTATCTCACGCCGCGCCGGCGTCGCGGTCGACCGTATTATGATCGTGCTCGGACTGCTGATGATCGGTTTGACGCTGTTCGTCGCCTTCGCCTCCAACCCGCCGCTGGGCGAGGCGCTGCGCCAAACCGTCTGGCCGGATCACGTCAACTTCGCCACGATCACCACGATCGTCGGCGGCACGGTCGGCGGCTATATCACCTATGCCGGCGCCCACCGACTGCTGGATAAAGGCGCCACCGGCGCGGAGCATATCAACGAAGTATCCAAAGCCGCGCTGCACGGCATCATGGTGACCGGGGTAATGCGCTATATTCTGTTCCTCGCCATTCTCGGCGTGGTGGCCAGCGGCGTGATCATCGATACCTCCGGCCAGGGCGCCAACCCGGCCGCTCAGGCATTCCAAGCCGCGGCCGGCGAATTCGGTCTGCGCGCGTTCGGCCTGATCCTGTGGGCCGCAGGCATCACCAGCGTCATCGGCGCCGCCTACACCTCAATCTCATTTGTTACCGTATTCAAACCCAAAATCACCGAACGGGGACGCAATCAGGCGACGGTGATCTTTATCACGTTTTCCCTGCTGGTTTATCTGCTGCTCGGCACGCCGCCGGCGGCGCTGCTGGTGTTCGCCGGCGGATTCAACGGGCTGATTCTGCCCATCGGGCTGACGCTGTTCATGTACGTCGGCTGGCGACGCAGCGACCTGATGGGCGGCCACCATTATTCACGCTGGCTGCTGCTGATCGGCGCCATTACCTGTGTACTGACCTGGTATATGGCAGTCAAATCCATCGGTCCGATCTTCGCTTTCCTTTAATGAATATGATAACGGAGCCTGATACGAGGACGCTTATATGACGACTATCGATTTAAACAGCGACCTGGGCGAGAGTTTCGGCCAGTGGAAAATGGGCGATGACGACGCCATGCTCGACATCGTCACCAGCGCCAACGTCGCCTGTGGTTTTCACGCCGGCGATCCGGCCGGCATTCTGCGCACGCTGCGCGCCGCCGGACAGCGCGGCGTAGCGGTCGGCGCGCACGTCGGTTATCCGGATTTGGCGGGCTTCGGCCGCCGCAATATGGATATCGCCAGCGCCGACCTGACCGCCGGCGTGATATATCAAATCGGCGCGCTGAAAGGCCTGGCGACCTCCGCCGGCGCCACGGTGAGCTACGTCAAGCCGCACGGCGCGCTCTATAACACCATCGCCGGCGACCGGCGTCAGGCGCTCGACGTGATTCAGGCGATCCTCGAAATCGACGCCAGCCTGGTGCTGGTATGCCTCGCCGGCTCCCCGCTGCTCGACCTGGCGCGCGAAAAAGGCCTGACTACCGTGGCCGAAGCCTTCGCCGATCGCGCCTACACCGCCGAAGGCGCGCTGGTTTCCCGCCGTCTGCCCGGTTCCGTACTGCATGACGCCGCAGACGTGGCGCAACGCATGCTCCGGCTGGTGGAAGACGGCGTGGTCGAAGCCATCGACGGTACGCTGACGCCGGTTCAGGCCGACTCGATTTGCGTACATGGCGACAGCCCGGGCGCGCTGGAGATGGCGCGCCAGGTGCGTCTCGCGCTGGAAAAGGCCGGCGTCGCGCTTCGTCCCTTTACCGCTCAGGAGGATTAATGGATACGTTAGAACAAGCCAAACGCCAGACGATTGAAGCCGCCCGCGCCGCTCGCGCCCGTTACCGCGACGGGCTGGTCGAACCTACCGCCGGGGTCGCGCCCGGCATGACGCAGGCCAATATGATCGCGTTGCCGCGCGAATGGGCCTACGATTTTCTGCTGTACGCCCAACGCAATCCGCGCGCCTGTCCGGTGCTGGACGTCAGCGATCCCGGCAGCCACACCACCATTCTGGCGGAAGGCGCCGATCTGCGCCGCGATTTTCCGCTCTACCGCCTCTGGCGCGACGGCAAGCTGGTGGAAGAAGTCAGCGACGCCAGCGCCCTATGGCAAGAACATCCCGATTTGGTCACCTTCCTGATCGGTTGCAGCTTCACTTTCGAAACGGCGCTACAGGAAGCGGAGATCGAGGTGCGCCATATCGCCGACGGCAGCAATGTGCCGATGTACCGCACTAACCGCCAGTGTCGCCCGGCGGGCCGGCTGCACGGCGAGATGGTGGTCTCCATGCGGCCGATCCCGGCGGACCGGGTGGCGGACGCCGCGACGATCTCCGGCCGATTTCCGGCGGTGCATGGCGCGCCGGTGCATATCGGCGCGCCGGAGCAGTTGGGCATCGCCGATCTGGCGCGCCCCGATTTCGGCGACGCGGTGCGCATAGAACCCGGCGAGCTGCCGGTATTCTGGGCCTGTGGCGTCACCCCGCAGGCGGCGGTGATGGCGTCCGGCGTACCTTTCGCCATCACGCATGCGCCGGGACATATGTTTATCACCGATGTGCCCGACAGCACCTGGCATGTCTAGGAGTCGCCCTTGCGTTTTTTACCCGTTAACCTGAACGCGATTCTGGTCGAACTCGACGATCTAAACGAAACGCTGGCCCTGTTCGGGGCGCTGCAAAGCGACCCGATCGCCGGTGTGGAGGAGATTATTCCCGCCGCCCGCACCCTGCTGATCTATTTTCGGCCGGAAGCCGTCCGGCGCGATGAACTGATCGCCGATATCGCCAGCCGCGATGTCAGCCGGCGCACCGAGCGCGCCAGCCAACTGATTAAAATTCCGGTGCATTACAACGGCGAGGATCTGGCCGACGTCGCGCAAGGACTCGGCATCAGCGTCGATGAACTGATCCGGCGTCATACCGGGAGCGACTACAGCGTGGCGTTCACCGGGTTCGCGCCCGGGTTCGCCTACCTGACCGGCGGCGCCGAATTCCGCGTACCGCGCCGCGCGACGCCGCGCACCAAAATCCCGGCGGGCGCCGTGGCGCTGGCCGGCGAATTCAGCGGCATCTATCCGCAGGCCAGCCCCGGCGGCTGGCAAATCCTCGGCGTGACCCCGCTGAAAATGTGGGATCTTTCGCGCGAGCAACCGGCGCTGCTACAGCCCGGCTATCGCGTGCGTTTCTACGACGCCGGCCCGCAGCCGGACAGCCCGCCGGCCGACGAACCGGCCGCGCCGTCCGCCGATGCGCCGCAGGGGAAAGATGCGCTGGAGATTGTTTCGCCCGGCCTGCAAAGTCTGCTCCAGGATCTTGGCCGACCGGGCCTGACCGGCCAGGGCGTGTCCGCCTCCGGCGCGTTGGATCGCGGCGCGTTGCGGGCCGCCAACCGCGCAGTGGGCAACCCGATCGGCAGCGCCTGCATCGAGATCCTGCACGGCGGGCTGAGTCTTGTCTGCCGCGGTCGGGCGCTGGCGGCGGTCACCGGCGCCCGCATGCCGCTCAGCCTGACGACCCGCGACGGCGCATCGCTGCCGGCCGAGGCCTGGCGCCCGCTCTTGCTGGAAGACGGCGACCGTCTGACGCTGGGCGCCGCGCAGCAGGGGTTGCGCGGTTATCTGGCGGTGCGCGGCGGCTTCGCCGTCGATCCGGTGCTCGGCAGCCTGTCGCGCGATACCCTGGCGCAGCTCGGCCCGCAACCGCTGAGCGCCGGCGACCAACTGGCTATCGGCAGCGTAGGCGCGCGGCGCGCGGTATCGCTCAGAGAAGAACCGGCCGACGATCTGCCGACCAGCCAACAGGTCGTCACCCTCGACGTCGTTATGGGGCCGCGCAGCGACTGGTTTACCGAGCAAGCCCTTCATCTACTGGCCAGCCAGCTGTGGCTGGTTACGCCGCAGTCAAACCGGGTGGGCATCCGGCTGAGCGGCGAACAACCGCTGACGCGCAGCAACCAGAGCGAGCTGCCCAGCGAAGGCACCTCGCCCGGCGCGATTCAGGTGCCGGCCAGCGGTCAGCCGGTGCTGTTCCTTGCCGATCATCCGCTGACCGGCGGCTATCCGGTAATCGGCGCGGTCGCCAGCTACCATCTGGATCTGGCCGGCCAGATCCCGCCGGGCGCCCGCATTCGCTTTAATCCGATAACCACGTTTTGCGAACTGGATGATACTCAGCCGCATCCGAACGATCAGAAGAAGACGCTATGAAAAAAGTTCTTATCGCCAATCGCGGCGAAATCGCCGTTCGTATCGCCCGCGCCTGTCGCGATTATGGTTTACAGTCGGTGGCCGTGTACGCCGACGCCGATATCGACGCGCTGCACGTACGCTGCGCCGACGAAGCCTGGGGACTGGACGGCCAGCGTCCGGCCGATACCTATCTGGCTATCGACAAACTGCTTGCCATCGCTAAACGCAGCGGCTGCGACGCCGTCCATCCCGGCTACGGCTTTCTGTCCGAACGCGCCGAGTTCGCCCAGGCCGTCATCGATGCCGGTCTGACCTGGATCGGCCCCGATCCGGCGACCATTGAAGCCTTGGGCGATAAGGTGCAGGCGCGCAAGATCGCTCAGCGCGTCGGCGCGCCGCTGGTGTCCGGCACCGCCGAACCGGTAGACAACGCCGAACAGGTGCTGGCCTTCGCCGAACAGGTCGGTCTGCCGATCGCCATTAAGGCCGCTTTCGGCGGCGGCGGTCGGGGACTCAAGGTCGCCTGGCGGATGGATGAAGCGGCCGAGCTGTATAAGTCGGCGGTGCGCGAAGCGACCGCGGCGTTCGGGCGCGGCGAATGTTTTCTGGAGAAGTTTCTCGACCGGCCGCGCCATATCGAGGCGCAGATTTTAGGCGATCGCGCGGGCAATATCGTGGTGGTGGGTACCCGTGATTGTTCACTGCAACGGCGCAATCAAAAATTGATCGAAGAAGCGCCGGCGCCGTTCCTGAACGACGAACAGCGCCAGCGCATACATCAGGCGGCTCGCGATATCTGCGCCGAAGCGGGCTATGTCGGCGCCGGCACGGTGGAGTTTCTGCTTAGCGCGGACGGCACGCTCTCTTTCCTTGAAGTCAATACCCGCCTCCAGGTCGAACACCCGGTGACCGAAGAAACCACCGGCGTCGATCTGGTGGTCGAACAGTTGCGCATCGCCGAAGGCCTGCCGTTGTCATTCAGCGCCACGCCGACGCCGCGCGGCCACAGCATCGAGTTTCGCATCAACGCCGAGGACGCGGGCAAGGGCTTCCTGCCGGCGCCGGGCGCGATCACGGAATTTCAGCCGCCCTCCGGCCCCGGCATCCGACTGGATACCGGCGTCGCGCGCGGGTCGCTGGTACCCGGCGCCTTCGACTCCATGATGGCTAAGCTGATTGTTACCGGCGCCACCCGCGAACAGGCCATCGCGCGCGCGCGTCGCGCCCTGCGCGAGTTCAGCATCGACGGCGTGGCCAGCGTGCTGCCGTTTCATCAGGCGGTATTAGCCCAGGCCGATTTCACCGGCGAACAGGGTTTTCGCGTCCACACCCGCTGGATCGAAACGGATTTCGCCGGGCTGGCGGATATCGCGCCGCGCACCGTGCCGCCCGCCGGTACGGAACTGCTGCGCAGCACGATCGAAATAGACGGTCGCCGCTGTACGCTCGGCCTGCCCGCCGCGCTGCTGCGCAATCTCGGTTCTCTGCCCGCATCGGCGGAAAGCGCAGCGCCGCAGGATAGCCAGCCGGAGTCGGACGATCGACTGTGCGCCCCGCTGTCCGGAAATCTGCATGCCTGGCTGGTCGAGGACGGCGCGCTGGTGCAGGCGGGCGATCCGCTGGCGGTGATGGAAGCGATGAAAATGGAAACGCAGATCGTCGCTCCGCGCGCCGGCCGACTGTCTCAGTCGGCTAACGCCGGCGACCTGCTGGACGCCGGCGCCGAACTGGGCCGCATTACGGCTGAGTAGTCCAGCATTGCACAGGCAAATCGGCGGCGGAGGGTTAGCATGCCGCTGATTTGCCATAAACCGTTGCCGACCCTCCCGCAGACGCGACATGTCGATGTTAAATCAATCCCACAACGCCAAAATCACAGCCTCAGCGCGTCTCGTCCTGATGCTTCACCCGGGGATATTTCCATAGCCAGCGTCCGCTGACCATGCGCCAGTAGAAAAACGCGCCGCGCACCGCCCAGTCGAGGAACATGCCGAGCCAGATCCCCACCACGCCCATACCCAACACGATGCCCAGCGTATAACCCGCCACCACGCGGCAGCCCCACATGCCCAGCATGGAGACCCACATGGCAAAGCGCGCATCGCGCGCGCCCTTCAACCCGGCGGGCAATACCCAGGATACGGCCCAGATCGGCATGAACAACGCGTTCAGCCAGATGAGGATCACCACGACGTGTTTCACGTCCGGCTCCTGGGTGTAGAAGGAGGCGAACAGCCCGGCGAACGGCGCCGTACACCAGGCGATCAGCGTCAGGCCGATGGTCGACAGCCAGAAAATATGACGCAATTGGCGCTCGGCCTGCGCGATTTGCCCCTTGCCGAGACGCTGGCCGACAATAATGGTCGCCGTCGAACCCAGCGCGTTGCCCGGCAGGTTAATCAACGAACAGACGGAAAAAGCGATAAAATTACCGGCGATGACGTTAGTCCCCATGCCGGCGACGAACATTTGCGTCAGCAACTTGCCGCCGTTAAACAACACGGATTCGATGCTGGCCGGGATGCCGATGCCCAACACCTCGGCGAGAATATTGAACTTCAGCGGGGTCAGATAGCTTTTCAACGTGATGTGCAGCGCCGGATTGAAGCCGATCATCAGCACATAAATAATGCCCAGCGCGCCGATATAACGTGAAATGGTCAGCCCCAGACCGGCGCCGATAAAACCCAGCCCTTCCCAGGAGCCGAGACCATAGATCAACAGGCTGCTAATCACGATATTGAGGATATTCATGCCGCCGTTGATCAGCAGCGGGATTTTGGTGTTGCCGGCGCCGCGCAGCGCGCCGCTGCCGATTAACGCGATGGCCGCCGCCGGGTAGCTCCATACCGTGGTTTGCAGATAAGAGAGCGCCAGCCTTTTCACCTCGGGTTCGGCCTGGCCGGCAATGAGATTAATGATTTGCTCGCCCGCCAGATGGATGCTCAGCGCCAGCACCAGCGCGACGATCGTCATCAGCACCAGCGATTGGCGCGTCGCGTCGCGCGCCCGCCGCCGATCCCGCTTGCCGAGGCTGAACGCCACCACCACCGTCGTGCCGAGATCGACGGCGGCGAAGAAAGCGATGATCACCATGTTGAAACTATCGGCCAGTCCCACGCCCGCCATCGCGGCCTTACCCAGCCAGCTAACCAGAAAGGTGCTAAGCACCCCCATCAGCAGTACGCAGGCATTTTCCAGCATGATAGGCACGGCCAGCGGCGTAATTTCGCGCCAGAACAGCACCCGGTAGCTTTTTCTATTGGTGTACCAGTGCGTCCGAACCACGCGCTGGCGTAACGCCGCATATAAGTCCAATACAGACCTGCAAAAAGGAAAGTAAACCACGGTTTAAATCATGGGTTATCAACGGTTATCCTGCAAAGGATTTTTTGCTCGCGTCGACATGAAAAGACAACAATCTGTTACGAACGTCGGGTCGAAGAGGCGGCGACTTGCGCGCCGGACGATTGACGGCCATTGCGCAGCGCCGTCACGCGCGAAGCGTTGGCGCCCGCAATGGCGATCAAACCTTTACGCGGAGCGCCTAGATGTAAACGTTGACTCGATTGGCGGCCGTCGGGCGATTAATGCCGTCGGCAGGCGGCGTTTCGCTCCCGCTCTGCGCATCGCTCCCGGCATGATAGGCTGACCTGTCGCGCCCGCTCTGTAGCCCGTCCAGCTGTTGTTGCAGCGATTCAATCTGCGCTTGCAGCATTTTGGCCTGAAGTTGCATGGCCTCATCCTCGCCGGCGTTGCCGGAAGACCGCTGATCGGAGGACTCTCTGGATAATGCCGGTAAACGGGCAATCCGTTGTACGTTATCCTGGCTGCTGAGCGCCGCGCCAGATGGAACTGAAGAGATTGCATTAAGCGTAACCATGTTCTTTCCTCCGTTCATCCGCCCTGTCAAGGGCTTGATAATGAGTATAGAACAGTGGCCGGCGCACAGGATTTAGTACTTTGTCTGAAAAAACGCCGCGCGGACTCTCGGATATTTTCAAACTACGCCGGCCGGCGGCCCGCTCACCGCCGGAAAAAGGGCCAACGGCCAGTGCGGGAAAACCAATGCAACATATCTATTGAGATTAAAACGCGCAGAATAAATTTATTCATTTAAATTCAAATCGCTACCTCAATATTCTTCTTTCTGGCTCGAGGCCAATCATCAATTTAATTAACTAAAGTTATTCCGCCGAACGTCGATGAAATAATCACCCGTACTCCATCGCGTTTTCATTCTCACGTCCAGGCAGGAGTTACCATGTTAAAAACATTATCTATCCGTTCTGGGTTATTGATTTTATTGACGTTAATGGCTTTCTTATTACTTAGCGTCAGCGCAATAGGCATTATCGCCATCAATAAGAGCTATCAATCGCTGCATGCCGTAAATCTGACTCAGGGAATTCAGTTGGGCAATCTGGCCAGCAGTAATACCAATATGCAGCGAATTCGCGTTGCCGCCTCGCTGGCGGTACGCAACATGGAAGTGAATAAACCTGAAGATGCCGCCGCCGCGGCGGGACGTTCGGCGCAATATGCCAATGCGGCGCAAGAAGATCTACAGCGTTTTTTCGCCGCGGCGAAAGGAACCGGACAGGGGGAAGCGCTGGCGAATGAAATTAACCAGGCCTATCAGGACTATTTTGCGCAAGGTATTCAACCCATGCTGGATGCGCTGAATAAACAGGATAGTCAGACATATTACTGGTTAATTGAAAACCGTCTGCGTTCGTTGGGGACAAAATTCGATACCGCCAATAAAACGTTTTTTGAATATGCGCAAAAAACCGGGCTGGAACAGTTGGAAACCGCCGCCAATGACAAAAAACTGATGCTGCTGATGATCGGATTATGTTGCCTGCTGACATTTGCGCTGATCCTCCTCGCCTGGGTGGTGTTGCGAAAACTATTGCTCACGCCGCTCAATACCGCTATCCATCATCTGGAATACGTGTCTGTCGGTGATTTAACGCAAGAAGTTCCCGCGTCCGGCCGCAATGAGCTGGGACGACTCAACGCCGCTTTACAGACAATGCAGCAATCGCTTGCCGAATCTGTGATACGCGTCCGGGATGCCTGCATACAAATTGATGTCGGCAGCCGCGAGCTGGCATCAGGCAACGAAGATCTCTCTCGTCGTACGGAAATTTCCGCCTCCTCGCTGGAGCAGACAGCCGCCAGTATGGAACAGTTGACCGCTACCGTCAGACACAATGCGGATAATGCCGAACAAGGCCATGAGCTCGCCGAAAACGTCGCCAAGATCGCCAAACAAGGTAATAAGGTGGTACGAGACGCGATGGATAAAATGAAAGACATTTCTCAAAGCGCCAATAGTATCGCCGGCATTCTTAGCGTCATTGACGGCATCGCATTCCAGACCAATATTCTGGCGTTGAATGCGGCCGTGGAAGCCGCCCGGGCCGGCGAACAAGGTCGGGGATTCGCCGTGGTCGCCAATGAAGTCAGAACATTGGCGCAGCGCAGCGCTCAGGCGGCGAAAGAGATTCACGCGCTGATCGCCGACTCCAACCGGCATGTGAACGAAGGCTCGCAGCTCACGGCGAAAGCTGACGAAACCATGTCCGCCATTGCAGAGCAAATCACCAATATCAATGTTCTGATGAAAGAAATCGCCAATGCGTCGAAAGAACAAAGCCACGGCATCGATCAAGTCAATGTCGCGGTTAATCAGATGGAGGATGTCGCCCAGCAAAACTCGGCTTTAGTGCAAGAGTCCGCAACGGCAACCCGTTCCCTCGAAGAGCAATCCCGTCAGTTAGTCATGGCCATGGCGGCGTTTAAGGTCGATGCCCGGTCGGATACGCCGTTGGGCATTAGCCAGGCCTGATCGCATCATTTGCAAGCGCCGCCGGTTGCGTATTTGACCGGCCGCCCGTCATAAAAAGCGCCGCCTGTTGACATAAAAACAGGCGGCGCTCGGTCTGCGTTGTTAATTAGCGATCAATATTACTTGGCGCAGAAACGTTTATCGCAGGTTTTAACGCCCCACAGTCCAGCCAGCGCACTGACGATCGCGCCAATCAGCAAAGCGAAGAATGACCACAGCGCGGCGTGGGCCAGAGCGGACGCAGCGGCAGCCGCTTCCTCGCGCGCTTTCTGTTTCAGGTCAGCATATTGCTGTTTAGCCTGTTCGATATTGGCCTGAACGTCATTCAACCGTTGATTGACCACCTGAACGCTCTTGTCTTTGGCCGCAATCAGATTATCAACGGTTTTGTTGACTTCATCCTGCGTCATGTTGGTGTTTTCGGACAGCGCTTTGGTTACGCTGGCGCGATCGACATCTTTCGATAACGCTTCACCGCGTTTTTTCAGCTTGTCGGTCAGGCTCTGAATAATCGCATCGCTGTTGGACGGGTTAAGCGCAATTTCTTTTACCGCTTCGGTAATTTCATTTTTCGCGCCTTCCAACTGCGTTTGCATATACTCCGGCTGCAACGAGGCGATATTACTCTTACGCAAAGCCGCCGCGACGTCGTTGCTTACCGTTTCCGGTTGCATCTTAGTATCCAGATTAAGATTATCGAATGCCTGACCGCCCATATTGGCAAGCCCCTGCAAACCGCCGCCGACGGCGGAACCCACGCCGGAAATGGCGTTGCCGGTCAGTGACGCCACCGACCCCAACGCATTACCGGTGGCTTTCATCGCGCCGCCCAGCACCGCGGTGCCGAGAACCGCGGCGACGATCAACGCCGTGGCCCAAACCAGGAAACCATGAATCAAGCCGTCCATCGCGGCCAGGCGGCCGGCAATAAACGCCCCTGCGGCCAGACTGATGATGATGGAAATGGCGGACCAAACCAGGACGGTGCTCCCGGCGCCGTTAACCGGATTATCGGACAGCGGATCCACCATCGAGAATCCCAGACTGGTACCCAGCGTAGACAGCAATAACGACACCGCCAATACCGTTATTACCCCGCCAATAATGCTCCCCCACGATATTTTTTTTGCCACATGCAGTTCATTCATAACGCTCATACCCAAAAACTCCTTTGATGCCGCCTATGTTTAACAGCCAGCATGTTGTGAAACAACAAAACATTAAATCAACTAAAGTATAGTCGTGATTTAAAAAACAAGATGAGGAAAAAAAGAGATAAAAACGCTATCTGTTATAATACGGAAAAAATAAATAAAATATTATTAATCAATATTTTAAATTAAAATGATTTTATTTTTCAGCAGGCCGTTTGCTTTTTAATAATCACAAACGTTAATAGAGCGGCAAAGAAACAATTACATTAATTAATATAACGTACGGGAAGTGATGAAAGACGGTTGTTTGACGGAACGACGGCGATTGAAAACGGCGGCGCGTTTTGCTAACGTGCGGATGGCGTGATCGACGCCTCCTCGTCCGCGGAAAGGGCTGCGCCCATGATCGATGAAACGGTATGCCTTATTGGCTTTCCCTTTTCTGTCTGATTGGCGGACACAGACCTTAGAAAAGGGGCGCAACGATGACATCATCCCAGCCTGCCGTATTTTCCTCGCCATTTCGCATCAACCTTGAACAACAGCGTAAACGCGCAAAAGCGTTGCGTAACGCCATCCGGCAATCTCATCCTGACGCTATTGCCCGTTTTCAACGTTACCACCCCGGCCTGACGCCAGAACAGCTGGCGCAGTCGCATGGACAACTGAGCGATGCCCAATGGATTATCGCGCAGGAGTTGGGGGCGCCAAGCTGGCCGAAACTGAAAGCCCATGTCGAAGCGATGGAGCAGGCAAGAAAAACGATTGACGCCCAAGGCGCTGCGCCGGACCACGCGCTTTCCACTCTACATATCCGCTGCGGCGCCGATATTCAGCACCGGCTCCAGCAGGCGGGATTTACCGGCGATTATCTGGCCTATAGCGATCCGTTTTGCCAGGGGCCGGTGCATAGCGGGGATGACTGGCTGTCGACGCGCGTGGAATTTCTTGCCGATCACTATGCCGCCCGCATGGGCATCAGTCGGCGGCGGCTTCTGCAACAGCGTGAACAGGAAGAACAAACGCTGTTGTCCGCGGCCAATCGCTATCAACGCATCGTGCTGTGGTTTGAACACGACAGCTATGATCAGTTAATCCTGGCGCGCTGTCTGGCGCATTTTCATACCCGCCCCGCGCCATTGCTGGAAATGGTCACGGTCGATCGCTACCCCGGCAGCCGTCGCTTTCTCGGTCTCGGACAACTCCCCGCGGAAGCCTTGCTGCTGCTCTGGCAGTCGCGTCAGCCCGTGAGCGCCCGGCAATGTCGTCAGGGTCATCAGGTGTGGGAGCGGTTGCGTTCGGATAACCCCGCGCCGCTGCTCTCTTTGGCCGACGGCGTCGGCAGCGACCTGCCCTTTGCGCCTCAGGCGCTGCGGCGTCACTGCCGGGAATTTCCTGATATCGTCAATGGGCTCGGTTTGACCGAACAGCTGGTGCTGCGCTGCCTGGCCGAACAGCCCGCCTCCTATAAGCAGCTTTTTCGTACGCTGATGGAGCAGCATGAACCGCTCCCCTGGCTCGGAGATATCATGCTGGATGCGATAATCGACGGACTGCGGCTGGCGCCGGAACCGGCGCTGTTGCTGGATGCCGCATCCGATACGTTGCATCTGACGCCGGTCGGTCGGCAGCTTCTGGCGAATCGGCTGGACTGGATGCGCTGCCATCCCGCCGTCCGCTGGCTTGGCGGCGTGCGTATCGAGGGCGGCATCCCCTGCTGGCGCTGGGATCCGCAACGACAGCAGTTGGCGCTGATCGACTAGGACGGAGATGGCGGCAACCTGGCCCGGCAAACTTCAGTACGCGCAACGACAGGCGAAAGGTGAAGGGCTGATTTGCCGCCATTCAGATGATTATATTGACGCAAAGCCTGACAGCGCGCCCGGCTTCTGACAAAATAGCGCCACTTCTTCCGTATTTAACATTGATGGACCTCATCTCAGATGGCAGCAAAGATTATTGATGGTAAAACGATTGCGCAGCAGGTCAAAGACGAAGTCGCTGCACGAGTAAAACAACGTTTGGCGGCAGGTAAACGCGCGCCGGGCCTCGCTGTTATCCTGGTCGGCGAAAACCCCGCCTCGCAGATTTATGTCGCCAGCAAACGCAAAGTCTGCGAAGAAGTCGGCTTTATCTCCCGCTCCTATGACTTACCGGCGACCACGACCGAAGCCGAATTGCTGGGACTCATCGATCGGCTTAATGCGGATAAGACGATTGACGGTATTCTGGTTCAGCTTCCGCTGCCTGAAGGCATCGACAATACCAAAGTGATTGAGCGCATTTCGCCCGATAAAGATGTCGATGGGTTCCACCCGTACAACGTCGGGCGGCTTTGCCAACGCGCGCCTCGTTTACGCGCCTGCACCCCGCGCGGGATCGTCACGCTGCTGGAACGTTATCACATCGACCCTCACGGTCTGAATGCCGTGGTCGTCGGCGCATCCAATATCGTCGGTCGGCCCATGAGCCTGGAACTGCTGCTGGCGGGCTGCACCACGACGGTGGCCCATCGTTTTACCAAAGATCTGCGCCACCATATCGAACACGCCGATCTGTTGGTGGTGGCCGTAGGTAAACCGGGTTTCATTCCCGGCGAGTGGATCAAACCGGGTGCGGTGGTGTTCGATGTCGGTATCAATCGTCTGGAAAACGGTAAAGTCGTCGGCGACGTGGCGTTCGATGCCGCGCAGGAAAGAGCCGCCTATATCAGCCCGGTGCCGGGCGGCGTGGGGCCGATGACGGTGGCGACCTTAATTCAAAATACCTTGCAGGCTTGCGAGGAATATCACGATGGCGCCGCAGGTTAACGACGGCGCTTAAGGCATAAGAATCAGGATATTATGGAAATTTTTCATCTCGACCGACATCCGCACGTTGAACTGTGCGACTTATTGAAACTGCTGGGCTGGAGTGAAAGCGGCGCGGCGGCCAAAGTGGCCATCGCCGCCGGCGAAGTCACCGTCGACGGGCAAACGGAAACGCGCAAGCGCTGCAAAATCGTTGCCGGGCAGAAAGTCCAATTTGACGGTGCGACGGTGGAAGTCAGCGTCTGATAACGAGCATAACGTCGGCTCTCAGCGCATCGAGAGGACGGCGTTATGCTCCATTTTGCCGTGACCGCTCGCGGTTTCAGCGGCGGCTCTCCGCCGGCGTTAATAGGCGGAGAGCTGAAACGGCTTTACGCCGGAAACTATTTACGCCGCCAGGTGGTTCCCTGCGGCCCGTCTTCCAGAATAATGCCCATCTCGTTCAGCTTATCGCGCGCGTCATCCGCCAGCGCCCAGTCTTTTGCCTGACGGGCGTCTTTGCGCTGCTTAATCAACCTTTCAATTTCTTTCACGTCGTCATCGTCGGCTTGCGCGCCGCTTTGCAGGAACACTTCGGGATCCTGCTCCAGCAAGCCCAGCACTTTCGCCAGATTACGCAGCGCAGAGGCCAATTGATTAGCCGCATGCCGATCCTCCGCCTTCAGGCGATTAACCTCGCGCGCCATGTCGAACAGCACGGAATAGGCTTCCGGGGTGTTGAAGTCATCGTCCATCGCTTCACGAAAGCGCGCTTCAAACGCTTCTCCGCCCTGCGCCGCCACGTCGCTGTCCGTACCGCGCAGCGCGGTGTACAGACGTTCCAGCGCCGAACGCGCCTGTTTCAGATTTTCTTCGCTGTAATTAAGCTGGCTACGGTAGTGGCCCGACATCAGGAAGTAGCGCACGGTTTCAGCATCGTAATACGCCAAGACATCGCGCACGGTGAAGAAGTTATTAAGCGACTTCGACATTTTTTCCCGGTCGACCATCACCATGCCGGAATGCATCCAATAGTTGACGTAAGGGCCGTCATGGGCGCAGGTGGATTGGGCGATTTCGTTTTCATGGTGCGGAAACATCAGATCCGATCCGCCGCCGTGAATATCAAAATGATCGCCCAACTGCTTGCAGTTCATCGCCGAACATTCGATGTGCCAGCCAGGGCGGCCTTCGCCCCACGGCGAGGACCAGTGCGGTTCGCCGGGTTTGGACATCTTCCACAGTACGAAGTCCATCGGGTTGCGCTTCACTTCGGTAATTTCTACCCGCGCGCCGGCCTGTAGCTGATCGAGATCCTGACGCGATAACACGCCGTACCCCGGCGCGGTATCCACGGAGAACATCACATCGCCGTTAGCGGCGACATAGGCGTGACGCCGTTCCACCAGCTTTTGCACCAGTTCGATGATCTCGTTAATGTGGTGGGTGGCGCGCGGCTCGACATCCGGGCGCAGAATATTCAACGCATCAAAATCGGCATGCATTTCCGCGATCATGCGGGTGGTCAACTGGTTGCTGGTTTCACCATTTTCCGCCGCGCGCTTGATGATTTTATCGTCAATATCGGTAATATTGCGGACATATTTCAACGAGTATCCCAGATAGCGTAAATAACGCGCCACCACATCAAATGCCACGAAAGTACGCCCGTGACCAATATGACACAGGTCATAAACGGTAATGCCACACACATACATCCCCACATGACCAGCGTGGATAGGTTTGAATTCCTCTTTTTGGCGACTCAGTGTATTAAAAATCTTTAGCATCAGGGCATTCCATGGTGTTCGCAGGATAGGTGAATCATTGTTCGCTGTCAGCGTGAGCAACATCGATTTATTTAGGGCTTTTCAACTCTAACGGCGTATTGAAACCTGAACCCTGCGCTATTGCAAGACTGAGTCTGCGCAATAAGCGGATAATCGATAAGGAATAAGTATAAAAAGACCCGGAATTCACCGGGCCTGGAACAATAGCGCCATGGATAGACAAAAAGATTATCAGCGCCAGCGCGGGTTGGACATTACGGAATATTTACCACTACCCAGGAAGGCGATGGCCAGACCGGCAAAGAAGAACACCGCCGCGGGTTCGACGCCCCATGCGCCGGTTTTCGTCAACAGGAAGAAATTAGCCGGATTCGCCAGTAGCGAGGCGACAAGCATCGTGAAAGAAAAAATCAACGCCGATGGACGGGTCAAAATCCCCAGAATCAACAGAATCGGAATGATGACTTCACCGACATAAACGCCATAGCCGATGAATGTGGGCAGTCCCGCTTCAACCAGCATTTTCTGAATGCCGCCAATACCGCTATGAAGCTTGTGCCATCCGTGAAACAGCATCAGGATACTGAACGACACACGCAGCAACAACTTCCCGAAATCGGGTTTATCAAATACTCGATTAATACTGTCCAGCATAATTCACCTGTCTATTAACGTTGTTATTAAAGAATAATGAGAATCGCTCTCAGACTAATCCGGGTGATAACCAAACAACAAGTAAATTATGAAAAACAGTGATCCGGCGCAACAAAAACCTCATTCAAATAAGTTCACTAAATTCATGACGTTAAATCAGTTTATTTGGATTGGCGAATAATCCCGCGCAGATTGACCATTACGGCCTCCCCAGGTTATGCCTCCGCCTGTACTGACTCGGCAAGCCAGTTATGTTATAAGTGCGCTCTTGATTGTTCACCGCAGGCTGTGAGCGTCGTTCCCCATTATTATATTTGGCTAGGTAGGGTTCATTATTATGATCACGTTTCATACAAACCACGGCGATATCGTCATTAACACTTTCGCAGACAAGGCGCCGGTTACTGTAGAAAACTTCCTGGATTACTGCCGCAGCGGTTTTTATGACAACACGATTTTTCACCGTGTTATCAACGGCTTTATGATTCAGGGCGGCGGTTTCGCGCCGGGTATGGAGCAAAAAGCGACCAAAGCGGCGATTAAGAATGAAGCCAACAACGGCTTGAAAAATACCCGCGGCACGCTGGCCATGGCGCGCACTAACGACCCGCATTCCGCCACGGCGCAGTTCTTCATTAACGTCGTGGATAACGACTTCCTGAACTTCCGTTCCGAACGCGCCGACGGCTGGGGCTACTGTGTCTTCGCTGAAGTCGTTGAAGGTTTGGACGTCGTGGATAAAATCAAAGGCGTGGCGACCGGCCGCAGCGGTATGCACCAGGATGTGCCGAAAGAAGACGTCGTCATCACGTCCGTTACCGTTAGCGAGTAATTGCAGTCGCATGGCGACGCTATTTATTGCCGACCTGCATTTAAGTCCTGATGAACCGGCGATTACCGCCGGTTTTCTGCGTTTTTTACGCCATGAAGCCGTGCATGCGGATGCGCTGTATATTCTGGGCGATCTGTTCGATGCCTGGATCGGCGATGACGATCCGCAGCCGCTGCATACCACGATCGCCAATGCCCTGCTGACGCTGCATCTCCAGGGCGTCCCCTGCTATTTCGTGCATGGCAATCGGGATTTCCTGATCGGCAAGCGTTTCGCCCGGCAGAGCGGACTCACCTTGCTGCCCGCGGAGAATGTGCTCGACCTGTACGGTCAGCGCATCTTGATTCTGCACGGCGACACGCTGTGTACCGACGATCTCGCTTATCAGAAGTTTCGCCGCCGGGTTCACAATCCGCTGATACAGCGCGCATTTTTGCTTTTACCGCTGGCGGTGCGGCTGAGAATCGCCGCCGGCATGCGCTCGGCCAGCCAGCAGGCCAACCAGCGCAAGTCGCTGAAGATTATGGATGTGAATCCTGACGCGGTTATCGAACGTTTGCAGCACTATCAGGTGAACATCATGATCCACGGCCATACCCATCGCCCGGCGATCCATCAGATCGTCGCCGATAATTTTCGCGCGCGCCGCGCCGTGCTGGGCGCCTGGCATCAAGAAGGTTCGATGATCAAAGTCACCGCTCAGGATATCGAACTGATTTCGTTTCCATTCTAGCCGTTTTACCCCGCGCGATTCGCGAACGATCCGCTTTTCCCGGCGACGCAACCGTTTTCCTCGCCAGAAGGTCGTGATATGCTCTACGCCCTCAAAGTCAGAGCCCTGTCGGTATCCGACGCCATTGATGCGATTTTTAACATCGCGGCGGGTGCCTGAGGCGTATCTGGCCGACGCGACACCATTGCCGTCACCATCATGTAAACCACAGGAGCTTTACAGGCATGTCATCCAACGTTGCCCCGGCAAAAATCGCCATCGTCATGGGTTCAAAGAGTGACTGGGCCACCATGCAGTTTGCTGCGGAAATCCTCACTACGCTGAATATCCCCTTTCATGTTGATATCGTCTCCGCCCATCGGACGCCCGATAAGCTATTCAGTTTCGCAGAACAGGCCGCGCAGAACGGTTTTGACGTGATTATCGCCGGCGCGGGCGGCGCGGCGCATCTGCCCGGCATGCTGGCGGCCAAAACGCTGGTGCCGGTGCTGGGCGTGCCGGTGCAAAGCGCCGCGTTGAGCGGCGTCGACAGCCTGTATTCGATTGTTCAGATGCCGCGCGGCATTCCGGTCGGAACCTTGGCTATCGGCAAAGCCGGCGCCGCCAACGCCGCGCTGCTGGCGGCGCAGATTCTGGCGTTGCATGATGACGCGCTCGCCATTCGTCTGGCCGACTGGCGCCAGAGTCAGACCGACGAGGTGTTGGCCAATCCCGATCCGCGGGAGGAAGCATGAAACCGGTCTGCGTTTTAGGCGATGGTCAGTTGGGCAGAATGTTGCGTCAGGCGGGCGAACCGCTGGGTATTGCGGTCTACCCTGTCGGGCTGAATGCGGAACCGGAATCGGTTCCTTTCCAGAACAGCGTGATTACCGCGGAGATAGAACGCTGGCCGGAAACCGCGCTCACGCGGGAACTGGCGCAGCATACCGCGTTCGTCAACCGTGATATTTTCCCGCGTCTGGCCGACCGCCTGACGCAGAAACAACTGCTGGACTCGCTGAATCTGGCCACCGCCCCCTGGCAGTTGCTCGCTGACGCCGACGAATGGCCGCAGGTTTTTGCCCGTCTCGGCGAACTGGCCATCGTGAAGCGGCGCGTCGGCGGTTACGACGGCCGCGGACAGTGGCGGCTGCGCGACGGCGAACAGCATACGCTGCCGGCGGACTGCTACGGCGAGTGCATCGTTGAACAGGGCATCCACTTTTCCGGCGAAGCCTCGCTGGTCGGCGCCCGCAACGTCCACGGCGACTGCGTGTTCTTTCCATTGACGCACAATTTCCATCAGGACGGTATTCTGCGCGCCAGCGTCGCCCTGCCCCACCCGCCGACGCAGTTGCAGCGGCAGGCGGAGCAAATGCTGTCGGCCATTATGCAGGAGCTGGGCTACGTCGGCGTGATGGCGATGGAATGCTTTATCGTCGATGGCCGCTTGCTGATTAATGAACTCGCGCCGCGCGTACACAACAGCGGTCACTGGACGCAGAACGGCGCCTCTATCAGTCAGTTTGAACTGCATCTGCGGGCGATTCTGGATTTGCCGATGCCTGTCCCCGCCGTCGATAGCACGTCGGTGATGGTCAATCTGATCGGCACCGAGGTCAATCCCGACTGGCTGTCGCTGTCGCTGGCGCGCCTGCACTGGTATGAAAAAGAAGTGCGCCCGGGACGCAAGGTCGGCCACCTGAACTTACAGGCGCAGGATCGCGATCGTCTGCGGCAAGCGTTACAGTCGCTGGCCGCCATGCTGACGGATGAATATCAGCCGGGTCTGCGCTGGGCGCAGGAGAAGTTATCCGCCTGATGGTTATCTTCGCTCTTCGGGCATACGCCGCCGTGCGCCTGAAGAGCGTCTCCAAGAGATAAAACGAATAGAGACTTTCCGCGTGACATGCCGAAATTTGCGTTTATTATTTATTCCGGATTATTTTTATTCCGTTAATATTCTGGTTAATTTTCACGCTATAAAAATCAATTAACGCATCAGAAAAGAGCTGTTAAAAACTATTATATTTAACGTATCATTTATGATGTTTTAAATTATATCAATGTTTATTAAAATAATTAACGTCAATTCATTTATGTGATCGCATCAATATTATTCACGGGCAGCGCCGCTATAGAATGCGGCCACAAACAGTATTCCCCATCGACATATTTCATATGTCCTGTTTATTTTTTGTCCCTGTAACGGCAACTTGCCGGTACTGTATTTTTTATACACTGTGTTCACTAAGGAGAAACTAGCATGAGCACAATTCAAGGCAGCAGTCAGGTATTAGAACAGGCTTCAGCCTGGCGGAAAAGCGATACCGTCTGGATGCTGGGCCTTTATGGCACCGCGATTGGCGCAGGCGTATTATTTCTACCGATAAATGCGGGTATTGGCGGCCTTATACCATTAATTATTATGGCCATTATTGCTTTCCCTATGACCTATTATTCTCACCGCGCTTTATGCCGTTTCGTATTGTCGGGCAACAAAGGTGGTGAAGATATAACCGAAGTGGTTGAAGAACATTTCGGCGTTGGCGCGGGTAAATTAATCACTCTGTTATATTTTTTTGCAATTTATCCCATTTTACTGGTTTACAGTGTGGCGATCACCAATACGGTGGAGAGTTTCATTACTCACCAAATGCATTTAACGGCGCCGCCGCGAGCGCTGCTGTCATTAATATTGATCCTGGGACTCATGTTCATCGTCCGTTTTGGCGAAGCCATGATCGTTAAGGCCATGAGCATCCTGGTTTATCCGTTCGTCGCCGTGTTAATGGTCCTGGCGCTGTATTTGGTGCCGCACTGGAATACGTCGGTATTCGAGAATGTCTCTCTGGCCAATAACGTCACCGGCAATAGTTTGCTGGCGACGCTGTGGCTGGCGATCCCGGTGATGGTTTTCTCATTCAATCACTCGCCGATTATCTCCTCTTTTGCCGTCGCCAAGCGTAAAGAGTATGGCGAACAGGCCGAGAAGAAGTGCTCCCGCATTCTGTCTTACAGCCATATCATGATGGTGATTACCGTGATGTTCTTCGTATTCAGCTGCGTGCTGAGTCTGTCTCCGGCTGAGCTGATGGAAGCGAAAGTCCAGAACATATCCATCCTCTCTTATCTGGCCAATCACTTTAATAACCCAATGATGGCCTATCTGGCGCCGGTGATCGCCACCATCGCCATTTCCAAATCGTTCCTCGGCCACTATCTGGGCGCCAGCGAAGGTTTCAACGGCATGATTGTGAAGTCGCTGCGCGGCAAGGGAAAAAGTATTTCCAGCGGCAAACTGAACCGCATCACCGCCCTGTTCATGCTGATCACCGCCTGGATGGTGGCGACGCTGAACCCCAGCATTCTTCGCATGATTGAAACGCTGGGCGGCCCTATTATCGCCTGCCTGCTGTTCCTGATGCCGATGTACGCCATTCAGAAAGTGCCGGCGATGAAAAAATACAGCGGCCACATCAGCAATGTCTTCGTCACCATCATGGGGCTGATCGCCATCTCCGCTATCGTTTACAGCCTGTTTGGTTAATCCAGACAACCTCATTAGCCATCTACGCCCAATAGATTTCACGTTGCCGCCGACATATCGGAACCTGAAAGATGACGGGAATATCAACGCCAGTATCGCACTGGCGTTTTTTAGAGGAAGTCATTATGGTCAGCGTATTCGACATTTTCAAAATTGGTATCGGTCCTTCCAGTTCACATACCGTCGGCCCGATGAAAGCCGGCAAAATGTTCACGGACGACCTGGTCGGCAAATCGCTTATTTCATCGGTCACGCGCATCGCGGTCGATGTTTATGGCTCTCTGTCGCTAACCGGGAAAGGTCACCATACGGATATCGCGATCATTATGGGATTAGCCGGCAACCTGCCGGACAGCGTCGATATCGACAGCATCCCGGCGTTTATTCAACAGGTAAAAGAAAACCACCGACTGCCGCTCCTCAACGGGCAATACGAGGTCGCTTTCCCGCTGGAGAGCGCCATGCGTTTCCAGGCGGAAAATCTGCCGCTCCATGAGAACGGCATGACAATCCGCGCTTACCATCAGCAGGAACTGGTTTACAGCAAAACCTATTATTCCATCGGCGGCGGTTTTGTCGTCGATCAGGAAAATTTCACTCAAGCGGACGCCGAGGCGGAGCGCGCGCCATACCCGTTCTTTTCCGCGCAAAAGTTGCTGCGCCATTGCCGCGATAATTGCCTCTCGGTGTCGGCCATCGTCATGAAAAATGAGATAGCGCTGCACGGCCGGGAAACGATAGAAGACTATTTCGCCAAAGTCTGGCAGACCATGCAAAACGGCATTCATCGCGGCATGAATACCGAAGGCGTACTGCCCGGCCCGATGCGAGTGCCGCGTCGCGCCTCCGCTCTGCACCGTTTATTGTTCATTAACGACAGATTCTCCAGCGATCCCATGGATGCGATGGATTGGGTCAATATGTTCGCGATGGCCGTCGCGGAAGAAAACGCGGCGGGCGGTCGCGTGGTCACCGCGCCCACCAACGGCGCCTGCGGCATTATTCCCGCCGTATTGGCTTACTACGACCATTTCATCCAGCCGGTTACGCCGGAGTCTTACCTGCGTTACTTTTTAGCCGCCGGCGCCATCGGCCTGTTATATAAAATGAACGCCTCCATTTCCGGCGCCGAAGTCGGCTGTCAGGGGGAAGTCGGCGTCGCCTGTTCGATGGCCGCGGCGGGTCTGGCGGAATTACTCGGCGCCAACCCGGAACAGGTTTGCATCGCAGCGGAAATCGGCATGGAGCATAATCTGGGGTTGACCTGCGATCCGGTTGCCGGTCAGGTGCAGGTTCCCTGTATTGAACGTAACGCCATCGCGGCGGTTAAGGCCATCAACGCCGCCCGCATGGCGATGCGACGAAGCAGTGAACCGCGAGTTTCATTAGATAAAGTCATCGAGACGATGTTCGAAACCGGTAAGGATATGAATGCCAAGTACCGCGAAACGTCGCGCGGCGGATTAGCCATTAAAGTCGTGCTGTGCGAATAAGCGGCGAAAATAAAGATATTATCCCCGCCATGTTTCAGATCACATAAAACCGCCGGTTAATGTATCGCTTTATTCATTGACCGGTTTTCGCTAAACGGATAGGAAAAACACGGTATAAAACCAACGTCATTAACAGCATGTAAATAATCAGCCGCAAGGTAAAAAATAACAAACATAACGAGAAAGGGTTATTTCTTTTTATTTTCCGCTCGTGACCAGACAATATTGTTTTCAGCGGCGGAGATATACCAGTCTATCGTACTGCTTGTCTTTTCTTTTATTTTCTTGTGGTTAGTCGATATTTTCTCCGCAGGCGCCGATTTCTTGCGGATCCGCAGCGGCGGGCGTTTTTTCTCGCCGCTCACCTGCGCGTTAAACGCCGCCACCTCGGCGTCAAATAAAACCCCATCCAATTGATGCAAACGATTAAGCCCGCGCAAGATGCACAATAAACTGCTGAGCGTTATCGACTCCCCCATCTCCGCGCGTTTAATTGTCGCAATACCTAACCCCGCCCGTTCTGCAAGATCAACCTGAGATAAACGCTGTTGGATACGGGCATCTTTTATTCTTCGGCAAAGTTCGGTAATAATTTCGCCTTCATTCATGGTGTTAAATCTCATTATACCCGCCATTCGCCAGCACGATTAATGCGGTATATTTTACCATCGGTTTTTCAAATGGCACGGACAATTCCCAGCCAGTTTTCATTATCTTGATCGAACACATAAAACCACGCGCCGGTTTTTAACCAAACCGCCCGGTTATATAATCTTCCGTGCATCGTTGAGCCGGCGAGGTAAATAAATCATCCGTATGATTAAACTCGATTAACTTCCCCTGATGGATAGAGGCCGTGTAATCGGAAACGCGCGCCGCCTGCGGCATATTATGCGTCACCAGCACCAGGGTAAAATGCCGCTTCAGGCTGCCGAACAACGCTTCAATCACCCGCGTTGAGATGGGATCCAGCGCCGAGCCGATCCTTCACCTCATGCCATAACGCCGCCGCGCGCAGAGCATGCTCCACCGCGTCATCCAGCACACGGCGATCCCGGCACTGTAATCGGTTACCTGTGTTTTCCATCGCTCTCGCCGTGATCTTCAACTCGTCGGCGTTCCGTTAATTGTTCATCCCCCCGCAAAAACGGGGTAGCATATGTCGCCTTTACCCCCATAATATGACAATGGTAAGTCCGTCTGCGTATTAGATTTTATCGTCATGAACGCGCCATAATGTTGCTATACCCTTCATCTTTCAAGTTGCAGTGGTATCGGCTTCTCCAAATCACCCGGCTTCTGCTCCGCGCGATCGCCGGGAGCCGCGTTCAGACCCACGGCCGGCAGACTCGTCGTTCCTGTCGCTGCGTTGACTAAACGAGTTGGGAAGAATCCGCGCGGCTGTCGCCCGATCACGCGTTGATATTTATTGGGTATAGATATTCGGCATATAGTCTAACGGAGTGAAAATGAGTCAGGATAAACTCTACATTGAGAAAGAGTTAAGTTGGTTATCCTTTAATGAACGGGTGCTTCAGGAAGCGGCAGATAAAAGCAACCCCCTGATCGAGCGTATGCGCTTTCTTGGCATTTACTCCAACAATCTCGATGAGTTTTATAAAGTTCGTTTTGCCGATCTGAAAAGACGCATTCTCATCAACGAAGAACAGGGGTCGGACGGCAGCTTGCGCCACCTTCTGGGCAAGATTCAGGCGCGGGTTCTGAAAACCGATCGGCTATTTGACAGCCTTTATAATGATTTACTGTTGGAAATGGCCCGTAACCAGATCTTTCTGGTCAACGAGCGTCAGGTTTCCCCCAACCAGCAGGATTGGCTAAGAGAGTATTTCAGACAATACTTGCGCCCGCATATCACGCCGATCCTGATCCTGCACGACACCAATCTGGTGCAGTTCCTGAAAGACGACTACACCTATCTGGCGGTGGAAATTATTCGCGGCGACGAAATCAATTACGCATTGCTGGAGATCCCATCCGATAAGGTACCCCGCTTCGTAAACCTGCCGGCGGAAGCGCCGCGGCGGCGCAAAACCATGATTTTAATCGATAACATCCTGCGCTACTGCCTGAATGACATCTTCAAGGGCTTTTTCGATTACGATGCGCTGAACGCCTATTCGATGAAAATGACGCGCGACGCCGAATACGATCTGGTGACGGAAATGGAATCCAGCCTGCTGGAACTGATGTCCTCCAGTCTTAAGCAGCGTCTGACGGCGGAGCCGGTCAGGTTCGTGTATCAGCGCGACATGCCGGACGCCATGGTCTCCATCTTGCAGGAGAAACTGGGGATATCTTCGTTTGACTCCGTGATCCCCGGCGGCCGTTACCATAATTTTAAAGACTTTATCTCTTTCCCCAACGTCGGCCGGGCCAATCTGGAAAACAAACCGTTGCCGCGCCTGCGTCATGACGGGTTCAATCATTTCCGCAACGGTTTCGACACCATCCGCGAACGCGATATCCTGCTGTACTATCCGTACCATACGTTCGAGCATGTGCTGGAACTGCTGCGTCAGGCCTCGTTTGACCCCAGCGTGCTGGCGATCAAAATCAATATTTACCGGGTGGCCAAAGACTCGCGCATCATCACCTCGATGATCCATGCGGCGCACAATGGCAAGAAGGTCACCGTGGTGGTGGAATTGCAGGCGCGTTTTGACGAGGAGGCCAATATCCACTGGGCCAAACAGTTGACCGAAGCTGGAGTCCATGTGATTTTCTCGGTGCCGGGGCTGAAAATTCACGCCAAACTGTTTTTGATTTCCCGCCGCGAAGGGGAGCACATCGTGCGTTACGCCCATATCGGCACCGGCAACTTCAATGAAAAAACCGCCCGGTTGTATACCGACTATTCGTTGCTCACCGCGGATGAACGCATCACCAATGAGGTGCGCCGGGTATTTAACTTCATCGAGAACCCTTACCGCCCGGTATCCTTTGAATATCTGATGGTTTCGCCGCAAAACTCGCGTGACAAACTTTATCAATTGATCGATAAAGAAATCGAAAACGCGCGGGCGGATATCGCGGCGGGCATTACCCTTAAGGTAAATAATCTGGTGGATAAAGGGCTGGTGGAGAAACTGTATCAGGCCTCCGCCGCCGGCGTGAAAATCAATCTGCTGGTTCGCGGCATGTGTTCGCTGCTCCCCGATTTGCCGGGCGTCAGCGACAATATTCAGGCTATCAGTATCGTCGACCGTTATCTGGAGCACGATCGGGTGTATGTATTTAATAACGGCGGCGATAAGAAAGTGTATCTTTCATCCGCCGACTGGATGACGCGCAATATCGATTATCGTATTGAAGTCGCCGTCGAAGTACTCGACCCGATATTGAAAAATCGCATTTTGGACATTCTTGATATTCAATTCAGCGATACGGTGAAAGCCCGTGTGATTGACAAAGAACTGAGTAATCGTTATGTATCGCGCGGCAACCGCCGAAAAGTGCGTGCGCAAAATGCCGTCTATGATTACATCAAGGCGCTTGAGCAACCCGGAGAAAGACCTGAATAATGCCTTTAACACACGAAGATGACAATGTCGTAAAACCCCAGGAATTCGCCGCCGTCGACCTGGGATCCAACAGTTTTCATATGGTGATCGCCCGCGTGGTGAACGGCGCGCTTCAGGTACTGAGTCGTTTAAAACAGCGCGTTTATCTGGCCGATGGGCTGGACAGTCAAAACATGCTCAGCGAGGAAGCGATGGAGCGGGGTTTGAGTTGCCTGGCGCTGTTTGCCGAACGGTTGCAGGGGTTCTCCGCGCTGAATGTGTCGATTGTCGGCACGCACGCTTTGCGTCAGGCGGCAAACGCGCAGGAATTTCTGCGCCGGGCCGCCGACATTATGCCCTACCCGATCGAAATCATCTCCGGCCATGAAGAAGCGCGCTTGATTTTCATGGGCGTGGAACACACGCAGCCGGAAAAAGGCCGCAAGCTGGTCATCGATATCGGCGGCGGCTCTACCGAGCTGGTCATCGGCGAAGACTTCGAACCGATACTGATCGAAAGCCGCCGCATGGGCTGCGTCAGCTTTGCTCAGCAGTTTTTTCCCGACGGCGAAATCAGCGAGAACAATTTTAAACGCGCGCGTCTGGCGGCGGCCCAGAAGTTGGAAACGCTGGCCTGGCAATATCGGATCTACGGCTGGGAATACGCGCTGGGCGCCTCCGGCACCATCAAAGCGACCCATGAAATTCTGCTGGCGATGGGGAAGAAGGACGGCCTGATTACGCCGGGACGGCTGGAAATGCTGCGCGAGCAGATTTTACAGTTCAAATCCTTCAAATCGCTGAGCCTGCCGGGGCTGCCGGAAGAGCGCCAGTCGGTGCTGGTTCCCGGCTTAGCCATTCTGTGCGGCGTCTTTGACGCGCTGTCGATCAAAGAATTGCGCCTGTCCGACGGCGCGCTGCGCGAAGGCGTACTGTATGAAATGGAAGGCCGTTTCCGCCATCAGGATATCCGCATTCGTACGGCGCAAAGCCTCGCCAGTCATTACAATATCGATCGCGAACAGGCCCGGCGAGTGCTGGAAACGTCTGAACTGTTGTATGCGCAGTGGGCGAAGCGCAATCCCGGTCTGGTTCATCCGCAGTTGAAAGCGATTCTGAACTGGGCGTCGATGCTGCATGAAGTGGGGCTGGGAATAAACCACAGCGGCATGCACCGCCACTCCGCCTATATTCTGCAAAATACCAACCTGCCCGGCTTCAATCAGGAACAGCAGTTATTGCTGTCCCTGATCGTGCGCTTACACCGCAAGGCCATCAAGCTGGAAGAGTTGCCGCGTCTGAATCTGTTCAAAAAGAAACAGTATTTGCCCATGGTTCAGCTGTTGCGTCTCGCCACGCTGCTGAATAATCAGCGGCAGGCCACCACCACGCCGGAAACGCTGCGCCTGAACACCGACGATAACCATTGGACGCTGATTTTCCCACACGGCTTTTTCAGCCAGAATACCCTGGTGCAGTTGGATTTAGAGCGCGAGCAGGAATACTGGCGGGACGTTACCGGCTGGAAGCTGAATATCGAAGAAGAGCCGGCCTGATCCGCATGGCCATCGCGTCGGGGGGAAAACGCCCCGGCGCGTGGCCCTTTCAGTAGATAGCGCTATAAGGGGTTACGGCGTCATCGACTATCGCGCCGGTCAACTGCGCAATATGACTGACGCCCTGCTGCCTACAATATTCATTAAGATCGTCAAGTATGGTGATCATCGCGCGCGGATGAATAAATGTTGCCGTCCCCACCTGAACCGCGCTGGCGCCGGCGTAAAAATACTCAATCACATCGTGCGCATGACTAATGCCGCCGCAGCCGATGATCGGAATGGAAACCTGCCGATGGCACTGATAAACCATGCGCAGCATGATGGGTTTGATCGCCGGACCGGATAACCCGCCCATAATGTTACCCAGCGTTGGGCGGCGGCTGCGAATATCGATACTCATCCCCAGCAGGGTATTGCCGACCACGATGGCATCGCCCCCTTCATTTTCAACGGCCTGAGCAACGGAAACGATATCCGACGTATTCGGCGTCAGTTTCGCCCACAGCGGTAAACGCGTCGCGTTGCGTAAAGCCCGCATAACGCGTGCGGTGGAGCCGGCCTCTATCGCAAACGCTTTGCCGTCCGCCTCAATGTTGGGACAGGAAATATTCGCCTCGATCGCCGTTATGCCCTCCACCTCATTTAACCGCTCGGCCAGTGCGGCAAACTCATCCGCCGTATTGGCGGAAATACTGACAATCAGCGGCGGCTGGTAGCGTTGCCAGAACGGCACCACATGTTGAATAAAGTGATCAACGCCCTTCCCCGGAATGCCAATCGAGTTGAGCATGGCGGAATCCAGTTCGCACACGCGCGGCAGCGGATTCCCGCTGCGCGGGCGCAGGGTAAAGGTTTTGGTGACAAATGCGCCCAGCCGGTTGACGTCCATCACCTCGGTTAACCCTTCAGCGAAAGTGCCGGAAGCCGGCATCACCGGATTAGCCAGCCGCAATCCGCTGATATTGACGGACAGATCGATCACAGCACCACCTCCCGCAGATTAAATACCGGGCCGTCATAACACACGCGCTTACTCTCAATTTGCTCGCTCATGCCGACTTTCATCGGGCGCACGCAGCAGTAACACATGCCGAGCCCGCAGGCCATCTGCTGCTCCAGCGCGACTTCGCCTTCAAAATTCAGCGTCTCGGACAAATTCTGCAACAGGCGAATCAGACGCGACGAACCGCAGGTATAGGCCGCATCAATCGGCCGATGCCGGTGCAATGAACGAATCAGACGCTCGACATTCTCCGTCGCGCTGGAGCCGTCGCTATCAATCACTTCAATCAGTTGCGCGCCGCTATCCAGAAAACGATGCTGCGACATCAGCCGTTCCCGATCTTTCGCACTGAGCAACGCCGTAACCTGAATATTCATGGCGGCGGCGTGTTCGGCCAGCGGCGCCAGCGTCGCCAGCCCCACGCCCCGACCGACCACCAGAATATGGCGATAGGCGGGTTTTAGCGTGAACCCCTTCCCCAACGGGCCAAGGTAATTCAAGCTATCGTCCGGATTCAGCGTGGCAAGTCCGCGCGTCCCCGCCCCCACGACTTTGTAGAGAAAATCCACCCGCCCTTGCCGCGCATCGGCAAACCAGGTGCTCATGGGACGACGAAAAAAAGGCTTATCCGCATCGGTTCGCGGGCATAGCAGATTAAAGAATTGCCCCGGTTTGACTTGCGCGGCGACCGGCCCGACGTGAACCGCCATATGCTTGTATTCGCTGTTTACCCATTGGTTGCTGATAACCCGAGCGGTTCCATCAATAGCAGACATGACGCCTCCGTTAAATAATCATCAAAATCATTGTTACCCGATAAAACGTCGCCTGGTTATCCGCACCATGAATAATAACGCGCCATACACTGATGCCGCGTTGTTATAAAACGACGTGAAGACATAACCGCCATACTTATTGCTCAGCGATAAAACAGCGTGAATCTATTTGGTTTCCCTGGTGTGGCGAACCACAATAAAAATAAATAACTCATCAATTTCATTATCAATATTATCTGGCCGATGAGGTTATATCCTCCGACCGTCATCTCGTATAACCATTGCTCCGCGACGGTTTTCCATGTCGGTCCCCGTTTATCCGGCGAATTACGCCGCAAGCGCGCTACATTGTCAGTTTGAGCCTTTGATGTTAAGATGCCGCAAAATTCAGGCATACAGGACACCATGAAAAATACCGCGATCGATTATCTGGCTATCGGACAAAGACTGAGAGCTTATCGTATAGCGGCCTCCTTAAATGCCGAACAAATTGCTTCAGCGCTTGGCATATCCCGCGCCGCCGTATATCGACTGGAAAAAGGCGATATAAAAAAAATTGAAACGCTCGAGCGTCTGGCGGAATGCCTGAATACCACGTTCGAAACGCTTCTGGGCGTCGGCATGGAGTATTATTCTCACGCCAGCGGTTTCTTTGAAAGAATGCGCCAGCTCGAAGAGAATTCAACGCGTATTTATTCCCACTTCGAACCCTTTTCCTATCTGCTGACGTCTGAGCATTACGACGATCACCTGAAACAAATGTTGCTGGAAGCGGACAATCATCGTAAGTCTTCAGACGTATTAGATGAAAAATCATTACAAACCCTTGATATTTTGTCTGAACGAAAGTTTCATCTGAATAAGCATCTGCCAAAGATTCATAACCTCATCGGCATTCAGCATATTGAAAAATTCATTCATCTGGGCCTTATCGGCACGCTGAATATCTCTCCCAGCGCCAGAATGGAACGCGTTCTTCTCGCCCGCGAGGAAGTCCGGCATTTATTACAACTGCTTGAGGAGAAAAAGAGCCTTATTCAGGTGGCGATTACCACCGAGCCGCTTCCCTCATCCACATTCCAGATTTTTTATAAAAACGACGAGCCGCTTTCCGTGGCCTCCAGCCCATTCCGGCTGGGCGAATTACCCAATATTCATTCAGGCGTCGCCTGGGTTTCTTCCTCTAAAGAGGCGATATTTCATCATCAGTCGCTTTTTGACGAGCTCTGGCATCATGCCGCCAAAGGCGAAGACGCCTGCAAATTATTGCAGGAAACGCTGGATCGCTATTAATCAAGCCGCGTCGGCTAAATGCGCCAGCGTCTGTTGCAGCACCTTCACCGCCGTTATTATCTCGTCCGGGCTGGTATATTCATCCGGATGATGACTAATGCCGTTTTTCGATGGCGCGAATATCATGGCCGTCGGGTATTGCGTCGCCATATACATGGCGTCGTGGCCGGCGCCGCTCAGCATGCGGCGATAACTCACGCCTTGCTCATTGGCGATATTTTCAATCACAGCGCAAATGGACTCATCAAGCGGCACCGGACTTTCCGCCGCCACTAATTCGAGCGCGATCTCGACATCATTTTCTTTCGCCGTTTTACCGACAGAATCTTTCAGTCGCTCGATGACTCGCTGAATACTCGCCGGGTCGATACCGCGTATATCGACATAAAATTTTACCAGCCCCGGAATAACGTTCATGGCGTTCGGCGTAACATCCAGCTTGCCTACGGTACCCACCGTGCCATAAATGATCTCCTTGCAGGCGGCATGATGAATATCATTGATAATCATCGCGCTGGCGACCAGCGCATCATGGCGCTGATACATCGGCGTTGCGCCGGAGTGATCGGCGCAGCCGGTAACCGTTACCCGAAAACGGGTCGGCGCGGCGATGCCATGCACGATACCGATGGCTTGGCCTTCGTGTTCCAGCACTCGTCCCTGCTCGATATGCAGTTCCACAAATGCCGAATAGCGTTGTTCGCTCAGCGCACAACTCGCCAGTCGGCTTGTCTGATAGCCGCGCTGCGCCATCGCCTGAAAGACGTTCAGTCCGCTGTCATCGGTAATTTCCTGCCATTTTTTCACGTCACTGCGTCCGGTCAACAACTTGCTGCCGATACAGGAAAAACCAAACCGGCTTGACTCTTCGCCTCTGAAAACCACCAGTTCCAGATCCCGCCGCAGTTCGCCCGGCTGGTACTGCAACAAGGCATATAAACCGCCGACGACCCCCAGCGTCCCATCGTAGAGACCGCCGGACGGCACCGTATCAATATGAGAGCCGGTTCCGACCGCGGGCAAGGCGCTATCCCGACCCGGCAGACGCGCAAAGAGATTACCGGCCGCATCACGACTGACGTTAAGCCCCAGCGACGCCATTTTCTTCGCCAGAAAATGATGCGCCGCTTCATCGGCTTCGCTAAAAGCCAGACGCGTTACGCCTTTTTCGCCCGTCGTGGTGGAAAAAGAACGCAGTTCTTCCAGTAAGTATCCGATATCTATGGCATTAAAACATGGCCGCATCATAAAACCCCGCGCGCTTAAGCACTGCGCATATCCCGCTTCAACACGATCGAAAAACCGCTCACACAGTGCCGATGACTCGACACAGCCCCTCTTCGCCGCCATTACCGCCAAACCAACCATACAGCGGCCGGGGAATTTCAGTGTTGTCCGGTTATCCGCATTGAGTCAAGATATTTGTCTAAAAATTTAGACAAATAATGATTACGCATAAGCTGCCGGGTAACTATCCTGTTGTTTATACTGATTTTATAATTTACCCCTTGCCCATGAGATATAGGAAAAACCTATCATGGAGATATTCGTCTCATTTTTTATACTTCAGACACAGAGATTGGTTGACAAGCCGGCGCATTAGATTTAGAAAGTGAAGTTTTCCAAAACTATACTCAGCAGATATACAGGTTGCAGGCGGGCGGCCATCCTCTTTGTTTTCCGGCGCCAGGCCGAACTCAATGCTCAGAGGATCAGGTTCCGCTGTCGGCCTGAAGACGGGTATAGCCGGATGATGCTAATCAAAGGTGGCAGTGATGGATTTTTCAAACGTATATCATACATTTACTGACAGTCTCGACGGAACTGACAGCTATGTCGCCCTGCGAAAGGGTTTAGACGGCCTTATCAGCAGCGATCCGGATAACGCGGTGTCCTATTACATTCTGCGCGGTTTGGCCGACAGTTACGTCACGCTGTATGCCGACCAGGCGATCAGTCCGGATTTCGCCTCCAGGGCGAAAAAAGAAATGACGGACTTATTGGATATCGTTAAAGACATTCTGAGTAGCAGCGCGGTTCCGGCGGAACAACGTTATCAAGCGATCAATCGGTTGGTCGCCACCTACTGGTCGGGCAAAAAATATTTCTGAAAAACCCCCGGTCGGACATACTTCCGCGATGCCCGACCGTCGCCGGCGCCGTTCCTCCACCTGCCGTATCAAAAATGAAACAAATCACTTTTTTTAACGCCTGCGATAATTAGCGTCGCCCTTTACTGGCCGCGTGCCAGGGATCTTTTTTGTGCATGCGCTTAGTCGCCAAGCACTAACTTGGTGCATCAGCGGTTAGCACGCACCAGAAAAGCGCGGTTAGCCGTCAGTAATAAATAGTATTTATGGATAATCACTCCTCGCGCCTATTTATCCCACGATAAACCCAGACCAATAAATAAATTTAAAATCAATTAGTTATAATGAAACCACTGATTTTTTATCTTCGTTTGCCGCGTTCGTTCCCCCATACGTTTTTCAAACCTATTTCTGGCACCATAATTGCTTATTTTTCTGTATCAAAATTGATACTTCCATTATTCATCTCAGTAATGAGCCTGTTGCGACACGACGTTACTTTGATATTTACTTAGCGAACACCAGGAGCAAAACCATGGATCCAACCTATCCTGATAAAATATCTTCAGCAGCACCTGCACATGCGGAAAAACAAGTCGTCGATAGCTATAGCTGGAAAGCCCTGGCCGGATCGGCGGTAGGTTACGCCATGGACGGTTTCGATCTGCTGATTCTCGGGTTCATGCTGACAGCTATCTCGGCCGACCTGAATCTGACGACCGGTCAGGCCGGCTCGCTGGTCACCTGGACGCTGATCGGCGCGGTCATCGGCGGACTGATTTTTGGCGCCCTGAGCGATCGTTACGGCCGTATCCGCGTGCTGACCTGGACCATTGTGCTCTTTGCCGTGTTTACCGGCCTGTGCGCCTTTGCTCAGGGATACTGGGATTTACTGGTGTACCGGACGATAGCCGGTATTGGTTTGGGAGGCGAGTTCGGTATCGGCATGGCGCTGGCCGCCGAAGCGTGGCCGGCTCGTCATCGCGCCCGCGCCTCTTCTTATGTCGCGCTGGGCTGGCAGACTGGCGTATTGGCCGCCGCAGTGCTTACGCCGCTCCTGCTGCCGTATATCGGCTGGCGCGGTATGTTTATTGTCGGCGTGATCCCGGCCTTCGTCGCCTGGTTTATCCGTCATCGCCTGCATGAACCGGAAGTGTTTGTTCGTAAGAAAACGAAAAAGAAACCGGCTCTTGAGTCGTTCAGGCTGCTGGTCAAAGATAAAGCCACCAGCAAAATCAGCGCCGGCATTATTATCCTGACGTCAGTACAAAACTTTGGTTATTACGGCATCATGATCTGGATGCCCAGTTTTCTCTCCAAGACGCTGGGGTTCAACCTTACCAAATCGGCTATGTGGACGTCGGTTACCATTTTGGGCATGATCGCCGGTATCTGGATTTTTGGGCAAATCGCCGATCGCATCGGACGAAAACCCAGCTTCCTGTTATTCCAGAGCGGTGCGCTGATCATGGTGCTGACCTATTCGCAGTTGTCCGATCCGGTCACCATGCTGTGGGCCGGCGCGCTGCTGGGTATGTTTGTTAACGGTATGATGGGAGGATACGGCGCGCTGATGTCTGAAGCCTACCCAACCGAGGCGCGGGCCACCGCGCAAAACGTGCTGTTTAATATCGGCCGGGCCGTCGGCGGATTCGGCCCCATCGTTATCGGCGCGGTGACCAGCCTCTATTCATTCCCGGTGGCTATCGCCCTGCTGGCCGGCATTTACGTTATTGATATTCTGGCGACCCTTTTCCTGGTGCCGGAACTCAAAGGCAAAACCCTCGAATAAGCCGCGTTGCAGAAAACGCAAGATAAAGGCTGATTTAACCATCAGCCTTTTACCGCACAATCCATACCTCAAGTCATCAGTGACGGCGGTCAGCGCCCGCCGCCGTATTCGCCCGCGCCGATCCGCACTTTTTCATGCCAAGAGATTGACCTCCCCGAATGCTTGTGTATAAATAAACAACAGCGAATGTTCGCTTTCACAGGAGATTTTACGGTAATGTCTACGCTTACCCACAGACGACGAATATCAATGCGACCGCGACGAAGTGGAACCCGTCTAGCTCGCGCCGTGTTACTCATCAGTTTTATTATCCTCTTAGGCCGCTTTGCTTACTCCACCATCAGCGCATTTGCTTATCATCAGGACAAACAGCAACAGCGTATCGAACAACCTTTTATTGCCTCTGATATATCCATCAATAAGAAAGAATAACGCGGACTTCAGTAGCAACAGAAATCTCATTATTCAGGTCACTGTGTCGTCAGGTCTTTTGTCCTGTCATCTTTTGTTACGCCTGTTTTCTGCCGCCCATCATTCGCATCGTTAAATACTGCTCGCCATTAATTAGCAACCGTTTATTCTTAATTCACTGATTTTGCGCTATGTTTACTATGCTTATCCTTGCGCATCACTCAAATAACGGATATCCGCGCCCACGAACAAATAAACCTAACCGGAAACCGCACCGCCGAAAGCGTGACACCTCGGCGGCGTAGAGTATGGCGGGAATACCAGGGATAGAGACACACCAGAAACGAAACCAGACCGAGCATAAAAAATCATGTCGAATGCAAAAAAAGTTTCCGCTTTGCGGCGCCGTATTTCTCTTTTACTGTTAGATAACGATGATTTGGTTGATGATATTCTTAACCGTCACCCCGAAGACACCGTCGCAGAGCATAAAGACTTACTCGATAAAACAGCCGAAATATGCCGGTTAATTACCGGGTTGCATGCCGCGGATTTGGCGGATCTGCTGGAATCGCTGCCGCATGATGAACGTCTGGCGCTGTGGCGGCTGATCCCCATCGATAGACGCGGACGCGTGCTGATTGAAGTTTCCGACAGCATCTCGGACGATCTCATCAGCGATATGCGGAATAAAGATATTCTGAAGGCAGTCCGTATATTGGATGTCGATGAGCAGGCGCAACTAGCGCGCATTCTTCCCCGCCAGTTGCTGGGTCGGATACTGACCTCGCTGGAGCCAAAACAGCGCGCGCAGTTACGTGGGGCGATCAATTATGACGAAGAGTGCGTCGGCCACATCATGGACTTCAAACTCATCACCCTACGCCCTGACGTGACCCTGGCGACCGTCCAGCGTTACCTGCGCTACCGCAAGGCCATCCCGGACTCCACCGATAAGCTGTTCGTCACCGATCGTAAAAACACGCTGATTGGCGAACTCTCATTGGCCGACATACTGCTGAATCCGCCGGGAACACAGGTGGACGCCATCATGAATAAGCAGCCGATGATGTTTCAACCGGAAGATCAGGCGGCGGACGCCGCCGGGGCGTTTGAACGTTATAACCTGATCTCCGCCGCCGTGGTAGATAATAAAGGCCGGTTGATGGGACGTCTGACGGTGGAAGATATCGTGGATGTGGTTAACAAAGAAAGCGACAGCAATATGCGCCGTTCCGGCGGTTTAACGCCTTCTGAGGATGTTTATGCGCCGGTCTACAAAGCCGTGCGCAATCGCTGGACCTGGCTGGCCATCAACCTGTGTACGGCGCTGTTGGCATCGCGCGTTATCGGCCTGTTTGAAAATACGCTGTCTCATCTGGTGGCGCTGGCGACCTTAATGCCGATCGTGGCGGGACTCGGCGGCAATACCGGCAACCAGACCATCACCATGATCGTGCGGGCGCTGGCGCTGCATCAGTTGGAGCATGGGCGAAAATCTTATCTGCTGTTAAAGGAGCTGGGCGTGGCGATGGTCAATGGCGTCATATGGGGTACCGTGATGGGCCTGATCACCTACGCACTCTACGGCAGCCTCGAAATGGGCGGGGTGATGATGCTGGCCATTCTGCTCAACCTGCTGCTGGCGGCATTCATGGGCGTATTGATCCCACTGCTGATGGTTAAGTTAGGCCGCGATCCCGCCGTTGGCTCCAGCGTCATGATTACGGCGATCACCGATACCGGCGGATTCTTTATCTTCCTCGGACTGGCGACGCTGTTTTTGCTGCATTGACCGCGTTTTCCGTTTTTCACGATGCCCGATAACGTTACGGGCATCGCCCCTCGTAATAACGACCCGCATTATATGGTCATTGCACAGTAAATCCGTTTTGTGACCTTTCCCATATCGATCCGTTGAAGATAACCATCTAAATCGACCTGCAAGGCATTGTGCGCCTCCGGACTGTCCGGCGCGCCATAGGTAAACTCCCAGCGCGCCTGTTCAAAACGGGTGAAAAAGTCCATAACGCTCCCTATGCCGGAAACTGGGCGCTCATGCCGTCGTCCCGCGCTATCAGCGTCCAGTGGATCACCCGGCTTCGCGTCTCGCTGTCCTGCCACGGCGGTAAAATATCGCCCTGGCTAAAATGCTGGCGTACGATGCGCCCGGCCTGATAGGTGCTCCAGATACCGCTGCACCGGCACGATTCCCCGCTAACCTGCGTCAGAAACTGGCGGCGCGCCTCCGGATCCGGCTCTGGCTGTTCCGCCAGCTCGGGCGCAGGTTTCGCCGACGGCGCAGCGGGATGATCGAAGCGCGCCAGCCACGCCGCGGTGGAGTTTTTATCAAAGCGGATCTCGCCGGAAATGGAGCCGTAGCCCATCGAATAGATTTTAGGGGCGCGGATCGGCTTCAGCGCATTATTGACTTTCACATACAGCTCAGGGTAGGGATCGTCCCTGACCCACCCCAGCTCCGGCCAGTCCCCCGCCCGGATCATCACCCCGCCGCTGTAGGGCAGCAGGGCGAGGCGCGGATCGGCCAGTTGCTGTTTTAGCGCCGCCTCCCCGCCCAGTTTTTCCAGCCACTCGGTCTGCACAAAGGTATACCAGTTGACCGAACGGATACCGTCACGTCCGCTCTCCCAGGTATTAGAGTTGGTAATATCAATGGCCAAAAATTCCTGCCCAATCTCATATTCCAGATGCTGATACTTATCGCGGGCATAGCACTGCTGCACACCCAGACCGGCCAGACCGTGCATCGGTTTTAAACACTGGCAGAACTCCAGCAATAAAGCTTCAAAGCGTCTATCACCGCCGTCTTTTAATACTTCGATAGGAAGATAAATCTGCACATAAGATACTGAATTATGAACATACTCAAACCAGTCGGCAGGCGACTCGATGCTGAATAAATAATCACTAGCATAACTCGTCCCTGACTCCGAAGCCCATGACATATCGATATCATCACCATCTCTATCTATTATTGTTTGTTGGTATTGATGTAATTGCGTGCGCTTATAAGTTTTATCTTTCTTAGGGTCATCAATGTATCCCCAGTGCAGTTTATCGCCGAATTCACGGTCATAGCGCGCCAGCACCTGCGCCATCGCCTGACGCTTCTCGTCCGTATAGCCCTTATCCAGATAAAAATAGGCCACCAGCCCGACCTGCAAGGCATTGTGCGCCTCCGGACTGTCCGGCGTGCCATAGGTAAACTCCCAGCGCGCCTGTTCAAAACGGGTGAAAAAGTCCATGACTCTCCCTATGCCGGAAACTGGGCGCTCATGCCGTCGTCCCGCTCTATCAGCGTCCAGTGGATCACCCGGCTTCGCGTCTCGCTATCCTGCCACGGCGGTAAAATATCGCCCTGGCTAAAATGCTGGCGTACGATGCGCCCGGCCTGATAGGTGCTCCAGATACCGCTGCACCGGCACGACTCCCCGCTAACCTGCGTCAGAAACTGGCGGCGCGCCTCCGGATCCGGCTCTGGCTGTTCCGCCGGTTCTGGCGCCGGTTTCGCCGGCGGCGCAGCGGGACGATCGAAGCGCGCCAGCCACGCCGCGGTGGAGTTTTTATCAAAGCGGATCTCGCCGGAAATGGAGCCGTAACCCATCGAACAAATCTCAGGCGCTCGGATAGGCTTCAGCGCATTATTGACCTTCACATACAGCTCAGGGTAGGGATCGTCCCTGACCCAACCCAACGCCGGCCAGTCCCCCGCCCGGATCATCACCCCGCCGCTATAGGGCAGCAGGGCGATGCGCGGATCGGCCAGTTGCCGCCTTAACGCCGCCTCCCCGCCCAGTTTTTCCAGCCACTCGGTCTGCACAAAGGTATACCAGTTGACCGAACGGATACCGTCACGTCCGCTCTCCCAGGTATTAGAGTTGGTAATATCAATGGCCAAAAATTCCTGTCCAATCTCATATTCCAGATGCTGATACTTATCACGCTCATAGCACTGTTGTACACCCAGACCGGCCAGACCATGCATCGGCTTTAAACGCTGGCAGAACTCCCGCAGCAACGCCTCAAAGCGTTTATCACCGTCGTCTTTTAATTCTTCAATCGGGAGATAAAACTGCAAATAACTCACTGATTTATGGACATACTCGAACCAGTCGGCAGGAGATACCATGCTGATAAGATAATCGCTGGCATAGGTGGTTTCCTCTTCCGCAGCCCACCAGAAATCCATATGGTCGCCGTTTTCCGCCAGCATCTGCGCCTGCTTTTGTTGCAGCGGACGTTTACGGTAAGGCTCGCCTCTATTGGGGTCTTTGTAAAACCCCCAGCGCAGTTTATCGCCGAATTCACGGTCATAGCGCGCCAGCATATCCGCCATCGCCTGACGCTTCTCGTCCGTATAGCCCTTATCCAGATAAAAATAGGCCACCAGCCCGACCTGCAAGGCATTGTGCTTCTCCGGGCTGTCCGGCGCGCCATAGGTAAACTCCCAGCGCGCCTGTTCAAAACGGGTGAAAAAGTCCATGACTCTCCCTATGCCGGGAACTGGGCGCTCATGCCGTCGTCCCGCGCTATCAGCGTCCAGTGGATCACTCGGCTTCGCGTCTCGCTGTCCTGCCACGGCGGTAAAATATCGCCCTGGCTAAAATGCTGGCGCACAATGCGCCCGGCCTGATAGGTGCTCCAGATACCGCTGCACCGGCACGATTCCCCGCTAACCTGCGTCAGAAACTGGCGGCGCGCCTCCGGATCCGGCTCAGTCTGTTCCGCCGGCTCGGGCGCCGGTTTCGCCGGCGGCGCAGCGGGACGATCGAAGCGCGCCAGCCACGCCGAGGTGGAATTTTCATCAAAGCGGATCTCGCCGGAAATGGAGCCATGATGGATACCGCCGATTTCAGGGGCGCGGATCGGCTTCAGCGTATTATTCACCTTCACATACAGCTCAGGATAGGGATCGTCCCTGACCCAACCCAACGCCGGCCAGTCCCCCGCCCGGATCATCACCCCGCCGCTATAGGGCAGAAGGGCGAGGCGCGGATCGGTCAGTTGCCGCCTTAGCGCCGCCTCCCCGCCCAGTTTTTCCAGCCACTCGGTCTGCACAAAGGTATACCAGTTGACCGAACGAATACCGTCACGCCCGGTTTTCCACGTATGGGAGTTTGGGATATCAATGGCCAAAAATTCCTGCCCAATCTCATATTCCAGATGCTCATATTTTTCACTTTCATAGCACTGCTGCACACCCAACCCCGCCAGACCGTGCAGCGGCTTTAAACGCTGGCAGAACTCCAGCAGTAACGCCTCAAAGCGTTTATCGCCGCCGTCTTTTAATTCTTCAATCGGGAGATAAAACAGCACGCAAGAGACGGCATGATGAATGTACTCAAACCAGTCGGCAGGAGAGTTAATTTTTATTAAATAATCACTGGCATAACAAGTCTCTGACTCCGAAGCCCAGGACATATCAATATCATCACCATCTCTATCTATTATAGTCTGCTGGTATTGATGTAATTGTGTACGCTTATAAATTTTGTCTTTATTAGGATCATCAATGTATCCCCAGCGCAGTTTATCGCCGAATTCGCTATCATAGCGCGCCAGCACCTGCGCCATCGCCTGACGCTTCTCGTCCGTATAGCCCTTATCCAGATAAAAATAGGCCACCAGCCCAACCTGCAAAGCATTGTGCGCCTCCGGGCTGTCCGGCGCGCCATAGGTAAACTCCCAGCGCGCCTGTTCAAAACGGGTGAAAAAGTCCATAACGCTCCCTATGCCGGAAACTGGGCGCTCATGCCGTCGTCCCGCTCTATCAGCGTCCAGTGGATCACCCGGCTTCGCGTCTCGCTGTCCTGCCACGGCGGTAAAATATCGCCCTGGCTAAAATGCTGGCGTACGATGCGCCCGGCCTGATAGGTGCTCCAGATACCGCTGCACCGGCACGATTCCCCGCTAAGCTGCGTCAGAAACTGGCGGCGCGCCTCCGGATCCGGCTCTGGCTGTTCCGCCAGCTCGGGCGCCGGTTTCACCGGCGGCGCAGCGGAACGATCGAAGCGCGCCAGCCACGCCGCGGTGGAGTTTTTATCAAAGCGGATCTCGCCGGAAATGGAGCCGTAACCCATCGAACAAATCTCAGGCGCTCGGATAGGCTTCAGCGCATTATTGACCTTCACATACAGCTCAGGGTAGGGATCGTCCCTGACCCAACCCAACGCCGGCCAGTCCCCCGCCCGGATCATCACCCCGCCGCTGTAGGGCAGCAGGGCGAGGCGCGGATCGGCCAGTTGCCGCCTTAGCGCCGCCTCCCCGCCCAGTTTTTCCAGCCACTCGCTCTGCACAAAGGTATACCAGTTGACTGAACGGATACCATCACGCCCACTCTCCCAGGTCTTTGAATTGGTTATATCAATGGCCAAAAATTCCTGCCCAATCTCATATTCCAGATGCTGATACTTATCGCGTGCATAGCACTGCTGTACACCCAGACCGGCCAGACCGTGCATCGGCTTTAAACGCTGGCAGAACTCCAGCAATAGCGCCTCAAAGCGTTTATCGCCACCGTCTTTTAATACTTCAATCGGGAGATAAAACAGCACGCAAGAGACAGCATGATGCACATACTCAAACCAGTCGGCAGGCGACTCAATGCTGAATAGATAATCGCTGGCATAGGCGGTACCCTCTTCCGCGGCCCACCAGAAATCCATATGCTCGCCGTCTTCCGCCAGCATCTGCGCCTGCTTTTGTTGCAGCGGACGTTTACGATAGGATTCGCCTCTCTTGGGGTCTTTGTAAAACCCCCAGCGCAGTTTATCGCCGAATTCACGGTCATAGCGCGCCAGCATATCCGCCATCGCCTGACGCTTCTCGTCCGTATAGCCCTTATCCAGATAAAAATAGGCCACCAGCCCGACCTGCAAGGCATTGTGCTTCTCCGGGCTGTCCGGCGCGCCATAGGTAAACTCCCAGCGCGCCTGTTCAAAACGGGTAAAAAAATCCATTCCAAGATTCCTCTGTTTAATCAGGCCAGTAGACGTAATCCTGCCGCCGCTGCGCCGGATTGTCTAAAAAGGTTAACGTCAGCGAGTAAGACACGGTGGTCGCGGGCTGTTCGGCAAAGGCATAACCACCCGCTCCCACTGCGCCGCCCGCCAGCATATTGCGCACATAGCTCACCACCTGCCCGGCGGCCCGCCCCAGCAGCAGGCCGCCGCCGCCGGTTGCCGCTGTCGCCGACCCGCCGGCTGCGGTCACTACGCCCGCGGCGGCAACGCCGGCTGAAATCGCGAACAATGGCCCGCCCAGCGCCATTTCCAACTGCGCCCGTTCGCGCTGACGTTGACGCGCCTGCGCGGCGGCGATTGCCGGGTCGGGCATCGGCTCAAAACGCGGGCCTGCGCTAACCGGCGGAGAATAAGGCGCGAAATAGTCTCTTACCTGCTGGTGCTCATTTGCGATCAGCCCTTCCAGCAGCGGATAGGCCTCGATCTCCGGGCGCTGGCACAGCCGGTTACGCGCTCCGGCCAGGCCGACGGGCAGATAGACCGGCTCTTTTTTGGCGTCCCGCAGCCACTCCCGTTTAGTCTTGTCATCCACCTGACAGGTATGGGTTTCCAGCAATCGAAAATTCTCTGCTCCTGCAATACGCTCATAAGCTCGTTGTTGATCTATTGTTAACTCATCCCCCGGAAACTTGATTTCAATCACCGTATGCAGATTAGGCTGACTAAAGGCCTGCTTGCCAATCAACATGCGGTTTTTCAACCGCACCACATCCGGAATGCGAAACATCCCCGAGCGCTGTTTTTCCAGCAGATTTTTTAATTCATCGGGCAGCGGCTTAGCCTTGCCGACACTTCGTCGCATTTCCGGCGTCAGGGCGTTTTCCAGCTCATCCAGGCTCATTAATTCGCTCACCACCTCCACGGCGATATCGCTGCCCACCAACCCGCGCAGGCGCCACTCATGTCCCAGTTTAATCGCCGCGTATTTGGATAAAGGAAAGGTGCTGGGATAGTTGGGCCGCCTGCGGCTCATCACCGGCTTCGGCGGGTGTTGAGTCATGTCGTACCCCACCTCGCCGATATAGGGAAAGTGATAGCTGAACATCTCATCATCCAGCCGAATAAACTGCGTGACCACCCGTTGGTACATCGGCTGGCCGTCCGAACGGACTTTCGGGTTATTGAGCGCATAGCCCACTTTCTCGCACAGATACCATAGATCCAGCGGATCGGTTACCGGCGCTGCGGTGCCGCCCGGCTCTTTCTTTGTGCTTGCGGTTGTCTCGCTGCCTGTTGCCGGCGTAGCCGTTTTCTTCCCTGTACTCATTTTGCTTCATCCTTTTTATCCGTGCGGGAAAAATCGATTTTCAACGGGGTTGCATCGTCCCAATAGCTGGCGTTCAAACATTCCCGGTTAAATTGCTCAATATGCGGCCGTAGTGTTAAGGGCTCCGGTTGCCGGCTATACACCGCGATGGTTTTACCCTGCTTATCGCTAATACCGGTGATTTGCTGCTGCTGGTAAGCAATGGAGTAAGGGACGCCCGCAAGGGGTTCGCCCGTTGCCTGATCCGTGATAATAAAGTGTTCGCTGCAACCATCGACCAGCGGCATATTGGGCAAAGGCACATTCAGGCTGGCGGCGCTCATACGCTGCACCACAGCGGTTTTCAGCAACACGTTGTTCGGCGCCCCCAACTCTATCTGCCCGTCCTTGATGCGGATAAATGCCCCGCCGCAGTTCAGCAGCAGTTCCGTCTTCGCCGTCACCACCACCCTGTCGTCCTGACTCGCCACCGTCAGTTCCTTTTGCGCCAGCAAATCCAGCCCATCGCTCTGCGCCTGCACTTCCACCTTGCCCTGCGCCGCCAGCATCTTT
>NZ_JBEIAB010000021.1:0-83804 GCF_040240345.1 Brenneria sp. g21c3 | reverse complement strand
TGGATTTGACCCTATATATCCAGACGTTTTTGCTCTCTTATGGTTGCGATAACTTCCTGCGTATATATTCCCGTGGTGAGCGATATCCCAGTGCACTATGCGGATGATGTTCGTTGTAATGACTGAACGCCACCGCCAGATTCATCACCGCTGCCTCGCTGTCCGGTTTCGGCATGATGCTGATGTAGTCCCGTTTTATCGTCTTCACGAAGCTTTCTGCTATCCCGTTGCTTTCCGGGCTTCGCACTGCTGTCGTGCAAGGCTCCAGTCCCAGCAACCGGGCGAACGCCCGCGTTTCATAAGCCCTGTAGGCTGAACCGTTATCCGTCAGCCACTCCAGCGACTCTGTTGGCAACTGCCTTTCGAAGCGTTTTTCCACCGCACCCAACATGACATCCTGCACCGTTTCTTTGTCATAGCCTCCGGTGCTCGCTGCCCAGTCAATGATCTCCCTGTCGCAGCAGTCCTGCGCGAAGGTCACCCGCAGCTTTTCGCCATTATCACAGCGGAACTCAAAGCCATCTGAGCACCAGCGCCGGTTACTTTCCGCTACTGCTACGCGCCCCTTATGGGCCCGCTTACGGCAAGGATCAGCGGGTTTACGTTCAAGAAGCAAATTATGTGTTCTCATAATGCGATACACCCGCTTCGCATTAACCACAGGCAGGCCGTCCCGCTCTGATTCCCGTCGCAGCAGCGCCCACACACGGCGATAACCATACGTCGGCAGGTCAGCCACCGCCATGTTTATCCGGGACAATACGGTGGTATCGTCAGAACGGGGCTGCCGTCTGCGATCCTGCCAGTCAGATGGCCGGTGAACCCGGATGCTCAACTGCGCACGCGACACGCCAAGACTTCTGCAAACGTCGGTTATTCGTCGTCCCCAGGCAACGAGGGCGCATGCGCAATCCATTTTTTTGCCCGGCCGAACTCCACGGCCTCTTTGAGTATCTCGGCTTCCATCGTCTTTTTGCCCAGAAGGCGTTGGAGTTCGCGAATTTGCTTATTGGCGGCAGCGAGTTCGGAGGCCGGCACCACTTCCTCGCCCGATGCAACAGCCGTCAGCGAACCGTCTTCATATTGCTTGCGCCATTTGAATATCTGGTTTGCATTGATGCCATGCAGGCGCGCGACATGAGACACGGTCATACCGGGTTCCATAGTCTGCTGAATAATGGCAATTTTTTCCTGCGGTGTACGACGCCGACGCCGCTCAGGTCCTGATAACACTTCAACCATCTTATTATTCTGACTGGTGTTAAACATAGTTCCAAGACTACCTCTTATTTTAAGAGAGGCGAAGTGTCTGGTGATCTATGGGGTTAATCTAGCCGCAAACACTTTCTGCACACAGTGGTGTTAATGTACCCGGAAAAGGTTTAGTTGGTAGAGGAAGTGAAAACTTCAAATACCAGGAGATACCAAATAATAAAGGAATCCCAATAGCCAGAAATACTGACTCTGAATATAAAATATTGGATAATCTTTCAGACAAACTAGGTAGTAACGTATCAACTAAAGGAGCTGTGACCATTTTTACAGAGCGCCCAGCCTGCGGAAGTTGCTTGGGTGTGGTAGAACAATTTCAACAAAAATATCCGGGCATCAAAGTGGATATACTTGATAATAATGGTGTTATGCTTAGACCTGGAGTAAAGAAATGAACTACGAAAGAATTAGCTATGACGAAATAAGAGATTCTTTTTTAAGATATTATTATATCTATTGTAGAAACAAGCTTGACTCATTTAATCGTCGAGGTGAAGGGTGGGCCGAACGTGAATCGGAGATAGGCTATGCGTACTATCAATTTGAAAACGCTTATGATTTACCGATTGAAAATTTAATGCTTAATGTTCTCACATTAGTTCTTATGGCCACTAGGGGGCCGGAACACGCAGAAAAAAGCCTTCGGGAAGATATCAAAGATATTCTGTCAAAGCACAAACTCGATGAGCTTATTGCTGACATCAGTGAAGAGGAAAAACAGGATCTTATTTATGACATGTCTTTATTAAAATTGATTTGATCCCTTTCCCTTTTATGTCTCGGCAAAGCCCAACTCTCCGTTGGGCTTTATTGCATACAGCCTTATGCTATGAACCGCGGCAGTTTTAAGGATAATTTCACCACCTCCCTGCTCGCCAATGTCGGTAATCAGATCAATGCGGAGGGCGCCGGCCTTATTCATCAGTCGGGCTACGTGCAAAATACCGTCAGCAAGGCGCTTAGTTACGCCTCCGTCTCCGCGCTTGCCGCTGAACTGGCGACAGTGGTGATGGGCGATACCTTTGCTGACTCCGACATCCGATCAAGATGAGTTACGATCTGACGGCGACCTGGGCGCACCAGATACACGCGGACGGGATCGTTGCCGGCAATAAAGTCTCCGAGCAGATCATGGCGAATACGGCCTTGATCAGGTGCAGGCTGATATTATTGCGGGTGTAGCGTTAAGTGCGCTGGGTGGGGTTAGTAAGGTTAAAGCTGGGGCGCAGCCGGGAAAGCGAATTGAGCAAATACTCAAACCTGAAAAAATTGGGAAAGTGCTCAAAATAACGCATTGGATATTGTAGATAATTTAGGTGCAAATTCTAAATCTGTTATTGGAAGGTTAGAGGTCAGTGACGGAAATGGAAAAGTCATTGGTCGACAATCTAACGACGGTAAAATGGGCTGGCGTGTTAATTATGATCCTGATAAAGGTACTCATATTAATATGTGGGATTACTCTCAAGGTAAGGGGTCGGGGAAAGCAGTAAACCAGGTTATCCCATTTGAGGGTAATGAAAAATCTTTTGAGACGATCTTGCAGCAGCTAAATAGGTAGAGAAAATGACGTTGTTTGAAGAGTGAAAAGAAGCACTTAGTGCTGATTTTAGTATAAAAAAGGGCCGGGATGAAAAAAATGCCATTGATATTTTTAATAAATATCCTTTAGCTAGAGGCTGCGTTGATTGGTCAGAAATTAAGTTCTCAGATTATGAAGATATTAATATTTTACTGGATGCTAATTTAATAAAAAACGATAAGGTAATCGTTCTTGCTGATGATGCTAGTATTCCTCTGTTTAGGTCAAAATTAAGCCTAATCGCCGAACATATTTATGATGTTACAGCGTTATCGCCAAAATTATTTATTTTTAATAACAATGTGATATTACAACCTTTGTTTCCAACTGAAGCGATCCGTTTAGGTATAAAAGCTGGCCGATATTAAAGCCGGGCTCTTCCAGCCACCTGCCGGAAGCGTCGGCGACTTCAGAAGAATATCGCCACCGCCAAAAGAAAGGAATTAAATAAATTACATTTATTTTATCGCCGTCATTTGCATAAAAGGTTGCGAATTGATTGCAAGTTGATTGATTGTAAAATAATTGTTCGCGCTTGCTTCTACATTTAATCAACAACCCTCGATTAAATAGCAACAACAAAAAATAGGCGGCATGATTTGAATCACACAATTAATTAATGATAAGTCGCTATACTCTTTATACTTCAAGTTGCATGTGCGTTGGCCGCGCTTCGTCACCCGAATCTTTTACCGCCTTTCTGCAACGCGAATTATTAAGAGCATAGACTGGAACTGTATTTATTATTAAATATAAATCCATAAAAAAGGATATATTATTATGTATAAAACCTTATTTAAGCCCAAAAGAATAAACCAATGCGTTATTTCCAACCGGCTTGTCGTAACGGCAATGGTGGCAAATTATTGTAATACCGACGGCACCGCTTCCGAGCGGTACATCGCCTATCATGAGGAGAAAGCGAAAGGCGGCTGGGGATTAATCATCACCGAGGATTACGCGGTCAATGAGCATGCGATGGGCTATCAGTATATCGCCGGCTTATGGAATGACCGGCAAATCGCCAGCCATAAAAAGTTGACCGAGACCGTTCATCGTTATGAAAGCAAGATCTTCGCCCAGATTTATCATGCGGGCCGCCAAAGCTGCGGCGCGGTCAACGGCGGAATGCAACCCGTGGCGCCGTCGGCCATTCCCTGTCCATGGCTGCGAGAAATGCCGCGGGAGTTGTCGCTTGATGAGATCCAGAGCCTGGTTAAGGATTTCGGCAGCTGCGCGAAAAGAGTCAAACAGGCGGGTTTTGACGGCGTAGAGATTCATGCGGGTCACGGCTACTTAATCGCCGAGTTCCTCTCTCCCTATGTCAATAAGCGCGTCGACAAATACGGCGGCTGTCTGGACAACCGGGTGCGGTTTTTAGAAGAAATCTATCAGGAGGTTCGGCGCAACGTCGGCGCGGATTTCCCGGTCATCGTGCGTTTTTCGGCGTATGAGGGGTTTGTCGGCGGACGAGATATCTCCGAATCCCGCGTGCTGGCGCAATTGCTTGAGGAATGGGGCGTGGATGGGCTGGATGTCTCCGTCGGCGCCTATGGGGACCACAATAAATTCGGCACGGTTTCCCCCATGTACGTGGGCCATGCCTGGACCGTGCCGTTTGCCGAAGAGATAAAGAAGCTGGTGAATATCCCGGTGATCACCGCCAACCGCATCAACGACCCAAGAATGGCGGATACCATTCTGTCGATGGACAAAGCCGATTTTATCGGTATGGGCAGAGGCTCGCTGGCCGATCCCCATTTACCCAACAAAGCCAAAGCCGGCGAGTTAACCGCCATCCGCTACTGCATCGGCTGTATGCAGGGCTGCACCGGCAGCCTGTATCTGGGCGGGCCGTTAACCTGTCTGGTCAATCCGACCCTGGGACGGGAAGGCGTGCTGGACTACAGCAAAACGCCAACCGCCAAAACCGTCTTTGTCGCCGGCGGCGGGCCGGGCGGGATGGAAGCCGCCCGCGCCGCGGCGATTCGCGGCCACCGCGTGACTTTGTTTGAAAAACGTCGTCAGTTGGGCGGGCAGTTTCTTTCCGCCGCCTTCCCGCCCGGCAAAGGCGAATTGGCGACCTATACCGCGTGGGCGATTCAGGAATTAGAAAAACTGAATGTCGATATAAAATGCGGCGCCGAACTGACCGAAGAGATTATCCGGCAGGAAAAACCGGACGCCGTGATTATCGCCACCGGCGGGAAGCCGGCGATACCGCCGATAAAAGGCGTTAATCTCCCCCATGTCGTTTTTGCGGAAGATGTTTTATTGGGCAACGTAATAACAGGAAATAACATTGTTATTGCCGGCGGCGGCGAAGTGGGCGGCGAAACGGCCGCGCATCTTGCCATGCAACAAAAAAATGTGACCGTTATAGAAATGCGGGATCAGATATTACAGGAGCTTGACGGCGTCAGTAAATTACACGTCATCAATATATTGAATGAATTCAACGTCAAACAATATCTGAATACCAAGGTAACGGAAATTACCGACAGCCATGTCATGGTCGAAAATCAACAGGGACAGGCCGCCATTGCGGCGGATACCGTCGTGCTGGCATTGGGTTATGTTCCCGTCAACGAATTGGCGCAACACCTTAATCAAGCCAGCGATAATGTGGTGGTGATTGGCGGCGCGGTAAAAACCAGTAATGCCATGGTGGCGATAAGAGAAGGATTCGATGCGGGCATGGCGATTATTTAATCCCGCCCCGTCGCTGGCGATTTTAAACTGTGGAAATCGGGGCGAAGCCTCTTCGCCCCGTAACGCGCCTCAGGCCTGCGCCAGTTTCTCCACCAATTGCGCTTTATTCAGCGGTACGCAATAACAAGGGGTATCGCGTTCAAAGCGCCAACCTTCCGCGAGCGCGCCCACATCGACCACATCAAAACCGATCTGATGCAAAAACTCAGCCACCCGTTGCTTCGCCTGCGCGTCGTCGCCGGCGATCGGCAACGCCCGACGGTCGGCCGCCCCGGGCGCTCTGACGTCGCTCAGCAGATCGCGGGCATAGATGGCATTGAAGGCTTTCACCACTTTCGCTCCCGGCAATATTTGCGCCAACATTTCGCTGGTGGTGGTTTCATGGCTATCGAGCTGCGGATAGCGTCCATCGCGTTCCGGGTAATAGTTGTTGGCGTCCATCACCACTTTTCCTTGCAGGGCGGCGACAGGTAATGTTTTCAACTGATTGAACGGTATCGCCACCAGCACCAGATCGCCGAATGCGGCCGCCTGCTCCGCCGTGCCACCCTGACACTTCAACGCATATAGCGTGCTGAAAATACTGTCCGGGCCGCGTGAGTTGCTCAACATCACGTTATGTCCCGCTTTTACCGCCAGTTCCGCTACGCCGCGACCAATAAAACCTGCGCCAATGATGCCAATATTCATATTTCACCTCTGATAAACGTTCGAAAAATCCCGATCGGTGGGTGAAATAACAATATTTGATTACTAATTGCGAATAAACAGGCCTTTATTTGCGACAGAAGAAACGATAAGTTTCTAATTGACTAGCACTAGCAGAGGAAACGACATGGACAGGCTTACCAGCATGGCGGTCTTTATCAAGGCGGTCGACTGCGGTTCGTTCGCGGCGGCGGGTAGCGCCCTTAATCTCTCGCCGCAAATGGTGGGGAAGCATGTACTGTCGCTGGAAACGCAGGTCGGCAGCACATTACTGCACCGCACCACCCGCCGCCAGAAGCTGACCGAGGCCGGGCGGCTTTACTATCAGAGCTGTAAACGCGTTTTGCAGGCAGCCGAGGAGGCCGACCGGCTGATGGCGTCAATGCACGCCGAACCTGCCGGACTGCTGCGGGTCAATGCGCCCGTCACCTTCGGTTCCTGTAGCCTGATGCCCGCCATCACGCGCTACATGCAACAATATCCGCAGGTGCAAGTCGAGCTGACGCTCTCGGACCTGTTCGTCGATTTGCTGGACGAGGGTTATGAAGCGGTGTTCCGAATCGGCCAACTTAGCGACTCCGCGCTGATTGCGCGAGAACTAGCGCCTTACCGCTGCGTGACCTGCGCCTCGCCCGCCTATCTCGCCGAACGCGGCGTGCCGGCCAAACCGGCGGATCTGCTGGAACATGAATGTCTGGGATTTACCTACTGGGCGAGCAGGCCAACCGGAAACTGGGTCTTCGCCAAAGAGGGTAAAACCGAGCATGTGAATATCCACAGCCGCCTGCAAATTAACGATAGCAAAGCCATGCTCAGCGCCGCGCTGGAGGGTTTCGGCATTGTATTAGGCGCGGAGGTGTTGCTGAACGAGGCGCTGGCGCGAGGGGATTTGCTGCGCGTCCTGCCGGACTATGAAACCCCGTCACGTCCGATGCACCTGCTGTTTCACGGCGATCGCCACCTGTCGCCGCGCCTGCGCGCCTTTGTTGATTTCATCGTGCGGGAATTCAGTTCGCATCCACCGGCGTAAGCGGCAACGGATAGCGCTCCCCGACGCCGGACGGCGTGACGGGGAGCGCGCGCCTTGATGCCTGCGTCAATAACCGATGGCGGCGCCCGCCGGACGGCGGATGTCATTGGCGCCGTACAGATAACCTTCGCGTACTTTACCGGAGACGGCGGAGTCGTTGCCGGAGTTGGCGGCCGTCACGCCGGCCGCGCCCGGCAAGCCGACGATAATCAGCTCCGCCGCGCCCCAGGGCGTCTGCTCGACCATCTTATATCCGCGCTGCTTGAGCAACGCCAGCGTATCCGCGGAAAGTCCGCGCTGTTCATAGTAAACCTCATCCGGCAGCCACTGATGATGGATACGCGGCGCATCCACCGCTTCCTGCGGCGCCATGCCGTGATCGATGATGTTCAGCGCCGTTTGCAAGGTGATGGTGATAATGCGGGAACCGCCCGGCGATCCCAGCACCATGAATATTTTTCCGTCTTTGGTCACCAGCGACGGACTCATGGACGATAGCGGGCGCTTACCGGGGGCGATGGCGTTACGTTCCCCCTGAACCAGCCCATACAGATTTTTTTCTCCCGCTTTGGCGGTAAAGTCATCCATTTCATCATTAAGGAAAAAGCCGGTACCCGGCGCAATCACCACCGCGCCGAACCGCCCATTCACCGTATAGGTGGTGGAAACGGCATTACCCTGATTATCCACAATCGAATAATGGGTGGTTTCCGGCTTCTCATGCGGACCAATCCCCGGCTGAACCTGCTGCGACGGCGTGGCGATTTCCGGCGCTATTTGACGGCGGATTTCCGCGGCATATTCCTTACTAAGCAACCGATTCAACGGGTTATGGACGAATTCCGGATCGCCAAGATACGTATTGCGATCCATATAGGCATGGCGCATGGCTTCCGTCAGCACATGCACGGAGGCCGCGGAATTAAAGCCCATCGCCTTGATATCGTAGCCTTCCACGATATTCAGGATTTCACACAGGGTGACCCCGCCGGAGCTGGGCGGCGGCGAAGAAACAAATTTATAACCGCGATAATCGCAGCTCACCGGGGTGGTTTCGGTAACCCGATAATTGGCGAAATCCGCCGCCGTTAAAATACCGCCGCCCTGTTTTGCCGCCTGCTCCACCGCCTGCGGGATCTTCCCTTTATAAAACGCATCCGGGCCATTATCGGCAATAGCCTGCAAGGTCTGCGCCAGATCGCGCTGCACCAGATTATCGCCGGGTTGCAACGGGCTGCCGTCAGGACGCAGGAAAATGCGCGCCGCTTCAGGATCGTCTTTAAAACGTTTCACGGTGGTATCCAGAATATCGGTATCCGCCCTGGTGAGTTCAAAGCCCTCACGCGCCAGCCTGATGGCGGGCGCCATCACCTGTTGACGGCTCAGTTTGCCGTACTTGTTCTGCGCCGTATCCAGCCCCAGCACCGTACCCGGCACGCCGGCGGCCAGATAGCCGTATAAGCTGGCCCCTTTCCTCACGTTGCCTTGCGCATCAAGATACATATTGGCGCTGGCGGCGGCAGGCGCGGTTTCCCGAAAGTTGATGAAGGTGTCTTGGCCGTTCGCCAGGTGGATAGTCATAAATCCGCCGCCGCCGATATTGCCGCAGCAGGGGTTAACCACCGCCTGCGCATACCCCACCGCCACTGCGGCATCAATGGCGTTGCCCCCCATTTTCATAATGTCGACCCCAACCTGCGAAGCCAGATATTGCGAGCTGACGACCATGCCGTTTTTCGCCTCCACGGCCGGGGCTGACGCCGCCTGTACCGTACCGGCGGCCAGTAACGCCGCCGCCATCAAAGACGAAAACCATTTTCCTTTTGTCATGATAATTCCTTTAGTCCTGTTTATTTCATTTGAAAATCCGTGAGTTGGTCGTTGCAAAATCCACGCCGGAAATGCACCGAACAAGATCTGCGCGTATTGCGGCGCAGGTCACCGTAATAGCTTAGAAAACAAACGGAAAATGGCAAAAAGGCCGTTCGCTTTTGTGAGGCCGCACAACAAATACGCCCCGTTTTAGCGCGACAGCGGCGGCTAACGTCTCCTGCGCCGATGATACCGCCCGAACGACCCCGCCAACCGCCATTGCCGCAGAGGCGGGAACAATACGTAAGCGGGTCGTTATGCGCCTAGTCGGATCGCTCAAGATAGCCAATGACTATCACAACATTAATCTTATTCGATTTTATCTATAACCGGACAAACTATAAGATGAATCACCGTTAATCGGACGATCGCCCGAACAAGCAAGCGCCCCCTTGAAGCGTGTCGATCATGAAAGCATCGCGGCAGGCCGTTTACCGCACGCGAGGGCCGCAACAGGCAGTGCGGGAGGACCGGCCTGCGACACAGGCAGCAACGTCAACAAGAACATTGTCGTGCTCAGCATCAGAAACCCGGCAGCCCGACAAGACCGGATAGCTAATTACGCAAAAACAGAGGAAAGGGATATTATGTCAACTGAAGCGAAATGCCCGTTCGGACACGGCGCCGCCGGCAAAGACACATCGGCCGCCGGCACCACCAACCGCGACTGGTGGCCGAATCAACTGCACGTCGATCTGCTGAGCCAGCACTCATCGCGATCGAATCCGCTGGATCCGGCCTTCAACTACCGTGAAGCCTTCAAAAAGCTGGATTATCAGGCGCTGAAAAACGACCTGCGCAAGCTGATGACCGACTCGCAAGATTGGTGGCCCGCTGACTTCGGCCACTACGGCCCGCAGTTCATTCGCATGGCGTGGCACAGCGCCGGCACCTACCGCGCCGCGGACGGACGCGGCGGCGGCGGACGCGGGCAGCAGCGTTTCGCGCCGCTGAACGCCTGGCCGGACAACGTCAACATCGACAAATCCCGTCGCCTGCTGTGGCCGATCAAGCAAAAATACGGCCAGGCGATCTCCTGGGCCGACCTGTTTATTCTGACCGGCAACGTCGCGCTGGAGACCATGGGATTCCGCACCTTCGGTTTCGGCGGCGGCCGTGAAGACACCTGGGAGCCGGATCAGGACGTCAACTGGGGTTCCGAAAACTCGTGGCTTGCCCACCGGCCGGCCGATAAACTGGATGAGAAACTCGGCGCCACCGAGATGGGCCTGATTTACGTCAATCCGGAAGGTCCAAACTCCAGCGGCGATGCGATTGCCGCCGCTCACGCTATCCGCGTAACTTTCGCACGCATGGGGATGAACGACGAAGAAACCGTGGCGCTGATCGCCGGCGGCCATACCTTCGGCAAAACCCACGGCGCGGCGCCCGAATCTCACAAAGGCGCGGATCCTGAAGCGGCCGGTCTGGAAGCGCAAGGCCTCGGCTGGGCGAGCGATTACGGCACCGGACACGGCAACGACGCCATCGGCAGCGGCCTGGAAGTCATCTGGACGCAGACGCCGGCGCAGTGGAGCAACTATTTCTTCGAAAACTTATTCAAATATGAATGGGTCCAGACCCGCAGCCCGGCCGGCCTGATCCAATGGGAAGCTCAGGACGCCGAAGCGATCATTCCCGACCCGCACGATCCGGCGAAAAAGCGTAAGCCGACCATGCTGACGACCGATCTGTCGCTGCGCGTTGATCCGATCTACGAGAAAATCTCGCGTCGATTCCTGGAAGATCCGCAATCTTTCGCCGAGGCGTTCGCCCGCGCCTGGTTCAAGCTGACCCACCGCGACATGGGGCCGCGCTCGCGCTATCTCGGTCCGGAAGTTCCCGGCGAAGAGCTGATTTGGCAGGATCCGCTGCCTGCCGTCAATCATTCTCTGATTGACGAAGCGGACGCCGCGACGCTCAAGGCCAGAGCGCTGGAGTCGGGTCTGACCCTGTCCGAGCTGGTCGGTACCGCCTGGGCCTCGGCCTCCACCTTCCGCGGCGGCGACAAGCGCGGCGGCGCCAACGGCGCACGCATACGTCTGGCGCCGCAGAAGGACTGGGAGGTCAACCAGCCGGAAAAACTGGCCAGAGTGCTGAGTACGTTGGAAGCCATCCAGCGCAACTTCAATCAGGAAGCGAGCGACGGTAAACAGGTCTCGCTGGCGGATCTGATCGTGCTGGCGGGCAACGCCGGCATCGAACAGGCGGCGCAGGCGGCAGGCTATGCGGTAACGGTGCCGTTCGCGCCCGGCCGCACCGATGCCTCGCAGGAACAGACGGACATTGATTCCTTCGCCAAACTTGAGCCGGCCGCGGACGGTTTCCGCAACTACGAGGCGGCCGGACTGGCGACGCCCGCCGAGGCGGCGCTGATCGATAAGGCCCAGTTGCTGACGCTGACCGCGCCCGAGCTGACCGTGCTGATTGGCGGCCTGCGTGCGATCAACATCAACGCCGACGGCTCCGACAACGGTATCTTTACTCATCGCCCCGGCACGCTGACCAACGATTTCTTCGTCAACCTGCTGGATATGAGCACCACGTGGCAAGCCGTTTCGCCGGGCGCAAACCGCTATGAAGGACGCGATCGCCACAGCGGAGAAGTGAAATGGAACGCGACGCGCGCCGATCTGGTGTTCGGTTCCAACGCCCAGTTGCGCGCCCTGGCGGAAGTGTATGCCAGCGCGGATGCTCAGGCGAAGTTCGTACAGGACTTTGTCGCCGCCTGGCACAAAGTGATGAACCTGGATCGCTTTGATCTGGCGTAATCACGCAGGCCGCAACGCGTAGTTCCCCCCGACCGGTGCAACACACCGGTCGGTTTTTCTTTCCGTCCAATCCGCTTTGTCTATCCCGCGTCGGTTGGCCCGGCATAAAAAAACGCCCTGATAATCACATTATCAGGGCGCCTGTTCAGAACGCGTTTGCTGCGTCTCTCTCTCAGCGCATGGTGACAAACTCTTCCGCGGAGGTGGGGTGGATAGCCACCGTGTTGTCGAAGTCCTTTTTGGTCGCGCCCATCTTCAGCGCCACCGCAAAACCTTGCAGCATCTCATCCATACCCAGGCCAATACCGTGGATGCCGACAATCTTCTCTTCTTTGCCGACGCACACCAGCTTCATGCGGCACGGCTGGCGATGCTGGGTTACGGCGGTGTACATGGCGGTAAAGGAAGAGGTGTACACCTTCACTTTATCGTCGCCGTACTGTTCGCGCGCCTGCGGTTCGGTCAGCCCGACGGTGCCGATCGGCGGATGGCTGAATACCACGGTCGGAATGTTGCTGTAATCCAGGTGCTCATCAGGTTTGTTATTAAACAGACGCTCCGACAAACGGCGGCCGGCGGCGACGGCGACCGGAGTCAGCTCTACCGCGCCGGTATTGTCGCCCACGGCGTAAATGCCCGGCACGCTGGTATTCTGGAAGCGATCGACCTGGATATAGCCTTTTTCATCCAGCGCGACATCGACCGCGCTCAGGTTGAGGTTATCCGTCGCCGGCTCGCGGCCGATGGCCCAAATCAGGCAATCGACGGTTTGTTCGCTGCCGTTTTCCAGTTGCAGCGTCAGGCTGCCGTCGGCATTTTTCACCACGGTTTGAGGAATCGAGCCGGTATGCAGCGTCGGCCCCTCGCTGTTCATCACCTCGACCAGCGTCTCGACAATCAGCGGGTCGAAACTGCGCAGCGGCGACTGTTTACGCACAAACAGGTGCGTTTCCGATCCCAGCGCGTTCACCACGCCGGCAAGTTCAACCGCGATATAGCCGGCGCCGACGACGGCGACGCGCTGCGGCAGCGCATCCAGCTCAAAGAATCCGTCGGAGTCGATGCCGTATTCGGCGCCGGGTACATCCGGGCGCGTCGGACGGCCGCCGGTGGCGATCAGAATATGGTCGGCGGTGATTTTTTCGCCGTTTACCTCGACGGTATGGGCATCGACAAAGCGGGCGAATCCCTGAATCACGTCCACCTTGTTTTTACCCAGCACGTTATCGTAAGACTGGTGAATACGGTCAATATAGGCGCTGCGATTTTTGATCAGCGTCCCCCAGTCAAACCGGTTAACCGTGGTATCAAAGCCGTAATCCGGGCCGTACTGATGGATCGCCTCGGCGATCTGCGCCGCATGCCACATCACCTTTTTCGGTACGCAGCCTACGTTCACACAGGTCCCGCCCAGATATTTGGCTTCAATCAACGCGCATTTCTTGCCGTACATGGCCGCACGGTTAATGGAGGCAATGCCGCCGCTGCCGCCGCCAATGGCGAGATAGTCATAATGTTTAGTCATTGAGAGATCCAGCTTGTGTGAATAAAAAGTTATATAGAGTGTAATGCCAGATATCTTATTCCGGCAAAGATCGCAGCCTGATTGTAGTCCGAAACGCAAAGCGCCTTGCGACGATTTTTGAAATCAATGAAATAGGCGAGGCCGCCTTACGGGGCCTCGCGCAACGTCAAACGCCTGTCAGCACGGTCTCAAACAGCAGGCGATCCAACGCGGCATTGATGCGTTCGTCCTTCGCCGTTTGCGATGTCACTGCCGCGCTCTCCAGCGATCGCGCGATAAACGCATGGAGATGCGGTTGCCGCGCCACCGTATCCGTTTCTACCGCGCCGCGTTTTATTTTCAGCAGCGCACCAACCTCCTCCAGCAGCGCAGAGTCCGTGACCATCGCGTTAAGCAGAACCTCGAACTGCATGGGCGGCGCTCCCTTTCCCTGTGCAATCCACTGCACCGCCAGCAGCGATCGCAGCACGTAAAAATACTTTTTCAGCCGCACGCGCTCATCCTGCAAATAGGTGCGAAAGTTTTTGCCCGCGATGGAGAGGTAATGATGACTCGCCTTGAGCGCGGAAAAGCAGCCGGGGAGCAACTGTCGCAGCCGATCTGTGGCGACATCCTCCTGCCGGTAGACCACCGGCGAATCCAACCACTCGATAAGGGTAGGATTACCCCGCTTCAATAGCGCCAACGCCTTGCGCAATTCCCAACCGCACACGTCCAGCTCCGCCGTCAGCGGACATTCGATCACGTCACGCTGCGGTTCAACCCGCAGATACCATTCCGGCGGATGAACGTAGATGAATCGGACATCATAATCACTGTCCGGCGATGCGAATCCCCAGCCGCGGCTGCCGGATTCACAGGCGTACAGGATGCGGACATCGAACGTCCGCTCCACCTCGTCGAGCGCCTTGTTTATCTGATGCGTCATCATTTCGCTGACGCCCTGAGATGCCAATGTCATATCCCTATCCTCCCGTTCGAAACGCCGCCGCCGCCCCGCGGCGGACTACGCGCCCTTTAAATTCACCAATCCGTTCAACACCTGATCCAACCCGCCGTACACGGAAATTTTATCGATGCGTTCCGCCACGCGCTCCAGCGTTTCAAGCTCTTTCAAGCGCAGCGCGACCGGGTTGTTTTCCATCACCTTGGCGGTATTCAGCAGGGAACGCGTCGCCGACGTTTCTTCCCGGCGTCGTATCACGTTGGCCTGCGCCGCCTTTTCCGCTTCCACCACCTGAGACAGGATGGTTTTCATATCGCCCGGCAGCACGATGTCCTTCACGCCCAGAGAAACCACGTCGATGCCGTAACCCGCCATTTTTTCACGGACCTGCGCGTTGACCCGTTCGTCGATGATTTGCTTGTTTTCCAGCAGTTCATCCAGCGTGCGGGTTCCCACGGCTTCACGCAATGCGAACTGTAGCTCGCGGTACAACGTATCCACCGGTTTCGTTAACTGACCGAACGCCGTCAAAACGTCGCTGTAGCGCCAGTTGGCCACCAGATTCAGCCGCAGGTTGACCTTATCGCGCGTCAAAATCTCCTGTCCGCTCACTTCCAGCGCCTGCTGACGAGTGTCCACCATCTCCACCTCGACGCTATGATTAAAACGCCAGTAGCCGCTTACGCCCGGCGGCAGCAGTTCTTGCGCCGCCCCATCGACCTTCAAGAGGCCCAGATGCCAGGCCGGCACCTGCGCCAGCAAGACGCCGGCATGCCCAATCACGTGTCGCTGGCGCAGCGTCGGCTGCAACAACGCGGACACGAGCGCGTCCGGCACCCGGATGTCGTCGGTTTTCACCAGTTCGACGCGCTGATGCTCATCCTTACGCCAGTAAAGCCGGCGCGTGGCGGGCGGCAGGATTTCCTGTAGCACATCATGATCATAGCGAAGCCCGATCGCCTCTTCCGGCAACACCACATCCAGACAAAACTGCTTTACCCACTCCGGATGGTACTGGCGCAGGTAGTCGTCCAGAGGCGCCGGCACTTCAGAACCATCCAGAGACACGACGTCGATTTTCTGTCGATTAAACCAGCGGGGAATACGGTGTCGACCCGCTTCCAATACCCGCAGGTAATCGCCGTCTTTGCTCACTAAACCCAACTGACCTTTACGAATTGTTATGGACTTAAACATGAATCTCTTTCTCCTGATGAGCCCTCCGGCACACGGGGAGACGGACGTCGGGGCGAAGCCGCAGGGGGAAAGCTCAGGGTTCCTGATGGAACGAATCAGCCTTCTGCCTGCCGCCCGGCGCGTCGGTCGGTCTTCCCGTGAGGCAACCGTCGACTTCCCGGTTGCGGGAGGGTTATTTTTTTCATTATCAATATTGAGGTGCGATATTCGGGATTCGAACCCGAGTTAACCATTTATCGAGTCGGCTACGGCCGGCGGAACATCCACAGGAAAGCGGCGCGAAGCCGCTCCTTGGATGCCGGCGTGGCGCTGAACCACTGCAAAACCAGCGTGTAGACGAGAGAGGTATTGCCAGAAGCGTGCCAACAGGAAGGAATTCGCCGAAAAAATGATAACATGCTGATAATTATCATTTTTTAATTTATTGCGCTAATACCATGCTATTCTGACCTGCACGAATAGATTATTCTTATAGATAAGAATTTATAAATAAGGATAAACATGAAGCGCAGAGTGGTGATCGGCACGCTAGGCACCGTCCTGGATAAACGCGGTAAACGGGCCAACCGCTTGAATAAATGGCGGCCGACCGTCGCACTGTGCCAACAGCCCGATTTGCCGGTGGACCGGCTGGAACTCATGTATCCGCCGCGCCACATCGGTCTGGCGGAACAGGTTCAGGCGGACATCGCCGAGCTGTCGCCCGCAACCGAAGTGCGTTTGCATGCCGTCGATTTGCTAGACGCCTGGGATTTTGAGGAGGTCTACACCGCGTACCTCGACTTCGCCGCCCGCTATCCGTTCGACACCGAGAACGAAGAGTATCTGGTGCATATCACCACCGGCACCCACGTGGCGCAGATCTGTTGGTTTCTGCTGACGGAGGCGCGCTACCTGCCGGCCTGCCTGTTGCAGACCAGTCCGGCTTCCCATGAAGGCACGCCTTCCCCGGCCGGCGTCTATTCGATTATCGATCTGGATCTCAGCCGTTACGCGACGCTGACGAGCCGCTTTCAACGGGAGCAGCAGGCTTCGGCTTCGTTTTTGAAAGCGGGCATTGAGACGCGCAACGCGGCGTACAACGCGTTGATCGACCAAATCGAGCGCGTCGCGCTGCGTTCTTCCGCGCCGTTGTTGCTCACCGGCCCGACCGGCGCGGGAAAATCCTTTCTGGCGCGGCGCATCTACGAATTAAAAGCCGCTCGCCATCAGGTTTCCGGGCGCTTCGTCGCCGTCAACTGCGCGACGCTGCGAGGAGACAATGCGATGTCGACGCTCTTCGGACACGCGCGGGGCGCTTTTACCGGCGCACAGCAGGCGCGAACCGGACTGCTGAGGGAAGCGGACGGCGGCATACTGTTTCTGGATGAAATCGGCGAACTGGGTCTGGATGAGCAGGCCATGCTGCTGAAAGCGATTGAAGAAAAAACCTTCTTTCCCTTCGGTTCGGATAAGGAAGTCAGCAGCGATTTTCAACTGATCGCCGGTACGCATCGCGATATGCCGAGCTGGGTCGCGACCGGCCGTTTTCGTGACGATCTCTATGCCCGCATCAATATGTGGACCTTTCCCCTCCCCGGCTTGGCGGAGCGGCGTGAAGATATCGAGCCGAATATCGACTTTGAGCTACAACGCTTTGCGCAGACGCAGCAGCTGCAAGTCCGCTTCGACCGCGAAGCGCGCCAGCGATTTGTGGGATTCGCCTGCTCGCCGCAGGCTCCGTGGCGCGGCAATTTCCGAGAATTGAGCGCCAGCGTGGTCAGAATGGCGACATTGGCCGAAAACGGCCGTATTACCCCCGCGCTGGTCGACGAAGAAATCTCGCGCCTGCGGCGGCAGTGGACGCCCGGCGACGCCGAGCGCGCGCCACTGCCGGAGAGCGTCGGCGAATGCGATCTGTTCGACCGTCTCCAGTTGGAAAGCGTGCTGAGCGTGTGCCGTCAGGCCAGCAGCCTGTCGGAAGCGGGCCGCCGGCTATTCGCCGTCTCCCGCCAGCAGAAAAAAAACCCGAACGACGCCGACCGGCTGCGCAAGTATCTGGCGCGGTTCGATTTATGCTGGGAAGACGTCAAGCAAAGTTAATTGATCGGAGCGTTTCACCATGGAACTGATATTTTTAGGCACCAGCGCGGGCATCCCGACGAAAGGGCGCAACGTAACCAGCCTGGCGCTGAACCTGCAAGACTCGCGCTCCGCCTTCTGGCTGTTCGACTGCGGAGAAGGCACGCAGCATCAGATGCTGCATACGCGTTTAAGCGCCGGCAAGATCGAGAAAATTTTCATCACGCATCTACACGGCGATCATCTGTTTGGACTGCCCGGCCTGCTGTGCTCCCGCTCGATGGTCGGTTGTCAGACGCCGCTGACGCTCTACGGCCCCGCCGGGCTGAAAACCTTTATCGACAATGCGCTGAGCCTGAGCGGCTCTTATCTCACCTATCCCCTGGAAGTGGTCGAGATCATATCCGGCGCGGTCTGTGAAGACGAGCGCCGCGTAGTGACGGCTTATCCGATGTCGCACACGCTGACCTGCGTCGGCTATCGCATCGAAGAGCGGCCTAAACCCGGCGCGCTGGACGTCGCGCGGCTAACCCAAGAGGGCATTCGCTCCGGCCCCTGGTTTCAGCAATTGAAGCGAGGCGAATCCGTCACGCTGGAGGACGGGCGTACCTTAAACGGCGCCGATTACCTCGGGCCGTCCACGCCGGGCCGATCGCTCGCGATATTCGGCGATACCCGCCCGTCGGAAGCCGGACGCTTGCTGGCCGCCGGGGTGGATGTGATGGTACACGAAGCGACGATGGAGGCCAATATGGCCGAGAGCGCCAACAAGCGCGGCCATTCCACGACGGAGCAGGCGGCGACGCTGGCTCGGGAAGCCGGTGCGGGGCGTTTGATCATCACCCACATCAGCGCGCGATACGGTCAGGAAGACAGCGAACGGCTGTTGGCGGAGTGCCGGGCGATTTTCCCGGCCACGGAAATAGCCGCCGACCTGACGACGTTCCGGGTTTAATGCCCTGCGCCGCAGGGCGGTTAGTCCGCCGAATTATTCCGGCACGATCTGTTCAACGCTGATGTGTCCGGTGCCGGCCGGCGACAGCGCCTTGTGCAGCCAGGGCAGCACGTTTTCCATTTGCGCTTTCAGCTTCCACGGCGGATTAATCACAATCATTCCGGAAGCCGTCATGCCGTGCCGATCGCTGTCCGGCAGCACCGCCAGCTCAATTTGCAGGATATTGCGGATGCCGGTTGCCTCCAGATCTTTCAGCAGCCGTTTAATCTGCTGACGCAGCACCACCGGATACCACAGGGCGAACACCCCGGTGGCGAAACGCCGATGACCTTCCTGAATACCTTTAACCACCGCCTGGTAATCCGTTTTCAGTTCATACGGCGGGTCGATTAGCACAAAACCGCGACGCGACAGCGGCGGCAGCTGCGACTTCAGCTGCTGGTAGCCATCTTCGCGTAAGACTTTAGCGCGCGCATCTTTCTGAAATTCATTGCGCAACAGCGGAAAATCGCTCGGATGCAGCTCCGTCAGATGAATTTTATCCTGCTCGCGCAGCAGCTGGCGGGCAATCAGCGGAGAACCGGGGTAATAGCGCAACTGACCATTATGGTTATAGGTGCGAACCGCCTGCATGTAAGGGGCAAGCTCGTCGGGGATATCGTCGCGCTGCCAGATTTTAGCGATGCCGTCCAGATATTCGCCGGTGCGCTCCGCATGCTCGCCGCTTAATTGATAGCGTCCGGCGCCCGCGTGGGTATCCAGATACAGGAAGGGTTTTTCTTTTTCTTTCAGCGCGGTGATGATCAGGCTCTGAACGGTGTGTTTCACTACATCGGCATGATTGCCGGCGTGAAAACTATGGCGGTAACTTAGCATAGCGACTCTTGCTTTCCGGTGAGATATCTTATGAGAAAAATCAGTTAATGCTTTTTTATTCCCCCATGTCGGCCCGCAGCGACCTCAACGCGCCAGAAAACACAGTAAACAGGAAAGAAAAGCCATAGCGCACAGTATAAACGGTCTGTCGGGAAAAATATCCTCACAATACGGCCTCGGCGCCATACCGATGGAGAACCACCGGCTTCAATATGATTTTTATTACTTTTATTTTAAACATCGCCGCTTTTAACCTATAGAAAGCTATCGATATTCACCAACATGAAGTACGATTTTCCGCCACAAGTGATGAAATGGGACATTAACTGACATGGAACCTGAAAATGAGCGTTGGTTACTGGCGCTTTCCGCGCCGATGGTTGCGCTTAATATCCAATGTACCGCCAATTACCGCGATCATTCGTTTTATCCGCCAGGAACGGATGCTGAGATTAACAGTTCCTGGGGAATCGATACCCGTGAGGCGTTGATCGCCATGATCAACAGAATGACCGATGACGGTCATGCGGAGCATCTGGCGTACCATTATTTTCTGTGGCACCACGTATCACTGGCGGAGTGGCAGGATTACTGCGCTCATCAACCGCCGGAGCAGCAGGCGGTGATGACGCTGGTCGGCGAAACGGCGGCGCTGTGCGGCGAAGGCGGCATACGCGCCTGGGATCTGGGGAGAATGAGCTTTCTGAGCCGGATTGGCGTGTTAAACGGATGGTTGAACGAAACGGAAAGCCTGTGGATCCATACCCGATTGGCCGACCGCGCCCGCTACTACTACCGCAGTTGGCAGAATTATTTCGCCGCGTTTTTCGTTGGCCGCACCTACTGGCTCGCCTCGGATGAAGACGATCCGACGCTGCAACGTTATGCCTATAGCCATTACACCCAGACGTCTAACTACATCAACCAAATCGGCTCGCTCTACACCCATCCCGACAGTCCGGTGCATGACCTCGACTGGGATATGGATATCTTACAAATAGACAAACCTGAGTCGCTATCGGGAGCAGAAATATAATGGACACCCAGTGCTGGCAGTTGTTAGGCATTGAGCCAACGCAAGACCTGGACATTATTCGTCAGGCTTATCGGCAAACGGTGCCGAAATTCCACCCGGAAACCGATCCTGAGGGCTTCAAACGGCTGCGTCAGGCCTACGATACCGCCTGTAAACTGGCGCAAACGCCGCCGGAAGAGCACGCGAAAGACGAAGCCGTCTCCCCGCAAGCCGATAGTGAATTAACGCCGCTACAGGTCGCCTTCGACCAACTGCTGAGCAATCCGGCGCAGCGGTGCGTCGCGCAATATTGGCAGCATTATATTCATTTGCTGAACCAGCACGATGTCGACGTGATTGATCGTCTCCGCTGGCCCATGCTGCAACGTCTTTATCAGGAGCCCGGCCTGTCAAACCGCTGCGCCCGGATACTGGCCGATCGTATGCGCTGGCAACAGCGTCTGGACGAACTGTCCGAGGCCCCAACGGAGGAGATCAGAGACTTTCTGGATTCGCTTGAGCAAGACGACCTGTTCGATTTTTCACTTTTATCGCACCTTAGTCTGCCGGCGCAGTTGCAAACGATTTTCTACTTTCAGCAGGGCAACGGTCTGTTCTGGAACCGTCCGCGGTTTATGCTGAAAGCCCACCTGCGCAGCGCCACAACCATTTACTGGCCCGATACCCCGGACTTGATGCGCCGCTTAGCCCGCTGGCACAGCCATGCGGAAGAGCCCTGCGCCCAGTTGCGGGATTACTGCCTGCAACAGATGGCGGAAAACCCGGAAGACGATGACTGGCTGTATCTTGCCGCCCGCCACTGTTCCCTGTGCAGCGACGAGCGACAGGCCTTGACGCTTTGGCTCAGGCTGTATCAGCGTAACGGTCATGCGCAAGCCGAACAGTGGCTGCTGAGCTGGTGCGCCCGCTATCAGAACGATCTGCTGCCCTTGCTGATTCAGTCGTTCAACCCTACGCCGGCACCGGATCTGGCGGGTCTGCCGATTGATGCGCCGCAACAACGCTTCTTTATCGCGCAACAGAATACGCAAATGATGACGCGTTGGGGGCAGGCGCTACAGCAGTCGCCGAACCCGCAGGCGCAAGACTATATATTGTGGAAGCTGGGCAGGCAGGATGTATTGCCCATTTACCGCCACCTGTTGCAAAACGACGGCGCCGACATTCCCCAGACGCTCTACTGGCATGCCTGCATGCTGACGCTGGGCGATGAGCGCCTGTTGCAGGACATCCTCGATCAACCGCTGCCGGAAGACCCGCTGCACGCGCTGATTCTCCAGGGGTTGCAGGCGCAGGCGGCGCAGCGGCTGTCCTGGCTGGCGTCATCGGCGATTATTCAGTCGTTTACCCAATGGCTGACCGATGCGGCATCCCCGCTGCCCGAAGCGTTCACCGAGGTAAATTCCGCCAGTTGGCATCAGGCTCAGGTCTGGCTGCGGCAATTTCGCGCCTTGCCGCCGACCAGCCTGCGGAAACTTTATAACGGCGAATTGCCGCAGCAGCGGATTGAACCGATAAAAGATTGTCTGGCCGATCTGCTGCCGGAGGTGGAGATTGATCTTGCCGAGGCCGGAGAAAATATCAGCGCCCGGGATGCGTTGCGGCTGGCCATCCTCTTGATCATCATGCTCAACGATCCGCAGGATGACATCATCGCCGCCGCCAGATCGGCGCTGCCCCAGTCTGCGCCCGCCCACCCGGCCTATTCGCTCGTTAAGCTATTCGATGAGACGGACAATCAGCAGGAAGGGCCTGTCACGACGTTGACGCAACGATTGACGCTGAGCGATCCGTTGCATTACCACTGTTGGCTGAAGCTGCCGGTGTCGCCGGAAGAATATATCGATAATCAGGAAAGCACCCTTTTTTCCACCGCCGCCGGTTTCTACCGTGAAAACCGGCGCTGGCCGGCAACGCTGGCGCAATCCCCGGTTATTTATCAGCTTTTCTTCCATGCCCTTTACGCATTTCTGGACGAAGGAAAATCAGCCGAACAGCATCGCCGCCACCTGGAACAACTGGAGGTCAAAACCGAACTGGAGGAGCAAATCAGAAATGCGCTGCTTGCCGGGCCGTCACGCAACTTTCCAGCGCTGTTAAAACAGCTTTCCGGGGATAAAAAGGCCAGGCAAACAGGCGACATCCTCCACCGTATGTCTATGCGGGACGACGCGTTACCGATTAATAGCGACCAGACGTTTTTGCTGGCATGCGTCAACGATCCGCATGAAGATATCGCCCTGCGGCTGATAGCCAGAATCTTGCTGCAACTGACTGAACAACGGGAAAGCGGGTTTAGGGATACGTCGGCCAAAGCGAGTCACGCATGGCAGTTCTGGCGCATCGACACCCGCCTCAATCGCCGCGGATATCTGCTTCAGGCCGGGCTGGGCAGCATGCTTATCAGCCACGCAGGCTCCTGGCTCCCCCTGGACACCCCCTTTCACCTCTTTATGACGTCATTGCTGATAATCTGCAATATGTTTATCGCAACAAGTCGGCGATTTAATGATATGGGGATGGCCTCGCCGCGAACGGGGGCGTTCGTGGCGATGCTGTTGCCGATATTTCTCTTGCTCCCGCTACTCTCGCCCGGTTCGAAGCAGTGGAATAAATATGGCCCGCCGCAATCGCAGGCGCGCGACGCATCCTGAGCCGCCCGATAAAGCGGTACAGCCCTGTGCCGCTTTATCGAATTACCGTTTTATTTCATCCAGGCTTTGCTCAATGCGCCGCCGCGTCTCTTCAATCGCCGGCGTATTCTGTTGCGCCAGCCGCTGCTCGAACTCACGTAGCCAGGCGCCGACCAGCGCGCGCTCATCCGTCCGGGACTGCGCCCAGGCCTTCTCCAGCCGAGCCAGTAAACTGCGGTTGATCAGATTATCTCTGGGGTGAATTTTCAACGCCTTTAATCGCTGACGGCTGGTCTGCTGTTGCTGCTGACTTAATCCCGTCGGACTGCGGTCAATCACCTTGGTGAAGGTGTCTCCGCTATCCGGCAAATTAACATCCACTTCAAGCAGTCCGTTGATGTCATAACTAAAGCGAACATCGATAGACTGGTGATACGCCTGTGGTTTTATCGACATATCGAATTCATCGATAAAAACGTTATTGGCGACATAGGGGCTTTCCCCCTGATAGATGGCGATGCGGATGTTATCCTGACCGGGCGAAGACGTGGAGAAGGTCTCTATCCGCGAGGTAGGCACGACGGTATTGCGCTCTAATATCGGCGAAAAAAGGCCGTCCTGCGTATCGTTTGCCGTTCTGATGCCTAACGTATACGGACAGACATCGGTCAGGATCACTTCCTCGATATCCTGTTCACGCAACCGACAGGCGGCCTGCACCGCAGCGCCCTGCGCCACCACCGTGTCGGCATCCAGATGTTGATACGGCAGCTTGCCGAAAAGCCTGGCGACCAGCTTCTGAATAACGGTCATTTTCGACGCGCCCCCCACCAGCACAACGTGATCCAGTTGTTCGGGCTTCAGGCGCGCATCATGCAACGCTTGTTCAATCGGCGCGCGTATTCGGTTCAGCAACGGCACCCAGGCCGTTTCTATCGTTGGCTCATCCGAAACCATAGGCCAGCCTTGTTCTTGCCAGTGCCAATCCATCTTGTGTTCGGTGAAAGGATAACCCGGCCGGCATTTCAGGGCTTCGGCATGACTATACAAGCCGGCCAGATCCTCAGCCGGAATCGCTTGCTCATCCAGTTTCCACTGATGCAAACAGGCTTTCACTATCGCCTGCGTGAAATCCTCGCCGCCGAGATAATTATCCCCCGCCGAACTATGCACTTCGATCAGTGGAAAGGCGTATTCCAGCACCGTGACGTCAAAGGTTCCGCCGCCCAGATCGAACACCAGCGTCCGCCCCAGCTCCTGCGTATGCAGGCCATAGGCCATCGCGGCGGCGGTCGGTTCATTAATCAGTCGCACCGCGTTCAACTCCGCCAGTTCCGCCGCAAAACGCGTCTGCTTTCGCTGCTCATCGCTGAAATAAGCGGGAACCGAGATCACCACATCCTTAATGGCGCAGCCAAGAAAACTTTCGGCATCCGCCTTAAGCGACTTTAACACCATGGCTGAAAGCTCGGTGGGCGAAAAGGTTTGATCGCCGAGTCTGAAGGTCTTTTGACTGCCCATATAGCGTTTGAACAGCGACGCCGACAGGTGTGGATGCGTGGTCAGGCGGGAAACCGCAGGTCTGCCGACCAGTATGCTGCCGTCGTCGTCGACGCTGATCGCTGACGGCGTGGCATGCTCACCCAGCGCATTCGGGATCAGCTGGGCTTTCCCGTTCTGCCAGACGCAAATCAGGCTATTGGTCGTTCCCAGATCGATGCCAATCGCCAGAGAAGGATGCGAGGGATGAGTCATGCGGCTATTCCTTTGTTATTCCATTAAACCGATGTGCGGGAGATACGACGACGACCGGGCGTTGGGGCAACATCAATTTCAACCCGCCATAGCGATAGCCGACAGTATAAACATAACCGCCTGACGCGGAAAAGGATCCCGGTGTTTTCATCGGTGCGGACGCGCGTTTGACGCGGCGTCGGATTGAGATTGGGCAAATAGCAGGCGGGAAACGGAGAAGGCGCTCATCGCCGCCTTCTCCGCAGAGCGATTAGCGGGTCAACCCCACACTTGGTCGGCGATCGCTTTCACCAATGCGATTTTCGCCCATTGCTGTTCTTCCGTCAGGATGTTGCCCTCTTCCGTGGAGGCAAAGCCGCATTGGGTGCTGAGGCACAACCGTTGCAGAGGAATATAGCGGGTCGCTTCATTGATGCGGTCGATCACCGCCTGCTTATCTTCCAGTTCGCCGAACTTCGAGGAGATCAGCCCCAGCACCACCTGTTTGTCGCCGGAAACCTGCGCCAGCGGCGAGAAATCGCCGGCGCGTTCGGTATCGAATTCCAGATAGTAGGCTGAAACATTTTCACGGGCGAACAGGACATCGGCCACCGGCTGATAGCCGCCGCTGGCGGCCCAGGATGAGTGGTAATTGCCGCGGCAAACGTGGGTGGTCAGCGCCAGATCCGCCGGCGCGCCTTCAATCGCGGCGTTGTTCACTTTCAGATACAGCTCGGCCAGCGCGCCGACCTTGCCGTTCTTCGGCGCTGCGCCATGGGAATGGCCGCAACCGCAGCCGTCGTCGGTGGATTTCGGCGTATCCGCCGCGCCCGCGCCGGCAAATTTCGGATCGACCAGCATGCCCCAGGTGCAGTCATCCAACTGAAGATTGCGGCAACCGGCGGCATAAATTTCTTTGATGAACGTCTGATACGCGCCGGCGATATCCGCAACCAGTTCGTCTTCCGTCGGGTAAATTTCGCGGGTCTGCGCCATATTGTCCGGACGTTGAAGTTCTGCCAGAAATTGCGCCGGCGAGGGAACCGTCATGCGGGGTACGATACCCGGTTCGGCAAACTGGAGCAGGAATTTGAAATGTTCGACAAAAGCATGGTTCTCGCCGGAAATTTTGCCGCTCAGACGGGCGGTTTCCGCGCGCGTCTCTTTATCCGCAAACACGTATCCTTTGGAGATGGCGGTTTTTTCAACGCCGTTCAGCGCCCACATAAAGTCCAGATGCCACCAGCTGCGACGAAATTCCCCGTCGGTAATAACCTGTAATCCGGCGCGTTTTTGCTTTTCAACCAGCTCGGTAATCGCTTTGTCTTCAACGCTTTTAAGCTGTTCGGCGGACAGTTCGCCTTTGCTGAACTGAGCGCGCGCGTCATGAAGATACTGCGGACGCAGGTAGCTGCCGACAACGTCGGCGCGAAAAGGAGGAGTCTGTTGTTGTGTGGCCATATTGATTCAGTCTCTATTTTTCATTTTAAAATTAAGATGATGCAAAGAGACTACCACGTAACATTTCGCGGCTGAGCTGAAAACTCTTCACCCTGCCAGGCAAACTTGAAATTTTTTCATGATGGCGGATAAGCGATCGTCGGGTCGGACAGGGCTTCAACAGCAGAGCGCGGGAATGAATTGACGCCGATCGCGCCCGCCGCCATTGATTTTAACCATCGTTGACCTCATCTTAATAAGCAATCAGCTATTTATCAGCCTTGTCGATCCCATAACATCAGGACTGCGCTATGACGAATCCATTACTGTCCCCCTTTACCCTGCCCCCTTTCTCCAAGATTAAAACAGAAGATATTGTCCCGGCGGTCAAAGCCGCGCTGGAAACCTGCCGTGAGACCGTAGCGCGCGTGGTGGCGCAACCCGGCCCTTTTACCTGGGATAACCTTTGCCAGCCGCTGGCCGACAGCGACGATCGCCTCGGCCGCATCTTTTCGCCGATCGGCCACCTGAATGCGGTGAAAAACAGCCCGGAGCTACGCGCCGCTTACGAACAATGCCTGCCGCTGCTGTCTGAATACAGCACCTGGGTCGGCCAGCATGCCGGACTGTATCAGGCGTACCGTAGCCTGAAAGACGGCGAGCACTACGCCGAGCTGAGCGTGGCGCAGAAGAAAGCCGTCGATAACGCGCTGCGTGATTTTGAACTGTCCGGCATCGGCCTGCCGCCTGAAAAACAGAAACGTTATGGCGAAATCGCCGCGCGCCTGTCCGAACTGGGTTCGTTGTTCAGCAATAATGTGCTGGACGCCACCATGGGCTGGAGCAAGCTGATAACCAACGTCGCCGAACTGGATGGCCTGCCGGAAAGCGCGCTGGCCGCCGCCAAAGCGCAGGCGGAAGCCAAAGAACAGGACGGCTGGCTGCTGACGCTGGATATCCCCAGCTATCTCCCGGTGATGACCTACTGCGCCAACCAGGCGCTGCGCGAGGAAATGTACCGCGCCTACGCCACCCGCGCGTCCGATCAGGGGCCGAACGCCGGCAAATGGGACAATAGCGACATCATGGCGGAAGAGTTGGCGCTGCGCCACGAACTGGCGCAACTGCTCGGCTTCGACAGCTATGCGCATAAATCGCTGGCCACCAAAATGGCGGAAAATCCCCGGCAGGTTATCGACTTCCTGTCCGATCTGGCCAAACGCGCGCGTCCCCAGGCGGAAGAAGAGCTGGCGCAGCTGCGCGCCTTCGCCAAAGAACATTACGGCGTCGAGGATTTACAACCGTGGGATATCACCTACTACAGCGAACAGCAGAAGCAGCATCTTTACGCCATCAGCGATGAGCAGCTACGGCCTTATTTCCCGGAACAGCGGGTGGTCGAAGGGCTGTTCGAAGTGGTTAAGCGCATTTACGGCATTAGCGCCAAAGAGCGCAAAGACGTAGACGTCTGGCACCCGGAAGTCCGTTTCTTCGATCTGTTTGACGAAAGCGGCGAACTGCGCGGCAGCTTCTATCTCGATCTCTACGCCCGCGAACACAAACGCGGCGGCGCCTGGATGGACGACTGCGTCGGTAACCTGCGCAAAGGCGACGGCTCACTGCAAAAACCGGTGGCCTACCTGACCTGTAACTTCAACCGCCCGGTCAGCGGTAAACCGGCGCTGTTCACCCACAATGAAGTCACCACGCTGTTCCATGAGTTCGGCCACGGCCTGCACCATATGCTGACCCGGATCGACGCCGCGGGCGTGGCGGGCATCAGCGGCGTGCCCTGGGACGCCGTGGAGCTGCCGAGCCAGTTTATGGAAAACTGGTGCTGGGAGCCGGAAGCGCTGGCCTTTATTTCCGGCCATTATGAAACCGGCGAGCCGCTGCCGCGGGAACTGCTGGATAAGATGCTGGCGGCGAAGAATTATCAGGCGGCGCTGTTTATCCTGCGTCAGCTCGAATTCGGGCTGTTCGATTTCCGCCTGCATGCCGAATTCGACCCCGCCAAAGGCGCGCAGATTCTGCCGACGCTGGCGGAAATCAAAGCGCAGGTCGCCGTGGTGCCAAGCCCAAGCTGGGGACGTTTCCCGCACGCGTTCAGCCATATCTTCGCCGGCGGTTACGCGGCGGGTTATTACAGCTACCTGTGGGCCGACGTACTGGCGGCGGATGCCTATTCCCGCTTCCAGGAGGAAGGCATTTTCAACCGCGAAACCGGCCAGTCGTTCCTGGATAATATTCTGTCGCGCGGCGGGTCCGAAGAGCCGATGGAACTGTTCAAACGCTTCCGTGGTCGCGAGCCGCAGTTGGATGCCATGCTGCATCACTACGGCATTAAAGGATGAATGGCAGCAAGGGATGAAAATCTGCCTACTATCCGAGGAAGGCGCCGACAGCGGCGCCTTGACTTTGCTGGCCGAACGCTGGGGGCTGGTTTGCGATCCCGGCGCCGTTATGGCGCTGGTGCTGACGCCGGAACGGCTGGAACTGCGTAAACAGGATGAACCCCGTTTGGGGGCGATCTACGTCGATTTCGTCTCAGGGCCGATGGCGCACCGTCGCCGCTTCGGCGGCGGACGCGGCGAAGCGGTCGCCAAAGCGGTCGGCATCAAAAAGGATTACCTGCCCGATGTGGTCGACGCCACGGCGGGGCTGGGGCGCGATGCGTTCGTGCTGGCGTCGCTGGGATGCCGGGTGCGCATGGTGGAACGCAATCCCGTGGTGGCGGCGCTGCTGGATGACGGATTGCGGCGCGGCTATCAGGATGCGGAGATCGGCCCGTGGCTGCGCGAGCGGCTGACGCTGCTGCACGCTTCCAGCCTGCATGCGTTAGACGATATCTCTCCGCCGCCGGACGTGGTGTATCTCGACCCGATGTTTCCCCATCGGCAAAAAAGCGCGCTGGTGAAAAAAGAGATGCGGGTGTTTCAATCACTGGTGGGAGCTGACGACGATGCCGATGAACTGCTGGCGCCCGCGCGGCGGCTGGCCAAAAAACGCGTAGTGGTGAAACGGCCGGACTACGCGCCGCCGCTGGCCGACGTGCCGGCGCAGTCCATGCTGGAAACCAAAAGCCACCGCTTCGATTTTTATCTGCCGCTGACATAACGCCCGCGGCAGAGGATTAAATTCAATCCGCGGCGCGCAGGCTCTTACCCACGTCGCCGCCCGGATGCACCGCCAGCAGATTTTCCTTATCATAGCCGCTGCGTTCCATCAGGCAGACGCAGGCGGCGTCGAATATCGCCAGTACCAGCACAATCGACGTCGTCGCCAACATATTGAGCGGATCGATCTCATTTTCCACGCCGGTGCGCACAACCAGCCTGGCGGCACGCGCAATCTCGGATTGCCGGTTTTCCGTCACGCTGATAATGCCGACGCCTTTGGCCCGCAGCGCAGGCAGCAAACGCGTCAGCTCGTCGGAGTTGCCGCCGCGCGAAATCAGGATAATCAGATCGTCCGGCCGCAGGAAACCCAAATCGCCGTGCGCGGCGTCGGTGGCGTTCAGGTAGATCGCCGGCCGCTCCACGCAGGCCAGCATATGGGCGATTTTGCGCGCCGCGATACCGGACGTCCCGACGCCGGTGACCGCAATCCGCCCGGAACACTGCGCCAGCAGCGTCAACAGTTGCTGCCAGGTGTGCGCGTCAACGCGCTGTCCGAGCTGCGCCAGCTCACGGCTATAAACGTCCCAGGCGCGGGTGGCGCGCAGCCATTCCTGCTGTTGTTCGCTCATGCGCCCTCCTGCATCAGTTGCCGGTATTTCATATGATCGTTGTACAGTTCATGGAACACGCGATATTTACGATCGTAATATTGTTTAATCTTGTTGGTCTGCGGCGTAACGGTCTTACCGATGCGGCTCATGGCGTTCATCGCCTCCGGCAGGGTGTCGAATACCCCGGCGGCCACCGTTCCCATCATCGCCCCGCCCAGCAGCATCGCCTCGCTCTCTTCCGGCAACAGCATGGCGCAGCCGGTGGCGTTCGCGTGCTCCTGCACGAACACCGGATTTTTGGTGCCGCCGCCGCTGGCCATAATAGTATCGATGCTGTAGCCGCTATGGTTCATGGTTTCGATAATATGGCGCGTGCCGAGCGCGATAGCCTGAATGGTCGCCAGATAGTACAGCGCCATATCCTCGGGCGTACGCGACAGCTTCAGCCCGGTGACGATGCCGGTCAGCGTCGGGTTGGCGCGCGGCGAACGATTGCCGTGGAAGTAAGGCAAGATATGAATATCCCGCGTCAGAAAAGCGATATCCTCCGGCTCGCCCGCCATGCGCCGCAGCAACGCATTCAAGGCTTCATAGATGGTCTGGCCGTTGGTCAGCGCCTGCGTGCGCAGCTCCGGATAACACGGATGGGACTGGATAACGTGATCGATCAAGGCGCCGGTTGCCGACTGACCGCCCTCGTTCAGCCAGTATTCGGGCAGAATGGCGGAATAATAAGGCCCCCATACGCCGCCGATAAAACGTGCGCTGCGCGACATCGCCATATGGCCGGTGGACGTGCCGCCAATCAGCGCGATACGCCGATCGAAGTTCGCCACTTCGCCGGAAACCCCCGTCGCGCCGATGGTGCCGAGCGTGCCTGCATGAGCATCGATAATCGAGACGCTGACCGCCGTCCCGGCTATCAGCCCCATTTCGCCGGCCGCGCGCTGAGTCAGACCATGCCCCAGCGGCTCGCCCATCATTTTCACCTCGCTGCCGATCTTCGCCGCGTCATGCTCCAGCACGTCTTCCAGCCCGATCTGCTGGAAATAGCTTTTATCCCAGCGCTGTTCGTGACCCAGATAAGTCCATTTGCACACCGTGGAGCACAGTGAACGAGTGGCGTCCTGCGTAGCGCGCCAGGTGAGAAAATCCGGCAGGTCGAACAGGTAGCCGGCGTTGCTCCAGGTGGTCGGCATATGCTGTTTCAGCCACAGCATTTTGGGCGTCTGCATTTCCGGCGAAATGATGCCGCCGACAAAGTCCAGCACCCGATGGCGGGTGGCGTTGATACGCTCAGCCTGGGTGATGGCGCGGTGATCCATCCAGACGATAATATTTTGCTCGCTGCGGCCGGAGGGGCTGACGGTCAGCGGCTTGCCTTCCTTATCCAGCACCACCAGCGAACAGGTGGCGTCAAACCCCAGCCCTTTCACCTGAATCGGGTTAATGTCAGCCTGGTTAACGGCATCGCGCACCGCATTGCACACCGCGCGCCAGATGTTGTCCGAGGACTGCTCCACAAAGTCCATCTTCGGCCGGTAGAGTTCTATTTCCCGACTGGCCTGCCCCACCATTCGACCATTGAGATCGAACACCCCCGCCCGCGCGCTGCCGGTTCCCACATCTACGCCAATAAAGTAACTCGCCATTATTCTTCTCCTGAAATCAGGCTTTTCGATTCTGTAATGCGATGAAAAGGATCAGCACGCCGCCCCACAGGGCCATGGTCAGATAGCTGCTGACGCCCAGCAGATTAAGACCGCTCTCCAGCATTTGCAGGACAATCAGCGCCAGCACCAGCCCGATGACGCGACCGAATCCCCCATCCGGATTAATGCCGCCCAGCACCGAAGCCAGGATGGTCACCAACAGCCAGGACTCGCCATAACCGGCCTTGGCCGAGTTAAACTTCGCCATCATCAGCAACGCCGCCGCCCACCCCAGCAGCGCCGAGAGGACATAGACCGCAATCTGCACGCGGGCGGTATTCACGCCGCTGAAGCGCGTGGCCTGCTCATTGGAGCCGACCAGATACAGGCTGCGTCCCAGAGTGGTGTGTTCCAGCAGCAGCCATAGCGCGGCCGCCACCAACAGAAACAGCAGCAGCGCCACCGGAATACCGAGAATTTCGCCGTTGCCGAGGTATTGAATGACAGGCGGGAAACCGGAAATCACCGCGCCATTGGAAAGCAGGATATTCAGGCCGGTGATCAGCGTCATGGTACCCAGCGAGGCGAGGATGGGCGAAACCCCGATCCAGGCGACCAGAATGCCGTTAAGCAGGCCGATGGCGACGGCCAACGCCAGCCCGGCCAGCAGCGCCAGCCCCAGAAAGAGCGGTTGATCCGGATGGCTGACGATAATGGCCGCCATAACCAGCGAACAGGCGTTCGCCCCGGCGATAATCGACAGATTGATACCGCCGGTGAGCATGGTGATGCCCATGCCCAGCGCTAACATCCCGAGGATCGGCAGCTGAGAGGCCATCGACTGGAAGTTGCCGACGTTAAAGAAACGCGTGCCAAGCAGCGCGGCGAACAACAGCGCCACCGCGATCAGAATCATGCCCTGTAGCTGAACGATGCGATCGCCGGGCAGCAAACGGGTGAGTTGCGACATGTTATAACTCCTTAGCCAGCTTGCGTTTTTCGTTCCAGGCGGTGGCGCTGATACTGATCAGGATAATGACGCCGCTGAATACCGTGTGCCAGTAGGAAGAAACGCTGAGTAACGTCAACCCATTCTGCAAACAGGCCAACAGCACCACGCCGAGCAGCGTACCGGTCAGCGTGCCGCGTCCGCCGGTCATGCTGGCGCCGCCGAGCACCACGGCCGCCAGCACCGTCAGTTCAAAACCGAGCAGCGCGTTCGGCGCGACCGACTGGGTAATCTGCGCCTGCACCACGGCGGCGACGCCAGCCAGCACGCCCATGTAGCCGTAGACGTAAAAATGCAGCCGCAGCAAATTCAGCCCCAGGCGCGAAGCCGCATCGCGGTTGCCGCCCATCGCGAAGATCTGGCGCCCGAGGCGGGTAAAGTTCATCAGTACGCCGGTGACGACAATCACAGCCGACAGGCACAGCAGCGGCAACGTCAGACCGTAGTCATAACCGTCGGCGGCCGTGAACGAAAACCAGTAGATGCCGTCCATAAACCAGTCCGGAAAGCCGTACAGCCAGGTGCCGTTAGTGGCGTAGACCAGCAACCCGTAAAACAGGTTAAGCGTGGCGATGGTGATAATGATCGCCGGCACCTTTAGCCAATAGACCAGTAGCCCGTTGACCAGCCCAAGCAACAAACCCACCGCGATGGCCATGGCGAACGCCAGCGCGAAATTGCCGTCGTGCTGGATAATCCAACTGGCCATCACATACTGCGCGATAGAGGTAATCGCCGGGAATGAGATATCGATGCCGCCGGCGATCAGCACCACAAACAGACCGCAGGCCAGAATGCCGAGAATGGCGTAGCTGGTGGCGACGTCGGTCAAATTACCGAGCGTCAGGAACCCGTCGGTACCCACGCTAAGGCCAATCGCCAGCATCAGAACCAGCACGCCCAGATAGAACTCATGCCGCCCGGCCAGCCGGGCAAGAAACGACTTATCCATTCACCACCTCGGCTATCTGTTGTTCGCTGCTGTCGCGGGGTGAAAACTCGGCGACCAGTTCTCCTTCGCGCATCACCAGCACCCGATGGCTGTTGTAGCAGGCTTCGGGGATCTCATCGCAGATCATCAGTACCGCCATACCCAGCCCGGCCAGATCTTTGGCGATCTGATAGATCCCCTCTTTGTTGGCGATATCCACCCCGACCGTCGGCGAATCGAGGATCAGGATTTTCGGCTGCGTCGCCACCCATTTGGCGATGGCGATGCGCTGAGCGTTGCCGCCGGACAGCGTTTTCACCGGCAGCGCGCTGTCGGACACCTTGATGTTCAAATCGCGAATCAGCCGCTCGACCAGCGCGCCGGCCTTTTGATGATCCAGCAGCCCGAACCGGGTATGCAGCTGGTCGAAGACCGTCACGATGGTATTGTCATAGATCGACTGTTCCATAATCAGCCCCTGGGTCAGACGATCCTCGGAAACGTAGCCGATGCCGTGACGCACCGCCTCGCGGTTGTTGCGCAGCCGCACCGGTTGACCCGCCACCCGGATCTCACCGCTTTGCGGCTGCGTCATGCCGAACAGGCTGAGGCACAGTTCGGTGCGCCCGGAACCCAGCAGGCCGACAATCGAGACAATCTCGCCGCCGTGCAGCGCAAGATTGATATCATGGTATTTACCGGGTCGGCTGAGGCGACGAACCTCCAGCAGCGGCGTGCTCTCCACCGCCGGACGCGCCGGCAGATGGCTGTAGTGAAAGCGCTGGCCGGTCATCAGGAACGCCAGCACCTGACTATCCAGCTCGCCGGCCAGCCAGGTGCCGACCAGTTTGCCGTCGCGCATCACGCTGATGCGGTCAGCCACTTCTATCACCTCGTCCAGACGGTGGCTGACGAATACCACACAAATGCCCGCCGCCTTCAGTTCATTGACCACGCGCAACAGGCCGTCCACCTCCTGACGCGTCAGCGAGGCCGTGGGTTCGTCCATAATCACCAGCCGCGCATCGGCCGCAATAGCGCGACAGATAGCCACCAACTGGCGATCGGCAATGGAGAGCTTCTCCACCTTCTTATCCGCATCGATGCGTACGCCGACGCGCGCCATCGCGTCCAGCGCAATCCGCCGCATCGCTTTTTTACTGACCCAGAAATGACCGCCGGGTAAATAACGGTGAATGGCGATATTTTCCGCCACCGTCAGGTTAGGAAATAACGACAGATCCTGATATATCACCTGGATGCCGTAATGGCCTGAGAGCTGTGGCGTGAGGGAATGAAATAATTTACCTTCCAGCGCGATATCGGCGCCTTTTTCAGGCTGATAAACGCCGGAAATAATTTTAATAATGGTGCTTTTGCCGCAGCCATTCTGGCCGGCAAGGCAATGTACCTCGCCTTTATTCAGCGTCAGGTTGATCTGGTCCAATGCCAGCACGCCGGGAAATTTCTTACTGATATTTTCCAGCGTGATAAATGCGGTGGATGATGTCATAACGTTAACCTGTACGAACTTATTCTTGCAGCGACTGAAGCGCGGGACACGCTATTCCGTGTCCCGGCATGAGTTAAATTTCCCTGGCATGGCGAATTAACGACAATTAAAAGCCGAGTGATTTAGCGTTATCTTTAGTGACTTCCAGAATTTTATTAAACCGAATAACCTTGTTGTCCATGTCGACATCCGCCTTACCCAGTCCGTCAATCTCAAGATCGGCGGTGACCGGCTGACCGCGCAACAATTGCTCCGCCACCGTCACGACGGCATAACCGGCATCTTTCGGATCCCACAACAGCGCTTTTTTGATATCGCCGCGTATCAGGTAAGGCGCGGCCTGAGACGGCATGGCGATCCCCACCACGGTAATCTTATCGCCGCCGCGTTTCCTGGACAGCGCCTGGCCTGCGCCGATCGGCCCCAGTGAGCCAAAGCCGATAATGCCTTTCATCTGCGGGTAGGTTTTGATCAACTCCTGCGTCGTGGAGAACGATCTGTCGATGCTTTCCGCCACCGGCAAACGCGAAGTGACTTCAAACATCTCCGGGTATTTTTCTTTCTGATATTTAATGGCGTAATCCGCCCAGGCGTTATGCAAGGGGACGGTCAGCGAGCCGACGTAAATGGCGTAGCCGCCCTTGCCGTCCATGCTTTGCGCCAGCTCATCCATATTCGCCTGCGCGTACTTCTCGCTGTCGATGGTTTCAATATCCCACTGGCCGATCTGCTGGTCCGGGGATTCATGCGTCAGCACCACAATGCCTCTGTCTCTGGCCCTCTTCAGCACCGGCTCCAGCACGCTGGCATCGTTTGGCACCACAATAATGGCATTGACGTTCTTGGCGATCAGATCCTCAATCACTTTCACCTGTGCGGCAGGATCCGGGGTGGATGCGCCGGTTTGGTAAGCGTTAACGTTGAGCTTCTGCGCCGCTTCCTTCACGCCCACTTCCATACGGTTAAACCAGGGAATACCGGTGACCTTGGCCACCACGGCGATTTCATATTTTTCCGCGGCGAAAGAAGGGATTGTTGCCAGCATGCAAACAGAAACCGCACATGCCTTAAGTAATGCGAGGTTAGATTTCATAGCTCTACCTTTTCTTCTCTGTAGGGTGGGGGTTTCTCCACCGTTGAAGATTACAAAGAAATGGAAGAGGTTACGTAGCTGAAGTTACATAAATGTGATCAATGAACATTTATGATAAATTATATCACTTATTTGGTTAAATTTGTGTTAAATAAAATGATGGTAGTAATATTACCACTACACCCAGGTCATAAATAAACCAAATACAAACATTAAAATAACATTTATTTAACATATGGCAGGCTATACCGGCCGCTATTTGGCCGCCGACATCCGCGCTACATAAAAATATCTGCCGGAATTGCGTACTCGCTCACTTTCTGCGATGCGGCGACTGTCGGAATGGAAATGACGAGAGGAATCGATACGATTTCTATTATATGACAAAAGGCATAGCTGATAAGCCATGCCTTTTACTGTTTTATTCCGCGATCGGGTTTTACTCTTCTTCTTCTTCATCCCGCAACGGAACGATCAACATATCGATATGTACCGTATTAATCAATTGGCGCGCGGAGGACATGAGTTTGCTCCAGAAATCCTGATGGTGACCGCAGAGCACCAGGTCCATATCGTACTTTTTGATGGCATCAACCAGAATTTGCCCCAAATCGCCGCTGCCGCTCAATGTCTGAGTAATGGGGTAACCGGCGTTCTGAGAAAGCTCAAGCAGCGCATGCTGGGTTTCTTCGGAGATGCGTTGCTGCATATCCCCCAGGTTGACGTCAATAAGCCCGGTATACAGATCGGAGTAATTCACATCGACATGAATCAAAGATACTTTCGCGTTATAGGGTCTGGCCATAGAGACGGCTTTTTCCACTAACACTTTACTTTCCGGAGAAAGGTCAACAGCAATAAGGATATGTTTGTAAGCCATAATAAGACTCCTTCCGTAAAGGCTAAGATTAGGTCAGCAGATTTTCTGCTGCCAATCTGATACTTAATAGCGATTTATAGGATAGCACCTTGCCGCGCCACGGTATGTTCAGCAGATCACAACGATATATTTTAACAAAACGGCATAGGAAATAATCAGATCCTTGGGTAGCTAACATCTTGATTCTTCCATTAAAGACCTATTTTCAATCCTGTCAATATTATGGGGTAGTTTAGTAGAAAGCCCTTACATTTACCGCAAAGATGCCGTGTTTATGCTTCAAATAAGCGCACTAAGGCAGAGAAAGTCGTCTAATGCGTCGATTTTTCTGTAGCTGTAGAAAAAAGAGACATTCCTCTTCTACAATAAAAGCGAGGGGAGCGGCCTGTCTGACCCTCTCAGGGGAGAAATAACAATGGGGTTAACCGTGATGCGTTAGTCGTCCGGTCACACGATAAAATCACGTGAAGAACGTGTGGCATAAATATTCGCAGAAGTGCCGTGGGTTTATACCAGGGTCGCTGACGAATATGACTCTTACCGGGAGGGAAGCATGATCAGTACATTTGCGCTTTTCTGGGCTTTATGTGTTGTCTGCATCATCAATATGGCGCGATATTATTCCTCATTACGTGTATTACTTCTGGTATTACGTGATTGCGATCCGTTGCTTTATCAGTACGTGGATGGCGGAGGATTCTTCACATCACATGGTCAGCCAAGCAAACAAATCAGATTGGTGCGCTATATTTACGCGCAGCGTTATCTTGAGCACCACGATCCTGAATTTGTGCGCCGCTGCGAAAGGGTACGGGGGCAATTTCTGCTGACTACCGCGTTGTGTGGATTAGTGGTTATCAGCCTGATAGCGATGATGATTTGGTATTGAAAAAATGAACTGTTATCGACAATAAAAAGGCGATCCGTTAAGAATCGCCTTTTTTTATGCCGCCGGCTTCCCGCCTGAACGGGAACGACGCCGACGGTCTTAATCAACCGCCTCGCCCATCGCTAGATCAGCTTTAACGCCAGCCAATACAGCGAACCCGACAAGACCAACGAAACCGGCAACGTCAGTACCCAGGCCAGCAGGATATTTTTCACCGTTTTCCCCTGAACGCCGCCGCCATCGACGATCATCGTCCCGGCTACCGCGGACGACAACACGTGAGTGGTGGATACCGGCATCCCGGTATAGCTGGCGACGCCTATCGACAAGGCGGCGGTGGCCTGCGCCGAGACGCCCTGCGCGTAAGTCATTCCGCGCTTGCCGATCTTCTCGCCGATGGTGGTCGCCACGCGCTTCCAGCCCACCATGGTACCCAGTGACAGCGCCAGCGCGACGGCGATGATGATCCAAATCGGCGCATATTCGACGGTCTGCAACAGATCCTTACGCAGATTGCTCAGATAACGTTTGTCATCAGCCTCGGTTTCCGGCAGCTTGATAATCCGATCCATGGTATCGGCAATGCACATCAGCAACCGGCGCACCTTGCCGCGATCGTCCGCAGTTAACTGCTCGTAGCTTTTCAGGTTATTGAGCAGGCTCTGAGTCTGATCGATAGCCACCATGACGCGGGAGCTATCGCAGTAGAATTCCGTCGCGCCGCTCTCATCGGCCGGAATGGTTTTTTCCTCCGTCGGAATCAGCGGCGGCGACAGATCAATAACATGTCCCAGCGCGGCGCCATGCTGATGATAATATTCCTGTAGGTTAACCACTGAATCGCGGGTACGGCTAATGTCATAGCCGGACGCATTCATATTGACGATAAATCCGGCCGGCGCCACGCCGATCAAGACCAGCATAATCAGACCGATGCCTTTCTGACCGTCGTTGGCGCCGTGTGAAAAGCTGACCCCGATAGCCGATAAAATCAGCGCGGTGCGCGTCCAGAACGGCGGCTTGCGTTTGCCATCCTGCTTTTCACGATCGTTTGGCGTAAGGTGTACGCGTTTACGTTTTTTACTGCTATTCCAGAAACGACGTAATAAAAACACCATCACGCCCGCAATAACCATCCCCGCGATCGGCGACAGGATTAACGACAGGAAAATGCTGACCATTTTGGGAATATTGAGCGCATCCACCACAGAGGTATCCGTCAATAAGGCATTGGTCAGACCGATACCGATGATGGCGCCAATCAGCGTGTGCGAGCTCGAAGCGGGGAGCCCGAAATACCAGGTGCCGAGGTTCCAGATAATGGCGGCCAGCAGCATGGAAAAGACCATCGCCAGACCATGCGCCGAACTGACATTCAGCAATAAATCGGTAGGGAGCAGGTGAACGATGGCGTAAGCAACGCTTAGCCCGCCCAGCAACACGCCCAGAAAGTTAAAGATGCCCGCCATGACGACAGCGAACTGCGCTTTCATTGCGCGAGTATAAATAACGGTAGCGACGGCATTGGCCGTATCGTGAAAGCCATTAATAGCTTCATAGAACAATACAAACAACAAAGCCAGTATCAACATCAGGCCGGTGTAGTAATCCAGTCCGGCAAATAAATGTAGCATAAGCGTTAGGCCATTTAGTGGTCATGAACGCGGCGCATTATCCGCGACAAGCGGGGGCGGGGAAAAGAGAAAAATGACATTTTTTTGACTTGGTTTGCCACGGCGCATAGCAGACCTGATACTTAATCGATAAAAATCATATAGTTATAGTTTTTTACCAAATAACGTAAATTGTTACGCTAGTATCTGACGGAAACGGACACTACAATTTGCCGCCCTGAAGACGCTCAGCGCGCCCTATTTCAGGCTAAAGATCACGCAAAACCCCAATCGGAGAAATCATTGTGGAACAGTTTGACGTTGTCATCATCGGCGCCGGCGCGGCGGGATTATTCTGTGCCGCACAGGCCGGACAGCGTGGGTTACGCGTTCTGTTGCTCGACAATGGTAAAAAACCCGGCCGTAAAATCCTGATGTCCGGCGGGGGGCGCTGCAACTTTACCAATATGTATGCCGAGCCTGCGGCCTACCTCTCTCAAAATCCCCACTTCTGCAAGTCCGCGCTGGCGCGATATACCCAATGGGATTTCATCAGCCTGGTGAACAGCCACCATATCGCCTACCACGAAAAAACCCTCGGTCAGCTATTTTGCGACGACTCGGCCCAACAGATCGTCGATATGTTGGTGCAAGAATGCGAGCAGGCTAACGTCACGATCCGCTTACGCAGCGAAGTGACCGCGGTGGAAAAAGCGGGCGACGCGTTTATCCTGCAATTAGCCAACGGCGTCGCGCTGCATAGCGCCGCGTTGGTGATCGCCAGCGGCGGCCTGTCCATGCCGGGTCTGGGCGCGACGCCTTTCGGTTATCAAATCGCCCGCCAGTTTGGGCTAAACGTGCTGCCCACGCGCGCCGCGCTGGTACCCTTCACCCTGCATAAGCCGTTGCTGGCGCATTTGCAGACGCTCTCCGGCGTTTCGGTACCGGCGGCAATCGCCGCGGAAAATGGCGTAACATTTCGCGAAAATATTCTGTTTACCCACCGGGGGCTTTCCGGCCCGGCGGTGCTGCAACTTTCCAGCTATTGGCAGGCCGGCGAATTCGTCACCATCAATTTACTGCCGGATCGGGATATTGCGACGCTGATTAATGATGAACGATCGGCTCACCCCAACCAGAGCCTGAAAAACACGCTGGCGCAGTGGCTTCCCAAACGGCTGGTCGAGTGCCTGCAAACCCTGGGACAGGTGCCGGATGTCACGTTAAAACAGCTTAACGGCGCGCAACAACAGCAACTCGAGCAGAGCTTGGGACAATGGCGGGTTCAGCCCAACGGCACCGAAGGTTACCGCACCGCGGAGGTCACCCTGGGCGGCGTGGATACCCGGGAACTGTCGTCAAAAACCATGGAGGCCGCTAAAGTGCCGGGACTGTACTTTATCGGCGAAGTGGTTGATGTGACCGGGTGGCTGGGCGGCTACAATTTTCAGTGGGCCTGGAGTTCAGCCTGGGCCTGCGCGCAGGCGCTGCCTTACGCGAAACAGAACCGTTAAGGGTTAAATCCCATCGCCGCGGCGGGAAAGGAGGAGATTTTACAGCAGCGACTTATTTGCATCGCACAATAAATAAGCAGTAAAAACAACTAATTTTACTGCTTATGCAGGCTTGCCAGCGCTGGCGACTCACGTATCCTCATCCAAGGTATTGGATCCGCGACAAAGGAGATGCGGATGATTTCCAGACATGGCAAGAAGCATAAACGTCATTGGCCGCTATTACTGACGGCGAGCGCACCGCTACTGCTTGGGTTGCTGTTTACCTTTGTTGAATCCCGGATAATGGTAAAACGAGACCTGGAATCGACGGCGCAAATCATTATGTTTCATGCCGATCACATCGCCGCCCAGGCATGGTCGATGGTGGACGAACTGGATCATTTAGCCGGTCAGCCTTGCAGCGCAATTCGTACTGACCTGCAACAGCTTGGCGCGGTATTCTCCTATTTTCGCGTGCTGGGCGTAACGCGCGACGCCAGGGTTTACTGTTCGTCGACGCCTCGCGATATCTCAATGCCGACGGACATCGCGCTGCAACGACTCATGCCGACGCCTGCGCCTGAACGATGGAGTCAGTCCATTAGAGGCGTCGCCAACGTAAAAGACCGGCCGGCGGTCGTCTTCGCGCAAACGCAGCCCCGAGGCTATGGATCTTATGTCGTCGTTGATGCCCGGCATTTCATTGATCTGATGCGCGCCGTCGGTCAGATGCGCAAATATCTGCTGACGCTGACCGTCAACAAGGGGCATCCCATTCAGGTTGGTCAGCCCTTCTCTCCCGCATCGGGTATCTTTCCCACCATGGAGTTGGTTCTCAAATCAAATCAGTATCCGATCGCCATACGCGTAATGGCGCCGGCATCGGAATCAATAAAAATTTGGCAAAAAACGAGCGTGACCTTCCTCCCGCTCGCCGTCATGTTGTCACTGATTTTCACCGTCATCTTATGGCGCAGACAAAAACGCAAGCGCCAGCGGCGGGATGAAATTTCCCGGGGAATTGTCAAAGGCGAGTTTTCCGTCTATTACCAGCCGGTGTATAACGTCAGGTTACAGAAATGCATCGGCGTTGAAGCGCTGCTGCGCTGGCGGCGCAACAACGGACAATGGATCAAGCCTGACGTCTTTATTGCGAGCGCCGAAACGGAAGGCATGATTATCCCCCTCACCCGACATCTGTTCGATCTCGTCGCGTCGGACATCGCAGGCTGGAAGGTCACGCCGGGATTCCATCTTTCCCTCAATGTGGCCGCGGAACATTTACAGCATCCGGATTTCGTCTCGGATGTCCGCGATTTCGCTCAAAGGATTGCGGCGCATCGGTTAAACATCACGCTGGAGCTGACGGAACGCACGCTGATCGACAACGGCCCGGAGGTGATACAGCGCCTGCATCAGTTGCGCGAGGACGGACTCACGATATCCATTGATGATTTCGGCACCGGTCATTGCTCCCTCTCCTACCTGCAAAACTTCCCGTTGGATTTTCTGAAAATCGATCGGGGATTCATCCGCGCCCTCTCATCACCGGATGAAGAAGCGCCGATTCTTGACGCCATCATCAGCCTGAGCCATCGAATGAAACTGGGAATGGTGGCGGAAGGCGTCGAAACCACCGAGCAATTGGCTTATCTGAAACAACGCGGCGTTATTTGCATGCAGGGATTTCTTTATGCCAAACCCATGAGCAGCGAATCCTTCATCGTCTGGTTTCATTACAACCGCGACAGGTTGCCGGAGCGCGTTTTACTCAAAAAGGACGCATAAACTGAGGGGAGCCGATAGAGCAATGTCTACCGGCTACGGTTTATACATTCGGGGGATCAGAAGCGATAACCAACGCCAATATTGAACCCGTCGGCGCGCGTATCGTAAATTTTCGTCCCTTCATAACCCGCGTCGATCACCCAGTTATCCGTCGGCGCGATTTGAACGCCGAAGCCATAGGCAAAACTGGACTTATTTTCGCTACCAGAACGGCGGGAGACGATGTCGCCCTCTTCCCAACTGGATTTACCATAACCAATCCCCGCCAAACCATAGATGCTGACGATATCGTTAAAACGATAAGACGGACCGGCCATCAGTGAATAGTATTTAAACTTATAATGATCGTTGAGTGAGTTCTGATAATACTCCGTCTCTTTTGCACTGACATACGTGAAAGAGCCGATAATACCGAGGGCGGAATCACCCTGATAATGGTACTTGGCCGTAATGCCTTTCAGGTCTTTAAAATCGTCAACCTTCGCTTGCGCATAGCCTAATGATACCGTCTGAGCTGCATTGGCAACCGACATTCCCATACCGCAAGCAACCAGAGCGGAAAACAACAACGCCGTTTTTTTCATCATCGATGACATCTTCCATGTTTGAACCATAGTGAACAACACAATGCGCCAACCAGGTAATAGTTGCGCATCGCACCTATTTTCTCCGCGTATAAAATCGCATTTAATAACAATTTCGTAAAGATGCTTACGTTTAGATTGCGATAAAAATACAGAAAAACAAATGCGTTAGTAAACAAATGGATAGATAAAAACGAACACATAACGACCAACAAAAGCGCGGCTTTTGAGACGTTTCTTACGCTTGAAAAGCTGAAATCGACGCAATGGAAGACTGAACGCGAAAAACAGGGGAAAGACGTGAGGAAAAACGAAGAAAGGGAAATTGGTCGGTGAGAGAGGATTCGAACCTCCGACCCCTTCGTCCCGAACGAAGTGCGCTACCAGGCTGCGCCACTCACCGAATGCGGGCGCATATTACTGCTACCCTATTGAAGCGTCAATCTCTTTTTAGCAAAACGATTATAGCTGGCGGTAAAGTATCCAGTCGCCGCGCGATCCCCCTTATTCCCGCCCAGTCCATGCTGAAATGTCAGGAAAACGCGCTGGATGCGGAACCGGCGAACAAGACTTGAACGATACCATCTGTGACGCTAAGGTACTCACCCGTTATAACGCCTGGTTTCCTTATGATCACTATCGCTCTCATTGACGATCATCTTATCGTTCGTTCCGGTTTCGCCCAACTGCTGGCGCTTGAGCCGGATATGCAGGTTGTCGGCGAATTCGGCTCCGGCCGTGAGGCGTTAGCCGGTCTGCCGGGACGCGCGGTGCAAGTTTGCATATGCGATATCTCCATGCCGGACATTTCCGGCCTTGAACTGTTAAGCCAACTGCCGAAAGGCATGGCGGTGGTGATGCTGTCGGTTCACGATAGCCCGGCGCTGATTGAACAAGCGTTAAATGCCGGCGCGCGCGGATTTCTCTCCAAACGTTGCAGCCCCGATGAACTGATCGCCGCCGTGCGGACGGTGTCGACGGGCGGTTGCTACCTCACGCCGGATGTGGCGCTGAAGCTTGCCTCCTCGCGGCAGGATCCCCTGACCCGCCGCGAACGCCAGGTGGCGGAAAAACTCGCGCAGGGGATGGCGGTAAAAGAGATTGCCGCCGAACTGGGGTTATCGCCTAAAACGGTACACGTTCATCGCGCCAACCTGATGGAAAAACTCGGCATCAGTAATGATGTGGAGCTGGCCCGTCGACTGTTTGCCGATTGGTAATGCGTCTGATGCTTACCCGGTTGATCGCGTTTGTCGCCAGCTTTTTTATCTTCTCCGCCGCATGGTTCTGTCTGTGGGGCATCAGTCTGCATCTGGTGGAACGACCGGAGCTGGCCGCATTGCTGTTCCCGTTTGGTTTACGCCTGGGGTTGATGCTGCAATGTCCGCGCAGTTACTGGCCGGTATTGCAGGGCAGCGAATGGCTGCTGCTGATTTGGCTGGCGCAGGAAGTCGCCCTGCTTCATCTGCCATTATTGATGATCGGCAGTCTGCTGTCGCTGCTGCCCGTCGCGTTGGTCAGCCGCCAGCGTCGTCACAATGATTGGCATACCCTGTTGTTACAGGGGGGCGCGCTGATCGCGGCCGCGCTGTTGCAATCGCTGCCCTGGCTCGGCGACGGAGAAAACGCGCTGACCGTGCTGCTGTTGACGCTGACCGGCGGACTGACGCTGGCGCCCACCTGTCTGGTTATCTGGCATTACCTTACCAGCGCCACCTGGCTGCCGCTCGGGCCGGCGCTGGTTTCGCAACCGGTCAACTGGCGTACCCGGCACCTGCTGTGGTATCTGCTGCTGTTTGCGGTCAGCCTGTGGCTACAACTGGGGCTGCCGAACGAACTGGCGCGCTTTACGCCGTTTTGCCTGGCGCTGCCGATTATCGCCCTCGCCTGGCATTACGGCTGGCAAGGGGCGCTCATCGCCACGCTGATGAACGCCATCGCCCTGATCGCCAGTCAAACCTGGCACGACCAGACCGTGGATTTACTGCTCTCGTTGCTGGCGCAGAGCCTGACGGGACTCTTGCTGGGAGCGGGGATCCAGCGGCTGAGGGAACTAAACCTGTCGCTGCAAAACCAGTTGGCCCGCAACCATCGCCTCGCCGAGCGACTGCTGGAAACCGAAGAGAGCGTACGCCGGGAAGTGGCGCGCGAACTGCACGACGACATCGGCCAGACCATTACCGCAATTCGCACGCAGGCCGGAATCCTTCAGCGCCTGGCGCCGGAAAATCGCGGCGTAAAGCAAAGCGGCGCGTTAATTGAAACGCTGTCTCTCGGCGTGTATGACTCGGTGCGTCGTCTGCTGGGCCGCCTGCGGCCGCGTCAGTTGGACGATCTTTCTCTTGAGCAGGCGATGCGTTCGCTGACGCGCGAAATGGAGCTGGAAGCGCGCGGCATCGTCAGCCGCCTTAGCTGGCAAATCGACGAAACGCAGCTCAGTGAAAGCCAGCGCGTCACGCTGTTTCGCGTCTGTCAGGAAGGGCTGAACAACATCGTCAAACACGCCAATGCCCATACGGTCACGCTGCAATGCTGGCGTCAAGACAACCAATTGATGTTGGTGATTGAAGACGACGGCTGCGGGCTGCCGCCGAACTCAGGGCAGTTGGGCCTGGGCCTGACCGGCATGCGCGAACGGGTATCGGCCCTCGGCGGTTCGCTGAGTATTTCCTGCACCCGCGGAACCCGCGTCACCGTCAGTTTGCCGCTGCGTAATCAATAAGGATCGTCATGTTTGGTTTTCTGAAAATTCCCCCCAGCATCCCGCCGCTTGCCGACCGGCAAACCATTGACGATACCTATCGCTACTGGCGGCGACATATCCTGCTCTCCATCTATCTGGGCTATGCGTTGTTTTACTTCACGCGTAAAAGTTTCAACGCGGCGGCGCCGGAAATTCTCGCGAACGACATTCTGACGCGCTCCGACATCGGCCTGCTCGCCACGCTGTTTTACGTCACCTACGGATTGTCGAAATTCTTTTCCGGCATCGTCAGCGACCAGTCCAACGCCCGCTACTTTATGGGGCTGGGGCTGATTGCCAGCGGCGTGGTGAACATCCTGTTCGGCTTTTCATCGTCGCTATGGGTGTTTGCTCTACTGTGGGGCGCCAATGCCTTCTTTCAGGGGTGGGGCTCGCCGGTATGCGCGCGCTTACTCACCACCTGGTACTCGCGTACCGAACGCGGCGGCTGGTGGGCGCTGTGGAATACCGCGCATAACGTGGGCGGCGCCTTGATCCCCATGGTGGTGGGGGCGGCGGCGCTGCACTACGGCTGGCGCGCCGGGCTGATTATCGCCGGCGGGCTGGCGATACTGGTGGGGCTGTTTTTATGCTGGCGACTGCGCGATCGTCCGCAAACCCTGGGGTTGCCCAGCGTGGGCGAGTGGCGCCGCGATGCGTTGGAGATTGCGCAACAGCAGGAGGGCGTAGGGCTGTCGCACCGGGAAATTTTGCATAAGTATGTACTCACCAACCCTTATATCTGGCTGCTGGCGCTCTGCTATGTGTTGGTTTACGTGGTGCGGGCCGCCATCAACGATTGGGGCAATCTGTATATGTCGGAAACCCTCGGCGTGAACCTGGTGACAGCCAATTCGGCGGTCACCATGTTCGAACTGGGCGGATTTATCGGCGCGCTGGTCGCCGGCTGGGGATCGGACAAACTGTTCAACGGCAACCGCGGACCGATGAACCTGATCTTCGCCGCCGGCATCCTGCTGTCCGTCGGCTCGCTGTGGCTGATGCCGTTCGCCAGCTATGTCATGCAGGCGGCCTGCTTCTTTACCACGGGATTTTTTGTTTTTGGCCCGCAAATGCTGATTGGCATGGCGGCGGCGGAATGCTCGCACAAAGACGCGGCGGGCGCGGCGACCGGTTTCGTCGGACTCTTTGCCTATCTGGGGGCGTCGCTTTCCGGTTGGCCGCTGGCGCAGATTATGGATATCTGGCACTGGACCGGTTTCTTTGCGGTGATTGCCGTCGCGGCGGGCGTTTCCGCCCTGCTGCTGTTGCCGTTTTTAAATGCGCAAGCTCCGCGCGACAAGACGCAAAAAATGTCCTTTTGACGTCGCGCCAGCGACGGCCCGTCAGGGACGGCGGGGTGCAAAACCTCGCGGAAGCGTGACCTGCTTCACTCTTTTTTACCTAAAAGGCCAAAACCGAGAAAAATTCTTAGTTTTGTCGGGATGATGTCTTAAGCCGGTTCCGGCCCTGATTTCTTACAATGCAGCCATTTTCCAGCGTTTGCAAGTAAGAGGAGACACCATGCTGGCCTTTCTTAATCAGGTGCGCAAGCCGACCCTGAATCTGCCGATCGAAACACGGCGCAAAATGTGGTTCAAACCCTTTATGCAATCCTATCTGGTGGTCTTTATCGGCTACCTGACCATGTACCTGATCCGCAAGAACTTTAACATTGCTCAGAATGACATGATCTCAACCTACGGTTTGAGCATGACGCAACTGGGGATGATCGGTCTGGGATTCTCCATTACCTACGGCGTGGGGAAAACGCTGGTCTCCTACTATGCCGATGGCAAAAACACCAAGCAGTTCCTGCCGTTTATGCTGATCCTGTCCAGTATCTGTATGCTTGGCTTCAGCGCCAGTATGGGATCCGGCTCCGTCAGCCTGTTTCTGATGATCGCCTTCTACGCGCTGAGCGGGTTCTTCCAAAGTACCGGCGGGTCGTGCAGCTACTCCACCATCACCAAATGGACGCCGCGCCGCAAACGCGGAACCTATCTGGGACTGTGGAATATCTCCCATAATCTGGGCGGCGCGGGCGCGGCGGGCGTGGCGTTGTTCGGCGCCAACTATGTATTCGACGGCCACGTCATCGGCATGTTCATCGTACCGTCCGTTATCGCGCTGATTATCGGCTTTATCGGTCTGCGCTATGGCAGCGACTCGCCGGAGGCTTACGGTCTGGGTAAAGCGGAAGAGCTGTTCGGCGAAGAAATCAGCGATGAAGATAAAGAAACCGAAGACAGTTCGATGACCAAATGGCAGATTTTTGTCGAGTACGTGCTGAAGAACAAAGTCATCTGGTTGCTGTGTTTCTCCAACGTCTTCCTGTATGTGGTGCGTATCGGTATCGATCAATGGTCCACGGTATACGCCTTCCAGGAGCTAAAACTATCGAAAGAGGTTGCGATTCAGGGCTTTACCCTGTTTGAAGCCGGTGCGTTGGTCGGTACGCTGCTGTGGGGCTATCTCTCCGACCTGGCTAATGGCCGTCGCGCGCTGGTTGCCTGTATCGCGCTGGCGCTGATCATCGCCACCCTGGGCATCTACCAGCATGCCGGCAATGCGTATGTTTATCTCGCCTCGTTATTCGCACTCGGCTTCCTGGTGTTTGGTCCGCAACTGCTGATTGGCGTCGCCGCCGTGGGCTTTGTACCGAAAAAAGCCATCGGCGCGGCCGACGGCATTAAAGGCACCTTTGCCTACCTGATTGGCGATAGCTTCGCAAAACTGGGACTGGGGATGATTGCCGACGGTACGCCGATTTTCGGTCTGACCGGTTGGGCGGGCACCTTCGCCGCGCTGGATACCGCCGCCATCTGCTGTATCTGCCTGATGGCGATGGTTGCAGTGATGGAAGAACGTAAAATCCGCCGCGAAAATCGTATCCGCAAACAGAAAACCGCGTAACCGGCTGATAACAGAATCAGCCGAGGTTGACGACAAACCTTCCCAACCCCGTCATTCCGCGCTCAAAAACATCGGGAATGTTTTTGAGCGCCGCTTGCGGCGGCCCGAAGGGCGAGCCCCAGGGATGGGGCGAGTAACCGGGAATCACTCAATGACTATTCACGGTTCCAGCAGGAGATCCCCGCCGCCTACTGCCGCGGGGATGACGATGGTTGGTGACGGCGATAACAGCCCCCCATCCGGGCATCTCCGCTAGCTTCCCTTGTTGCACCAGTTGTTTTTAGGGTTGATACCGCCATCCGGCGAGGTATACCCCAGACATCCCAGGATTGAGTCAAACAACTCTTCGTGACGGTGAGTTTTGCCTATTCGCTGCTGCGCCTTTAGCCGATCGAAAGCGTCCAGGTTATTGGCGTCCGCCAGAAACTTATCCGACGCCCATACCATCATCGGTGCGCGGAACTGTTCCGGCGGCGCCATTTCGCGCGGCGTGCCATGCAGGTGGAAGTTCTCGTCAATGGATTCGCCATGATCGGAGGCATAAAAAACCAGCGCCTTTTTATCCCGCACCTGATTAATCACGTTATGGATAAAGGTGTCGGTGTACAACACGCTGTTATCAAAGGCGTTAATCAGTTGTTCACGGGAACAGGACGCGTCGACGCCCATACATTCCGGCTGATAGCGCGCGTAGCTGCGAGGATAACGCATCGAATAAAGGTAGTGAGACCCTTTGGTATGCAGCACGACCAGATGCTTACCGCGCGGATAACGTTCCAGCGACTCCTTAACCTCATCCACCAGCAGCATGTCATCCACCGATTTACCGTCGTTGCTTTTTTCCGAGGCAATCATTTCACGGAAAGCGTAGTTGTCGGCTTCGATACTGTTATAGAACCAAACCTCGCTCTGCATGGCGAACAGCTCGGACGTGAACCCCAGCTCTTTTAACACCGCAAAGACATTTTGTTCCTTCAACGTCCGCTGAGGGTTATCTTCCGTGCCGCCTTCTCGTACAAACATGCAACGCATGGAGAGTTTGGTCGAGGTATCACAGGATTTTCCGCGGAAAGCCACCAGATTTTTTTCTTTCGACAACAAGGGCGTGGTGTCGCGCTCATACCCTAGCAGCCCCATATGATCCCAACGGGTGGTTTCGCCGATGATGAACACCACATAGGTATCATCAATCCCGGTTGGCGGAAGGTAAGTAAAATGCTTACCGGGATCGAACAAATTCGCCTCGTCCTGATTTTCGTCATATTTGGTGTAAGCGAACAGTCCCAGCGCAGACAGCCAGTTCGACGGCAGATAAGAGTGAGCCACGACTCCGCCATAGCTGGGTAAGTCGACATTGGAAGACTTTTCAGATAGCGATTGGGTTTCAGCCATATAGCGAATAGGAAACCAGACCAGGGCAACCACCGCCAGCAACACAAGAACCGGCGACAAACGTTTTCCCGGCGATTTCAACTGTTCAATCAAGGTATGACGTAATGCGTTTTTCCAAATCAGCAGCAGAGGCAATGCGCTCACCAACAGCATCCACAGAACAAAGCGGAAACCGATCACCTCTTTGGATAGATCGATATCGGTGGTCATCACCGCGGCAATAATGCCGTAACCAATAACGACATTAAAAAAGGTCATGTAATAGCTGGCGGCGACGGAAATAATCACCAACAGCGATGCGACAATACGATAAAAAAGGCGTCCTCCCAGAGAAAGAATGCGCATAAGAAAAAAGGTAAAAAAGATACAGGCTCCCAGCTCAATTATCACCGGGATAAATTTTGCTATCTGCGTGCTGGCCAATATTGAAAAAGAATCAAAGCGGCGATAAAAGACCGAGAGATTAAGGAAAAAACCGATATAGACTGCCAGTAAGAACGATAACTTTGCTTGTGAAAAAGAAGGGCTAAACTTCATCGCGACCAATGCTCCGGCAAAACTTTATTTATTTCTGAAGCTATAGGACAACAGCGTAATGTCAGAGTTCAGACTCGGAAAATAAGTCGCCATCTTTGTAAAGTAAAGTTATTGGCTCATCAATCCGTCGAAAGCCGCCTTAAACATCGCCCGTCATGGCGTCAAAGGATAAAATAGATTTTTTATTTTAAAATCATAGCATTAAACATAAAAAACAAAGCATCATACCCGACCGCCGTCGATTTCCCTGGTTTAACCAACACCGACTTATTTTATGGGTATATACCGTTATTCAGCCGATACGTCAGCTGATGACGTTTATTTTCTTTAATCTGCATCGGTGCGGTCAGAATATTCGCGTCCTTAAGGTTATTATTTACCACTTGCACTATAACCTACTGATTATTTGGCCTTCTCAACCAATATCCATTATTTAATCATGGTTAATTTTTTTATTAAACCGCCCGGCGATTCCCGGCAAATTACGTTTTAACCCCTTCCAGCGTTATCCTGGCTATAAGCTCAACCACGATCGGATGATGCAAAAACGCCATGATCTCTTCAGCCAGTTTGACGCCGACCCCCGGAAATTGTCGCCATTGCGACAATGTACGTTGTTGCAACTGCTGCCAGTTCATATTCTCCAACGCGTCGCCGGCAGAACGAGGCAAAGGCATTCCCAGAGCCGGCAACCAGCGAGACAAAGGTTGCCGGCGAGCCTGCTGTAAACTTTCATAAATATTATCAGCCAGCTTATTCCCTACTCCCCGGACGTCTCTTATCTGTTCCCGGGTCAGCGTCAACCAGGAGACGACATCGCTCAGCGCGCCATGCCGCATCAGGCGTCGCCACACTCCCTCGCCGACCCCGTTCAAATTTAGCCCATGCTCGCCGCTTAGCCAGACCAATCGCGCGAGCATCTGCTGTTGACAGGCCGCGCTGTACTGAAAACAGCTGAGATGATGAAAGTCGCTCGCTGCCGGCGGCGCGATCGGCGGACGCTCGGCCGCACGCCATACCACCTTATCCAGGCGGGGAATCCCCTGGCCGGCCAGACTGACGCCGACCTGATCGCCGGGCAAAACATCCCATTGCCGCCAACGCGATAGCGACCCGACGTTGACCCGGCGCACCGATTTGTCATCCAACCGCAGCGGATTAAGATTCAAGACGACATTTATCTTTCCGGTGCGGCCGACAGAGAAAGCAACGCCCTTGACCTCGGCTACCTGCCGCACCAGCGGATATTTCCAGGCGATGGCCCAATCAGCCGGCGTATTTCGCCAGTAGCGCCCATCAGGCTCTTTATCCTCACGGATCACCACGCCATCGGTGACGAAAGGCAGAGGATGGCGATACCAGCGATCTCGCCAGCGTTCAGCCTCCTCCAGCGAAGAGATGCGGTGCGTATAGTCGGCCGCCAGGGCAAACCCCATCGTTCGCAATGCGCTAAGGCGCTCAGACAGCGTCGCCGGGCCATCCGGCCATGCCCAGATAAAGATACCGATACGCGGCAAAATGGATGAAGCCTGCCGGCGGCGCATCTCCCCGGCGACCGCCGATCGGGCATTGATGCCGCCTTGCAGATTTTGCTGATGATTGTCCACCTTAAGAAATAACTCGCCTTGCAACACCAATGTTGCCGGCGCCCCCTTCAGCTGTTTGGGTATCGCCGGTATGGCAAGCGCCTTTTCCGTCCAGTTCTCTCCCTGTAAACCATTACCCCGGCTGGTGGCCGCCGTCAGCCGCCCCTGCTGATATTCCAGCGTTACCGCCACGCCGTCGATTTTGGGCTGGATCCATAAGTCCTTATGCAGCCTTATCCATTGCCGCAGTTGTCCGCGATCGGACAGCTTTTTCAACCCCGTGTGAGCAACCGCATGCGCCTGTTTGCCGTTGCCCGGCAACTGCACGGGGAAATCCGCCTCATGCGGCAAAAAGCAGCGCCGCCAGTGGTTCAACCGCCCCCGTAGCTGATCATAAACCTCATCCTCCACCGGGCTGGCGCCCGCCTGATAATAAGCCTCATCCCACTGCGCCAACTGCTGGCGCAGCATCGCCATTTCTTTTTGCGCGCGCGCAAGCGACCAGTCCGGGCAAGATGAAGCCGCGATGCATGGCCAACCGACCAACGCCGCCGCTGCCGAAATGACAAACCGTCTGAACCCGCGATTCATATAACCTCTCCCGTCGATACGCACTGCGCGCAGTACAGCGCAGTCGCCGTTATAAAACGAGGGAGAAAAACCGGGAATGCAAAGCGCGCCGCAATGTTTTTTGTCGTTTGCAATCCCTATGAAAAACCACAGGAAGCGACGATGAAATGTACAGAAAAGGGGTTGGCGGCGCGCATTGATGGTGGCATAACAATAAAACATTTCGCGATGAGATTTATCGCCACGCGACTGATGGCGTCTCGCCGTGTATAATGTGATGAAATGCACAATCTGTCGCATCTATACCCATGATCAATCGCAATTAATAAAACTTCACTATGGCTCAAGGCACGTTATATATCGTTTCCGCTCCCAGTGGGGCCGGAAAATCCAGTTTGATCCAGGCGCTATTAAAAACGCAGCCGCTTTACGACACACAGGTATCGATTTCCCATACCACACGCGTCAAACGGCCGGGTGAAAGTCACGGCGAGCATTATTTCTTTGTCTCGGTCGATGAATTCAAGCGTATGATCCGGGAAAATGAATTTCTGGAATATGCGGAAGTTTTCGGTAATTACTACGGTACGTCCCGTACCGCGATTGAGCAGATATTGGCGACAGGCGTCGACGTATTTCTGGATATTGACTGGCAAGGCGCCCAGCAAATCCGCAGCCAGATGCCGCTGGCCCGCAGTATTTTCATTTTGCCGCCGTCAAAAGAAGAGCTGGCGCGCCGTCTGCGCGGCCGGGGTCAGGACAGCGAGGACGTCATCGCTCGTCGTATGGCGCAAGCCGTGGCGGAAATGACGCACTACGCCGAATATGATTATTTGATTGTTAATGACGATTTCGATTTGGCATTGCTCGATTTAAAAACCATTATTCGCGCCGAGCGTCTGCGCCTGAGCAGACAAAAAGTACGGCATGATGCATTAATCACCAAACTATTGGCAGACTGACGGCTCTTTAAGTATGATGCCCAGTCCATTTTATCACCCTGTGGAGTAGCACATTATGGCACGCGTAACTGTTCAAGACGCTGTAGAGAAAATTGGTAACCGTTTTGACCTGGTGTTGGTCGCTGCTCGTCGCGCCCGCCAAATCCAGACCGGCGGCAAAGAGCCGTTGGTTCCGGAAGAAAACGATAAATACACCGTGATCGCCCTGCGCGAAATCGAAGAAGGCCTGATCAACTCCCAGATTCTGGACGTTCGCGATCGTCAGGAGCAGCAAGAGCAGGAAGCCGCAGAAATTCAGGCGGTCACCGCGATTGCTGAAGGCCGCCGTTAATTAGACTACGAGTCGCCCTTGTACCTTTTTGAAAGCCTAAATCAACTGATTCAACGTTATCTGCCTGAAGAGCAGATCAAACGTTTACGGCAAGCTTATCTCGTTGCACGTGATGCTCACGAGGGACAGACACGCTCCAGCGGTGAACCTTATATCACTCACCCGGTCGCCGTGGCCTGTATTCTGGCCGAAATGCGTCTCGACTATGAGACGCTGATGGCCGCCTTGCTGCATGACGTGATAGAGGATACGCCCACCACCTATCAGGATGTGGAACAGCTCTTCGGCAAGAGCGTCGCCGAACTGGTGGAAGGCGTCTCCAAACTGGATAAGCTGAAGTTTCGCGATAAGAAAGAAGCGCAGGCGGAAAACTTTCGCAAAATGATTATGGCGATGGTGCAGGATATCCGCGTCATTCTGATCAAACTGGCCGACCGTACCCACAATATGCGCACGCTCGGCGCGCTGCGCCCGGACAAGCGCCGCCGCATCGCCCGCGAAACGCTGGAAATCTACAGTCCGCTGGCGCATCGGCTGGGTATTCATAATCTGAAAACCGAGCTTGAAGAGCTGGGTTTTGAAGCGCTTTATCCTAACCGTTACCGCGTGATCAAAGAGGTGGTCAAGGCCGCCCGCGGTAATCGGAAGGAGATGATCCAGAAAATCCTTTCCGAGATTGAAGGCCGCTTAACCGAAGCCGGGATCGCCTGCCGCGTCAGCGGCCGCGAAAAGCATCTTTATTCGATCTACTGCAAAATGCACCTGAAAGAGCAGCGTTTCCATTCCATTATGGATATTTACGCCTTTCGGGTGATCGTGAAGGAAGTCGACACCTGCTATCGCGTGTTGGGCCAGGTTCACAGCCTGTATAAACCGCGGCCGGGTCGGGTAAAGGATTATATCGCCATTCCCAAGGCCAACGGCTATCAGTCGCTGCATACCTCGCTGATCGGCCCGCACGGCGTGCCGGTGGAGGTGCAGGTTCGCACCGACGACATGGATCAGATGGCGGAAATGGGCGTGGCCGCGCACTGGGCGTACAAAGAAGGCGAGAGCAGCACCACGGCGCAGGTTCGCGCCCAGCGCTGGATGCAGAGCCTGCTGGAATTGCAGCAGAGCGCCGGCAGTTCGTTTGAGTTTATCGAAAGCGTCAAGTCCGATCTCTTTCCGGACGAAATGTATGTCTTCACGCCGGAAGGCCGGATTGTGGAGCTGCCAGCCGGCGCCACGCCGGTTGACTTCGCCTATGCCGTACATACCGACATCGGTCACGCCTGCGTCGGCGCCAGAGTCGATCGCCAGCCTTATCCCCTGTCCCAATCGCTAAGCAGCGGACAGACCGTTGAGATCATCACCGCCCCCGGCGCCAGACCGAACGCCGCCTGGCTGAACTTTGTCGTCAGTTCCAGAGCGCGCGCCAAAATTCGCCAGATGTTGAAAAACCTCAAGCGCGACGACTCCGTCAGCCTGGGCCGGCGTTTGCTGAGCCACGCATTGGGCAGCGGCCGCAAAATAGCGGATATCCCGAAAAAGAATATTCAGACTGAGCTGGACAGAATGAAACTGGCCTCGCTGGACGATTTGATGGCGGAAATCGGACTGGGTAACGCCATGAGCGTGGTGGTGGCGAAAAATCTGCTCAATGAACAGAAGCAGTTGGATAACGCCGGGCTGCGCAAATTGCCGATTAAAGGCGCGGACGGCGTAATGGTTTCCTTCGCCAAATGTTGCCGCCCGATCCCAGGCGATCCGATTATCGCCCATGTCAGCCCCGGTAAGGGACTGGTTATCCATCATGAATCCTGCCGTAATATTCGCGGTTACCAGAAAGAGCCGGAGAAATTCATGGCGGTGGAATGGGATAAGGTGACCGAACAGGAATTTATCGCCGAAATCAAAGTGGATATGTTCAACCACCAGGGCGCATTGGCAAATTTGGCGGCCGCGATTAACGCCGCCAATTCAAATATCCAGAGCATCAACACGGAAGAAAAAGACGGACGCGTTTACAGCGCCTTTATCCGTCTCACTACGCTCGACCGCGTTCATCTGGCGAATGTGATGCGCAAAATACGCGTCATGCCGGATGTCATAAAAGTTAACCGTAACCGAAACTGACCGTATGACCCCTCAACGCTATGCGCGCATAAGAGAGATGCTGACCTGCCGTCAGCCCGATCTGACCCTTTGCATGGAGCAGGTGCATAAGCCGCATAACGTTTCCGCGGTCATTCGTACGGCCGATGCGGTGGGCGTTCATCAGATTCACGCCGTCTGGCCCACCAGCCGCATGAGAACGCTGGTCTCCTCCGCAGCCGGCAGCAATAGCTGGGTACAGGTCAAAACGCATCGTACGATCGCCGACGCGATCAGCCATCTGAAAACATCGGGTATGCAGATTCTGGCCACCCATCTTTCTGAACAGGCCGTCGATTTCCGCGACGTTGATTACACCCGTCCGACCTGCATCCTGCTGGGACAGGAAAAAACCGGGATTAGCGCAGAGGCGCTGAAACTGGCCGACCGGGATATTATCATCCCAATGACCGGCATGGTGCAGTCGCTGAATGTCTCCGTCGCCTCCGCATTAATTCTCTATGAAGCGCAGCGCCAGCGCCAATTGGCCGGCATGTATCGGCGCGAATACAGCCCACTGGCGGAAGAAGAGCAGCCGCGGCTGCTGTTTGAGGGCGGCTATCCGGTGCTGGCGCGCGTCGCCAAACGTAAAGGCCTGCCTCGCCCTTATATTGACGGCGAAGGCCAGATTGTCGCCGATACCGCCTGGTGGGCCTCCATGCAATCCTCGGAGTGCTGATGAAAGGCCGCCTGCTGAATACTCAACCGTTAAGCACGCTTGCCGGGGTGGGTGCCAGTCAGAGCGCCAAGCTTGCCCGTATCGGGCTGGAAACCGTCCAGGATTTACTGTTTCACCTGCCGCTGCGTTACGAAGACCGCACGCACCTTTACCCCATCGGCGATCTCCTTCCCGGCATGTACGCCACGGTGGAAGGTGAAATTCTGCACAATGACATTTCCTTCGGCCGCCGCCGCATGCTGACCTGCCAGATTAGCGACGGCAGCGGCCTGCTGACCATGCGCTTTTTCAATTTCAACGCCGCGATGAAGAACAGCCTGGCGCCCGGCCAGCGGGTCACGGCTTATGGTGAAATTAAACGGGGCAAAATCGGCGCGGAAATTATCCACCCGGAATACCGCCTACAGGGCGACGGCGCCCAGATCGAATTACAGGAATCGCTGACGCCGGTTTATCCCGCCACGGAAGGGATACGGCAGGCGACGCTGCGGAAGCTCACCGATCAGGCGCTGGCGCTGCTGGACGCCAACCCGATAGATGAATTGCTGCCGGAAGAACTCAGCCGCTCGCTTATCAGCCTGCCGGAAGCGTTGCACATCCTGCATCGTCCGCCGCCGGACGTGCAGCTCGGCGAACTGGAGCAGGGAAAGCACCCGGCGCAGCAACGCCTGATTATGGAAGAGCTGCTGGCGCACAATTTAAGCATGCTGGCCGTGCGCGCCGGCGCGCAAAGCTACCGGGCGCAGCCGCTGCCGGTCAATGACGCGCTGAAACAGCGGCTGCTGGCAACGCTGCCTTTCACGCCGACGCAGGCGCAGGCGCGGGTCGTCGATGAAATTGAAACCGATCTGGCGAAAAATATCCCCATGATGCGTCTGGTGCAGGGCGATGTCGGCTCAGGAAAAACGCTGGTCGCCGCGCTGGCCGCGTTGCGGGCGATCGCCAACGGCAAACAGGTGGCGCTGATGGCGCCGACCGAGCTATTGGCTGAACAGCATGCGCACAATTTCCGTCAGTGGTTCGAACCATTGGGGATTGAAGTCGGCTGGCTGGCCGGCAAACAAAAAGGCAAAGCCCGGCAGGCGCAGCAGGACGCCATCGCCAGCGGTCAGGTAGCGATGGTGGTCGGCACCCACGCCATCTTTCAGCAGCAGGTCAAATTCAACGGGCTGGCGCTGGTGATCATTGATGAGCAACACCGTTTCGGCGTGCATCAGCGTCTGGCCTTGTGGGAAAAAGGCGAAGAGCAGGGTTTCCATCCTCATCAGTTGATCATGACCGCCACGCCGATCCCGCGCACGCTGGCGATGACCGCTTACGCCGATCTGGACACCTCGGTGATCGATGAACTGCCGCCGGGCAGAACGCCGGTCACCACCGTCGCCATCGCGGATTCGCGCCGTAACGATGTGATCCAACGGGTCAACCACGCCTGTCGACAAGAGGGAAGACAAGCCTATTGGGTCTGTACGTTGATTGAAGAATCCGACCTGTTGGAGGCGCAGGCGGCCGAAGCGACCTGTCAGGAATTGCAGGCCGCGCTGCCGGACATCAGCGTCGGATTGGTGCATGGCCGAATGAAAGCGAAAGAAAAACAAGCCGTTATGCAATCATTCAAACAAGGCGAACTTCAGCTTTTGGTGGCGACGACGGTGATTGAAGTCGGGGTCGACGTGCCGAACGCCAGCCTGATGATTATCGAAAACCCGGAGCGGCTGGGGCTGGCGCAGCTTCACCAGCTGCGCGGACGCGTCGGACGCGGCGCCGTCGCCTCCCACTGCGTGCTGCTTTATAAAACGCCGCTCAGCAAAACGGCGCAAAAGCGGCTCCAGGTATTGCGCGACAGCAACGACGGTTTTGTTATCGCCCAGCGCGATCTGGAAATTCGCGGCCCGGGTGAATTATTAGGCACGCGCCAAACCGGCAACGCCGAATTCAAAGTCGCCGATCTGCTGCGCGATCAGGCATTGATCCCGCAGGTACAGCGCGTCGCCCGCCATCTGCATCAACGCTATCCCGACCATGCCAAAGCGTTGATTGAGCGCTGGCTGCCGGAGCGCACCCGGTATACCAATGCGTGAAAATCGATACAGGCTATAACTGCCTGTACGACGAGAGAACTTTCCTTATTTATACTCGTATTTAACTATCTCGCCATTCTTTTTCATCAGATATGTTCCATCGTAAACGGTAAAAATAACTCTGTTTTTGCTATCATTGTTAACAGAAAAAACGGCCTTTTTTTCAATGCAATTTATCTCTTTTTTCATATCGTTAAAACAGAGTCTGTCATATTTACCTTCTTTTTTATAGCCATCGCCGAATAGCCAGAAGGTAATCGTAAAATTTCCATAAGAGGCGGATTTGGGAATATTATATTTTGTTTTTAGCATATCCTTGTTTTTCAGCCACCAGGATATTTTCCCCTTATCAGTTATTGGAAAATTCTTTACTAAAACAGAACTAAAATTCCCATCCTCATGAACCGCCACTATATCCACCGGACGCAATGACAGCCAGAGATAATAACTCGCCAAAGCGCTACCGATCAGAAACAGTACGCGGAGATTTTTTTTACTTTTTATTTTCATCACGCTCTCCGGTAATCTCTACGGTAGCTTCCATATTGGTCATGAATGGTCTGTAACCAAACTGATTATATCGTTGGAGTACAAACCAGATACGGAAAAAATGAAATTGGTGAAACTTGAATTTCAGAATATCAGTATCATCCAGTCCAAAGTGATCTTGTACTTTGTAGTTCACAACTGCATGATAATGTTCATTATTAATCTGTAGCGATTTTATGGTGATATGAGTAGCCCAAGTGTCATGAACAGTGATACCCATACCATTAAAGTTATCCTGCCATCTGTCAAATTTTGGCAATTTTCCAAAGGATATGATCTTCTCTATCTCATTCTTCTTATCCGCTGGATATTCTTGATTTTCCCAGTCTATATTGTCTGCCAATACTTTTTTTATTCTAAGCAACGAACTGTTATCTGTTTTGTCAGTAAGGAGGTTTTCCTTTAAGGCAGCATCTAAGTGCAGACTGCGAAACGGTGAACCATTGCCGTTCTGCATGTGGGTAATCATATAACTAATAAGATGTCGGTAGGGGCTGTAAACGGCGAAAGGCCAGCGAAGACGACGGAACTCATCAAACAGAATTCTGGCGCATTCCTGTTTTGTCATTTTATCCCCCAGCTTGCGCGGACCGGCGATTCCAAATGTCGGTTTAATGTATTGGGGTATTTTCGTCATTGTATAAGGGTCAACGCTGACAGACACATCGGATAGATTGAAATACGTTTTTAACTGCGATTCGGTCAAATCACCGTATCGCATATCATTTGCCCCGTAGTCATCCATCCATTTACGAGTTGTAAAAACAAGACAGGGAAAATTTAGTGATGGCATTAATGATACATTCCTTGTGTAGTCGTCCATTCTTGTCTTCCGTCGGGATAATAGTTATTAACAGATGGTAATGCAAACACCGTGCAATGAAAGATTGCCGGTAGCAAAAGGGCTAAGGGAAACGGGAACGATACGAAAATCCCCCACACCTTGAACAGCCATCGGGAGATTGCCAACCGAATCAAACCAATCAGCGTTCACAAAATCCGTTGTCCGAACGGTTTCGCCAATAGGGGAAAAGCAAACGATTGCTTTTGCAAAAGAGATCATTAAAATGCCCTCTTTGTCATTTTGGAACGCCCATTATTATGACTACCACCACGGATATTCCTCAGGTCGACGCCCCGACGACTGCGCGCGGCAGCGAATTAATCTACCGTCTGGAAGACCGGCCGCCGCTGGCGCAAACCCTGTTTGCCGCCAGCCAGCATCTGCTGGCGATGTTCGTCGCGGTGATCACCCCCGCGCTGTTGATCTGCCAGGCGCTGGGCCTACCGGCGCAAGATACGCAACATATCATCAGCATGTCGCTGTTCGCCTCCGGTCTGGCCTCGATTCTGCAAATAAAAACCTGGGGGCCGGTGGGATCGGGGCTACTGTCCATTCAGGGAACCAGTTTTAACTTCGTTACGCCGTTGATCATGGGCGGACTGGCGCTGAAAAACGGCGGCGCGGACGTTCCCACCATGATGGCGGCGCTGTTCGGCACCTTGATGTTCGCCTCCTGTACGGAAATCATTCTCTCCCGCTTCCTGCACCTTGCCCGCCGGATTATCACGCCGCTGGTATCGGGGATTGTGGTGATGATTATCGGTCTGTCGCTGATTCAGGTCGGCCTGACCTCCATCGGCGGCGGTTATGCGGCGATGAATAACAACACCTTCGGCGCGCCGAAAAATCTGTTGCTGGCCGGCATAGTGCTGTTGGTTATTATTCTGCTCAACCGTCAGCGTAACCCTTACCTGCGCGTGGCCTCGCTGGTGATCGCCATGGCCGTCGGCTATCTGGGCGCCTGGCTGATGGATATGCTGCCGGACGGCGTCCCGGCGGCGCAAAGCGATTTGATCATGGTGCCGACGCCGCTGTATTACGGTCTGGGCTTTGACTGGAACCTGCTGATCCCGCTGATGCTGGTGTTTATGGTGACGTCGCTGGAAACCATCGGCGATATCACCGCGACCTCCGACGTCTCGGAACAACCGGTCAGCGGCCCCCTGTACATGAAACGGTTGAAAGGCGGCGTGCTGGCCAACGGCCTGAACTCCTGTTTATCCGCCGTATTCAACACCTTTCCCAACTCCTGTTTCGGGCAAAACAACGGCGTCATTCAGCTTACCGGCGTCGCCAGCCGTTACGTCGGCTTTGTTGTGGCGCTGATGCTGATTATTCTGGGCTTGTTCCCCGCCGTCAGCGGTTTCGTACAGCACATTCCGGAGCCGGTGCTGGGCGGCGCGACCATCGTCATGTTCGGCACCATCGCCGCCTCCGGCGTGCGTATCGTGTCCCGCGAACCGCTGAACCGCCGCGCCATCATGATTATCGCGCTCTCGCTGGCCGTGGGGCTGGGCGTATCACAGCAGCCGCTGATTCTGCAATTCGCGCCGGACTGGATAAAAACCCTGCTCTCTTCCGGCATCGCCGCCGGCGGTATTACGGCGATTGTGCTGAATCTGGTTTTCCCGTACGACGAAAAATAATTTGTATCCGCGTCAATAATTTCTGTTATGTATACCCTAAATAATTCGAGTTGCAGGACAAAACGCATGGCGTTTTGAACAGCGCTTGCGCTGGCCCCGAAGGGGCGAAGCCCATGGAAGGGCCGAGTAACAAAGCCAACGCACCTGCAACTTGAAGTATGACGGGTATAGGGATAAAAGCGACCGACGATGCAACACCGGTCGCTTTTTACTGTCTGTAACTGCATTATCTGTTGAGCCTTTAAGGTAATTGCGGCATAAAAACAGATATCCCTGACGATTGGCATGGACTGACACGATGAGATTTCTCGGGAAATTATTGCTGACCATCCTGCTGCTGGCATTGCTGGCGCTGGTCATATTGTATGTATTACTGCAAACCACCTGGGCTTCAGGCCGGATCGGCAATTGGGTGAATCAAAACACGGACTATCAGGTATCCCTGGGAAAAATCGACCACAATTGGTCCGAACCCGATCGTATTCTGCTGCAAGACGTCGTTTTCGGTCATAAGAATCAGCCGCCGACACTCACCGCCAAACAGGTTTCCGCCGGTCTCAGCGTTCGTCAGATAACCGAACCTCGCCATTTTTCCAGTCTGCTGCTTGAAGGCGGCACGCTGAATCTGTCGCCATCCGCCGCCACGCTGCCGATTGAGGCCGACGTGTTGCAACTGCGTACCATGGCGCTTCAGGCCCAGGATGATAACTGGCAGTTAAACGGTCAACAGGTCAACGGCGGCATTATGCCCTGGCGGCCAGAAGCGGGCCGCCTGTTAGGCAAACAGGGAAATTTCCAACTTAGCGCCCGTTCGTTGCGGCTAAACGATGTCCCCGCCAGTCAGGTATTCGTTCAAGGCAACATTAATAATAATCAACTCGCCTTGAGCAATTTCGGCGCAGACGTGGCGCAAGGCCAGTTAACCGGTAATGCCAGCAGGGCGGAAGACGGGAGCTGGCAAATCGACAACCTGCGTCTTAGCAAGGTGCGTTTGCAAACGCCAAGAACCATCCGGGAATTCTGGCAACCTATCGTCGCGTTGCCTGCCGTTACCGTTTCCCGCTTTGATTTGATTGATGCCCGCATTGAAGGGCCGGGATGGGCATTTATCGATCTCGACGTAACGTTGCGCAACGTCACCTTCAAACAGGACGACTGGCAAAGCGACGATGGCGAACTATCGTTCAACGCCACCGATATCGTTAACGGCAATATGCATCTGATCGATCCCATCGTTAATCTGGCGCTTTCCCCGCACGGCGTTGAAATCAAACAGTTCACCACGCGTTGGGAGAGGGGGTTATTGCGCACCAGCGGCAACTGGCAACGCAGCGATCGCCGTTTGCAACTGAATGAATTCGTTGTCGCGGGTATGGAATACACGCTGCCAGGCGATTGGCTGGCGCGCTGGCAAAGCACATTGCCGGCCTGGCTGGCGGAAGTGGACGTCAAAAAATTCACCGCTAACCGCAATCTGCTGATTGATATCAACCCTGATTTCCCGTTCCAGATTACCGCACTGGACGGATACGGCAGCGATCTGCGGCTTGCCCGTAATCACCAGTGGGGCGTCTGGGGCGGTTCGCTGAATCTAAACGCCAGCGATGCGACCTTCAACAAAGTCGATGTCCGTCGTCCGTCATTGGCATTAACCGCCAGCGACAGCCAAATCGCGCTTACCGACCTCAGCGCCTTTACCCAAAACGGTTTGCTGGAAGCCAAAGCCACTATCGCTCAGAACCCCGACCGGGCATTTTCAGTGACCATGAACGGGCGTTCCGTTCCTGCGGATATTCTGACGCGCTGGGGATGGCCGGCTCAGGCGCTTGCCCCTTCAGGCGACGCTAACCTGCAATTGCATCTGAACGGGCGACTGGCTGCCGATACGGCATTGAAACCGACGCTCAACGGCGCGCTACAGGGCGTGGATCATGATGGACACCCCATCAGACAGCAAATTCAAGCGGGAGCGGTAACAACGCCGCAGTAAAAGATCGGCAGGCGGTCGCCGGTCGGCCGAATACCCGAATCATGGCGTGGTAGCGGTGATTCGGGTCGTTAATCACGGCATCCCGTAAAAAAGACCGATGCGCGGCCATCATTGTATTGCGGAATCCTCCGGCTCCAGCGACGCTTTCGGCGTGGCGGGTAATACAATATAGACGCCCTCGAACAACGAGCCTTTTCTATCATCCCCGAACAGCTCCACGTTCAATTGAACCCTGGCTTTACGTCCGCGGGCCAGACGGTCCAGATCGCCGCTCAACGAACCCAGATCGGCGACGGCGCTCGGTCGGCCGGTGATCGGCGTGCTGTAGCGAATGTGCGCATCGGCCAGAATAATGGCGCCGCCCAAATGCCTTTCCCGCAGCAGCAGCCAGATCAATCCCCATCCCGTCAGCGTTGCGAGAGAAAACATGCTGCCGGCAAACAAGGTATGGTGAGGATTCTGATTGCCGGTTTCCGGCATGGTGGTGATAAATTTCTGCCCGGTATACTGACTGATCCGCACCCCCATTTTTTCACTTAACGGAATGCGTTGGTACCAGGCTTGTTGCAACTGCCCGCACCAGTCAGGCCGATGCAGGATATCATCCAGCGTCTCTACCGGTTTGATCATCAGAAAATGCCGTATGGGCGTGGTTTGCGGCGCGCTAATCTCGCCCTGATTGACAAAACCCAGCTTGGCGAAAAACGCCATCGCATCTTCGCGAGCGCTGCATACGACGCGTTTTGCTCCTTCCTGCCGCGCCACGGACTCCAGCGTGATCGCCAGCAAGGTTCCCAATCCCTTCCCCCGCACATCGGGGTGAACGGCCAGAAAGCGAATCGACGCCTCGTTATCGGCATTGATGGACAGCCGGCCAATCGCCACCAGTCGCCCTTGTTCATCCACCACCGTCTGATGGTGCGCCAAAGCGTCATAAGCATCGCGCTCGGACCCCAGCGGTTGGTGCAGCGGTTTACGCAGCATCTCCCAACGGAATTGATAGTACGCATCAAGTTCTTCTGCGGTTTGCGGTACTCTCAGGTGATACATAAACATGCCTCATTAAAAAGTGACCGGGATTTTATTTCCATGCAGTTAAATATCGAGAAGGGATGAATCCGCCGCCGTCGATACGTCTCACGATAATATTATGATTCGGTAGCGCTTTTTTATACCTGCAACCAGAAGGTCACCGGCCCGTCATTAACCAGAGCCACTTGCATATCCGCCGCAAAACGCCCTGTTTCGGTGTGCGTATCCTGCTCGCGACACTGTTCGACAAAATACTGATAAAGGCGATCGGCCTCTGTCGGGTGCGCGCCGCGGGAAAAGCTGGGGCGCATTCCCTTGTGGGTATCGGCCGCCAGCGTAAACTGCGAGACCACCAATACGCTTCCCCCCGTCTGACGAACATTGAGGTTCATTTTGCCATTGTCATCGCTGAAGATACGGTAACCGAGAACCCGCTCGCATAGACGCGCCGCTTTTTGCTCGTCATCGCCCTGCTCAACGCCCAGCAACACCAACAGTCCGGCCCCGATTTCCCCAACAATTACGCCTTCTACGCTAACGCTGGCGCTGGAAACCCGCTGAATTAACGCGATCATTGAATGTTACCGCTCCTGTTTTCATGATTCCGCAAGGTCATGGCGGTTATGCGCCATTCCCCCCTGTTTTCATTTACTCGCTGACGGCGACGACGGGCGAAGCAAAGAAATCCGGCACCACCTGACGATCTTTAACCAGAATACTGCGGATGCCCAGCGTCTGGGCGGCGGCGACGTTGGCTGGATTATCATCAAAGAAAACGGCTTGATCCGGCGTCACCCCTTCTTGCGTTAAAACATAACGATAGATACTGGCTTCCGGTTTCCTCGCCCCGATATCCTGTGAGAGATAAAGGCGATCGGCCGCCTCTTCTACTTCCGGGAACAAGACCGGCCAATGCGCGCAGTGCAGACGATTGGTATTGGAAAGGATCACCACCCGGTGTCCTTCTTTACGCAGTTGATGCATGATATTGATGACTTCAGGACGCAGTTCCACAAAAATAGCCTGCCAGCCGGCGGTAAACTGTTCAAAACTCAGAGAGATACTCATCTCATGGCATAAACGTTCGGCAAACGCTTCATCGCTGATTTCGCCGCGCTCGTGCTGTTCAAAGGTTTCACCCATCACGAATCGCTCTTTCAGCGTGGCCAGCGGCGCGCTGCTCAACTTGCTCCATACGCCCAGCACTCGGTTGAAATCAATATCAATGACGACATTGCCCAAATCAAAGATATAAAGCATGGCATTTTCCTTCTGCGGTAACCGTAGGATTTTAACTGTAACGGGAAATGGCAAAACAGAACAGCGGGGAGATCAAAGCGAAGCGTATCAGATAAAACTCAGGGCGCCCGAAGGCGCCCTGTCGCAGGTAAAAATAGCCGGAAAATCAGCTTTCTTTACTACCGCGGTTAGCGCGTTTACGATCGTTTTCCGTCAGATGACGTTTACGCAGACGGACGGACAGCGGCGTGACTTCAACCAGTTCGTCGTCATCGATAAACTCCAGCGCTTGTTCCAGCGTCATTTTGATTGCCGGCACCAGCGTTGTCGCTTCATCCGTACCGGATGCGCGCATGTTGGTCAATTTCTTACCGGTCAGGCAGTTTACCGTCAGGTCGTTGGAACGGGAGTGAATACCGATGATCTGGCCTTCATATACTTCCGCGCCGTGACCCAGGAACAGTTTACCGCGATCTTGCAGGCCGAACAGCGCAAACGCGACGGCTTTACCCTGACCGTTGGAAATCAGCACGCCGTTCTGACGTTGACCGATCTCGCCCGGACGCACGTCGTCATAGTGACTGAAAGTGGAGTACAGCAGACCGGTACCGGAGGTCATGGTCATGAATTCCGTACGGAAGCCGATCAGACCGCGAGCCGGGATCAGGTAATCCAGACGGATACGACCTTTGCCATCCGGGATCATGTCTTTCACATCGCCTTTGCGCTCGCCCATGGCTTGCATAACGGCGCCCTGATGCTGTTCTTCAATATCCAGCGTCACGTTTTCAAACGGTTCCTGATTGCGACCGTCGATAACGCGGTTGATAACTTTCGGACGAGAGACCGCAAGTTCAAACCCTTCGCGACGCATGTTTTCAATCAGTACGGACAGGTGCAACTCGCCGCGGCCGGATACGCGGAACGCATCCGCATCTTCCGTTTCTTCAACACGCAGCGCAACGTTGTGAACCAGCTCTTTTCTCAGACGTTCCAGGATCTGACGAGAAGTCACAAACTTCCCTTCTTTACCACAGAACGGCGAGGTGTTAACGCAGAAGAACATGGTTACCGTCGGCTCGTCGACGCTCAGCGCCGGCAATGCTTCAACCGTATTGGGATCACAGATGGTGTCGGAGATATTCAGCTCGCCCAGACCGGTGATGGCAATGATATCGCCCGCTTCCGCCAGCGTGGTTTCAATACGTTCCAGACCCATGTGGCCCAGTACTTTACCGACTTTACCGTTACGGGTTTTCCCTTCACTGTCGATAATCGTAACCTGCTGATTCGGTTTGACCACGCCGCGCTTGATACGGCCAATCCCGATAACGCCGACATAGCTGTTGTAGTCCAACTGGGAAATCTGCATCTGCAAAGGACCGTCACGGTCGACTTTCGGCGCTTCGACATGTTCCACAATCGCTTCAAACAGCGGCGTCATGTCGTCGGCCATATCGTTATGATCCAGACCGGCGATACCGTTTAACGCGGAAGCGTAAACGATGGGGAAATCCAGCTGTTCATCGGTCGCATCCAGGTTCACGAACAGATCGAACACCTGATCGACAACCCAGTCAGGACGCGCGCCGGGGCGGTCAACCTTGTTGATTACCACGATCGGCTTCAGACCATTAGCAAAAGCTTTTTTGGTCACGAAACGAGTCTGCGGCATCGGACCATCCATTGCATCAACGACTAACAGCACCGAGTCAACCATCGACATTACACGTTCAACCTCGCCGCCGAAGTCGGCGTGTCCAGGGGTATCCACGATGTTAATACGGTAGTCTTTCCAGTTAATGGCGGTATTCTTGGCGAGAATGGTTATCCCACGCTCTTTCTCCAAATCGTTGGAGTCCATTACACGTTCGGTTGCTTCAGTACGTTCTCCGAAAGTTCCGGATTGTTGCAACAACTTATCGACCAGGGTGGTTTTCCCATGGTCAACGTGCGCAATAATGGCGATGTTACGCAAATTTTCGATCACAGCTTTGCCTCAGGCATTTAGAAATAGCGCGCTATTGTACACGTATTAATCGAGAGACTAAACAAGATCACAAGCATCATTCATAAACAACCTGATACTGCTTACTTTGTGATCCCTTTCACGGTGCAAAAACGCTACAAGCAAGCATTATCGCACCATATTGGTGCGACAGCGCGCAGATAAAGCACCATATTGGTGCTATAAGCTATAATGGTGCAGTCGTTTTTCGGGGGAAAAGCCCCAAGTGGCAACACATAGCACTTATTTAAAAAGTTGGCACACTTTTAGCTTTAGTCTACTCACGGTAACAACATCAATCTACAACGATATTCGTTCCACGACGATAAATGACAATCGGGAGAATCAAGTATGTCCGCAGAACACGTTTTGACGCTGCTGAAAGAACATGATGTGAAGTTCGTTGATTTACGCTTCACTGATACCAAAGGCAAAGAACAGCACGTCACCATTCCGGCTCATCAAGTTGATGCTGACTTCTTCGAAGAAGGTAAAATGTTTGATGGTTCCTCGATTGGCGGCTGGAAAGGTATTAACGAATCCGACATGGTATTGATGCCGGATGTCAGCACCGCCGTCCTTGATCCTTTCTATGAAGAAAGCACGCTGATCATCCGCTGCGACATTCTGGAACCGGGCACAATGCAGGGTTATGACCGCGATCCGCGTTCCATCTCCAAACGCGCTGAAGACTTCCTGCGCTCTTCCGGCATTGCCGACACCGTACTGTTTGGGCCGGAACCCGAATTCTTCCTGTTTGACGACGTTCGCTTCGGCAGCAGCATCTCCGGCTCTCATGTCACCATCGACGACATTGAAGGCGCCTGGAACTCCAACAAAGAATACGAAGGCGGCAATAAAGGCCACCGTCCGGCGGTCAAAGGCGGTTACTTCCCGGTTCCTCCGGTCGATTCATCGCAGGACATCCGTTCCACCATGTGTCTGACCATGGAAGAAATGGGCCTGGTGGTTGAAGCGCATCACCATGAAGTAGCGACAGCCGGTCAGAACGAAGTGGCGACCCGCTTCAACTCCATGACCAAAAAAGCCGACGAAATCCAGATCTACAAATACGTCGTTCATAACGTCGCGCACGCCTTCGGTAAAACCGCAACGTTCATGCCGAAACCGATGTTCGGCGACAACGGTTCCGGTATGCACTGCCATATGTCTTTGTCCAAGGACGGCGCAAACCTGTTCTCCGGCGACAAATACGGCGGTCTGTCTGAAATCGCGCTGTTCTACATCGGCGGTATCATCAAACACGCGAAAGCCATCAACGCGCTGACTAACCCGGCCACCAACTCCTACAAACGTCTGGTTCCTGGCTACGAAGCGCCGGTAATGCTGGCCTACTCCGCCCGTAACCGTTCCGCTTCCATCCGTATTCCGGTCGTGGCCAGCCCGAAAGCGCGCCGCATCGAAGTTCGCTTCCCGGATCCGGCCGCTAACCCATACTTGGCGTTCTCGGCACTGCTGATGGCCGGCCTGGACGGCATCATCAACAAGATCCATCCTGGCGACGCCATGGATAAGAACCTGTACGATCTGCCGCCGGAAGAAGCGAGCGAAATCCCAACCGTAGCCGGTTCGCTGGAAGAAGCGCTGAACGCGCTGGATGCAGACCGTGAGTTCCTGACCCGCGGCGGCGTATTCACCGACGACACGATTGATGCCTATATCGAACTGCGTAAAGCTGAAAATGACCGCGTGCGCATGACGCCGCATCCGGTTGAGTTTGAACTGTACTACAGCGTTTAATCATTACCGCGCTGAACCATACAGTAAGACAGTAGCTTGATCGCGCTGACGTTCAGGCTACTGTCAGAAGAAGCGTTATTTTTATCGATGTTTGGTTTTTTGTGACGCGCTATTTCATGCCCGTCACCCCAATAGGGGCCGTCGCGATGCGACGTCAAAAATTTCCTGAAAATTTTTTGTTGCCGTGGAAACTTTTCAGCCCATCTCATGATGGGCTTTTTTCTCCACAGGCTCTGAAGTTGCGACATCATATCCATCATCTACACTACTATGCACCCATACGGTGCGGGAGTCTGCGTTATGGCAACAGGCACGCTGCCCGATGCTGGGCAGATCCTAAATTCTTTAATAAACAGCATATTGTTATTGGATGACGATCTGGCTATTCATTATTCCAACCCGGCGGCACAACAATTACTGGCGCAAAGCTCGCGTAAATTATCAGGTACGCCGCTGCCGGATTTACTGGGATATTTTTCTCTGAATATCGATTTGATGCGCGAGAGTCTGGATTCAGGGCAAGGTTTTACGGATAACGAAGTCACGATTGTCGTAGACGGTAAAGCACATATCATGTCGCTCACGGCCCAGCGGATGCCCAATAGTTTTATTCTGCTGGAAATGGCGCCGATGGATAACCAACGCCGTTTAAGCCAGGAGCAACTCCAACATGCTCAACAGCAGGCCGCCCGTGATTTGGTCAGAGGGTTGGCTCACGAAATTAAAAATCCGCTTGGCGGATTACGAGGCGCCGCACAACTGCTCTCGAAAGCATTGCCCGATCCGGCGTTGACCGAATACACCAAAGTGATTATCGAACAGGCGGATCGCCTGCGTAATCTGGTGGACCGACTGCTTGGTCCGCAGCAGCCCGGCCTGCACGTGACGCAAAGTATTCATCAGGTGGCGGAGCGCGTATGCCAACTGGTTTCACTGGAAAAACCAGACAATGTCACGCTGGTGAAAGATTATGACCCCAGTCTGCCGGAGCTCACGCACGACCCGGATCAGATAGAGCAGGTGTTGTTGAATATCACGCGTAACGCGTTGCAGGCGTTAGGGAAAGAAGGCGGCACCATTACCTTGCGAACCCGAACCGCATTTCAGCTCACCTTGCACGGCGTGCGCTACCGCCTGGCGGCACGTATTGATATTGAAGATGACGGCCCCGGCGTGCCGGCTCAATTACAGGATACGCTGTTTTATCCGATGGTCAGCGGACGCGAGGGCGGCACCGGTCTGGGATTATCGATTGCCCGCAGCCTTATCGATCAACACTCCGGTAAGATTGAATTTAACAGTTGGCCGGGTCATACCGAATTTTCGGTTTACCTGCCTATTCGCCAGTGAGGTTCACAATGCAACGAGGGATAGTCTGGATTGTCGATGACGATAGCTCCATCCGTTGGGTGCTCGAACGCGCGCTCACTGGTGCGGGCTTGACCTGCGCCACTTTCGATAACGGGAATCAGGCTCTGCACGCGCTGTCGACACAAACGCCAGACGTACTGCTGTCCGATATCCGTATGCCGGGAATGGACGGGCTGGCGTTATTGCAGCAAATAAAACAACGGCATCCGATGCTGCCGGTCATCATTATGACGGCGCACTCAGACCTTGATGCCGCGGTCAGCGCCTATCAACAGGGCGCGTTTGATTACTTACCCAAGCCCTTTGATATTGATGAAGCGGTGGCGTTGGTTGAACGCGCCATCAGTCACTATCTGGAGCAACAGCAACCCGTTCGCAACCAGCCAATGAATGGCCCGACAACGGACATCATCGGCGAAGCGCCCGCCATGCAGGATGTATTCCGCATTATCGGCCGTCTTTCACGCTCTTCCATTAGCGTATTAATCAACGGCGAATCGGGTACGGGTAAAGAGCTGGTCGCTCACGCGTTGCATCGCCACAGCCCTCGCGCCAAAGCGCCGTTTATCGCGTTGAACATGGCGGCGATCCCAAAAGATTTGATTGAGTCCGAATTGTTCGGTCATGAAAAAGGCGCATTTACCGGCGCCAATCAAATCCGTCAGGGACGGTTCGAGCAAGCGGATGGCGGCACCCTGTTTCTTGATGAAATCGGCGATATGCCGCTGGATGTTCAGACTCGCTTATTGCGCGTACTGGCCGACGGTCAGTTTTATCGGGTCGGCGGCTATGCGGCGGTGAAGGTAGACGTGCGGATTATCGCGGCCACCCACCAGAATCTGGAACTGCGGGTACAGGAAGGCAAATTCCGTGAAGACCTTTTTCACCGCCTGAACGTCATTCGCGTCCATCTGCCGCCGCTGCGTGAACGTCGTGAGGATATCCCGCGTCTGGCGCGCTATTTTTTGCAGGCTACCGCCAAAGAGCTGGGGGTTGAACCTAAAAACCTTCATCCGGAAACGGAAACCGCGCTCACCAGACTGCCGTGGCCCGGCAATGTGCGTCAGTTGGAGAATACCTGTCGCTGGTTAACCGTGATGGCCGCCGGACAGGAAGTCTTAATTCAGGATTTACCGCCCGAACTGTTCGAAACAACCGCGCCTGACGCCACGGTACATATGCTGCCGGATAGTTGGGCGACCCTGCTGGCGCAGTGGGCGGACAGAGCGCTACGCTCCGGTCATCAAAACCTGCTGGCGGAAGCCCAGCCGGAGATGGAAAGAACGCTGCTTACCACGGCGTTGCGTCATACCCAGGGCCATAAGCAGGAGGCCGCTCGTTTGCTGGGCTGGGGGCGCAATACCCTCACGCGGAAACTGAAAGAACTGGGTATGGAATAACCAAAATGGTATTTTTCGTAACCGAAACATCGACGAAACGGCCCCGAACACGGGGCTAGTACCAAAACACAAGCTGACGCACAAAATTGTTGTTAATTTATACTTTACATGCCCCAAGTCAGCAGTATGATCATGACGCTGATTCGGGAGGAGTACGATGCTGGATTCATTAATTTCGGTAGTGACGCACGGCGCTGAAATAAGCTCCGCGGCGAGCCATACGCCGCAGACGGCTATCGCAGCGATACTGTGTGCCGCTCTGATTAACTTCTTTAGTTAATGTTCAGGCCGCTCGCGTGGTCTGAATGCTGACGATTATGTAAAAACAGCCGCATTATGCGGCTGTTTGTTTTTAAATCACTTTAGAAAATTGCTTCATCCGTATTTTGTCGCGCAGATAGACGTCAAAGCACATACAGATATTACGGATCAGTAAACGGCCTTTCGACGTGACCTTAATTCCCGACGCCTGTATCTCCACCAGCCCATCGGCAGCCAAAGGCGCCAACTGCTGCAAATCTTCTGAGAAATAGGATTTGAAATCAATAGCGTAGTCGCTTTCAATCACGTCATAGGTTAATCGGAAATTACAAATTAGCGTTTTAATGACGTCGCGCCGGATGCAGTCATCCCGCGTCAACTGTAACCCTCGCCACAATGCATTGCCGGTTTTGCCGACCTGATCATAATAGTGCTTCAACACCTTCTGATTCTGAGCATAACTATCACCGATCATACTAATCGCCGATACGCCCATACCCAGCAGGTCGCTATCGCCCTGCGTCGTATAGCCCTGAAAATTACGATGCAATTTTCCGGCTCGCTGAGCAAGCGCCAGCTCGTCGTCCGGTCGGGCAAAGTGATCCATACCAATAAACTGATAACCCGCTTCCGTCAGAGAACGGATGGTCTGTTGCAATATTTCCAGCTTTTGCTCCGCGCCCGGTAGATCCGCTTCTTTTATTTTCCGCTGAGCGGCGAATAAACTGGGCAAATGCGCATAGTTAAATACGCTGAGCCGGTGAGGACTCAATTCAGCAACGCGCTGCAAAGTGAAAGCAAAACTCTCCGGCGTCTGTTTCGGCAGACCGTAAATCAAATCAATATTGGTTGACGCGAATCCAAGCGATTTGGCGCGCTCGATCAGCGCGAAAATAAAATCCTCGTCCTGTTCGCGGTTGACCAGCTTTTGCACTTCTTTATTAAAGTCCTGCACGCCCATGCTCAGGCGATTAAACCCCTCGGCATACAGGTGATCGATAATATCGAGTTCAATTTCGCGCGGATCGACTTCCAGCGACATCTCAGCCCGATCGGAAAACGAAAATTGATCGCGCAGCAGCGACATCAAACGGCTGATCTGCGATTTATTGAGATAGGTGGGGGTACCGCCGCCCCAGTGCATCTGCGTCACCGAACGCCCGGCAAATAGCGGCGCGCGCTGGCGGATCTCGCGCTCCAGCACATTCAAATACTCATCGGCCTTGTGCTGCTGGCGCGTTACCTGTTTATTACAGCCGCAGAAGTAACACAGCCGGTGACAGAACGGGATATGGATGTACAACGAAAGCGGTCGTTGCGGATAACGCGCAATAGCCTGCTGAAAAGCGGATTCATCATAGCTTTCATTGAACTCTAACGCGGTCGGGTAAGACGTGTACCTTGGCCCGGAATAGTTATATTTTTGAATCAGGGCCAGGTCCCAGTCGACGATTTGCTCAGACATGCTGTTTAATCCCTCCAGTCTTCTTTATGCCGGGCCGTTGCAGGCGACGTTGAAATCGCGCCCGGCGTTTTTTTACTCGTCCCATCCCTGGGACTCGCCTTCCCGGCCGTCACTGCGTGACGTTAAAAAACGCTCCCGGCGTTTTTTTACTCGTCCCATCCCGGGGACTCGCCTTCCCGGCCGTCACTGCGTGACGTTAAAAAACGCTCCCGGCGTTTTTTTCTGGTGGAAAGCGCCGTCGGCATCCGTTGACGGTTAAAAACCGAACGGCGCAACCGCGCTTTGCGTTTCGACAGGAGCCATAATTTGCCTGACAGGCAAAGAAGATAAAACGTAACCAGTAAAGCCAGCAGCAGAAACAACAACTTCATCGATTAAAAATCGTCTTTCGAACTATTGCGCTTCAAAAGTTGCAGCATATCTTCTTTTGGCTCTTCGTCGTCTTCGTCATCACCCAGTTCAATACCGAGCTGCTCCATCAAAACATCGATACGATCCAATGTTTCATCTACCCAGCTTTGATCTTTGACGCTCAGCGTTTCACCGTTGTCCAGACGCTCAAGCAGTTCATCCAATCGGGCATCGTTTTCCAACAATGTCAGCTCTTCCTCTGGCGACAGCGCGATCGATTTCTCTGCCGGCGCGACGGATTTCGGTTTGGGCTTGGCGACGGCTTTTTCTGTTATGCCGAGCGGAATCGGTTTCTTGCTGCCGATACGAGGATCGGCGAGCTTGCGCTGCGCCGCGTTTTTACCTGCCGCGCCGGTTTCCTGAGCGCGACTTCCCGCCGCATGGCCGCGGTGCTTTTTCTGCCGTTTGCGATCGCGCGCTTCCTGATTCAATTCCTCACGGCTTTTTCTTTTCATTTTTGGTTTGGCGGCGTTACCGCCGGCGCCTTTAACGGGTCGGTTCATAATGTTGATCTCAGGTACACAGATGAAGGTAATTGCGGCGGAATCTAGCAGAAAGCCCGGCAATAAAAAAGTGCACACATCGACCAATGATGCTTTTCATTATTTCAGCGCCCCTCCCAGGCTCTACCCAATAGGTTTCAGGTAAAGAGGTCCTTCCGTACAGATAAAACCGCCTTTATTGTCAGTTACAGGTATAATCCCCAACCAGACAGAGATCCAGACAGAGATAATCATTGTGACCCAGCAATATAATTACCACATGACGCATTTTGTCATCAGCGCCCCGGATATTCGCCACCTGGCAACTGATAGCGGTATTGAAGTCGCTTTTGCTGGGCGCTCTAACGCCGGTAAGTCCAGCGCATTAAATACGCTGACCAATCAAAAAAACCTGGCGCGCACCAGTAAAACCCCCGGCAGAACGCAGCTAATCAACATGTTTGAAGTCGCGGAAGGCGTTCGTCTTGTCGACTTGCCCGGCTATGGCTATGCCGAGGTGCCGGAAGAGATGAAGCTCAAATGGCAGCGGGCATTAGGAGAATATCTCCACAAACGCAATAGCCTCAAAGGGCTGGTGGTACTGATGGATATTCGTCATCCCCTGAAAGACCTCGATCAACAAATGCTTTCATGGGCGGTCGATTCACAAATACCGGTTTTAGTTTTGCTGACTAAAGCAGATAAACTGGCTTCCGGCGCGCGCAAAGCGCAGCTCAATATGGTGCGTGAAGCGGTATTGCCGTTTATGGGCGATATTCAGGTAGAGGCGTTTTCTTCACTGAAGAAATTGGGCGTCGATAAACTTCGTCAGAAACTTGATAGCTGGTTCAGCACGTTGCCGCAGGCGGAAGAAGATCAACAGGAAAGCGAATAAGATCGCATCGCGTTATAGGCCGTCCCCGCCATTTCATTGATTTTACCGCAAGCCTTTCGATATTCTCGCAACGCGTCCGATAAAAATGACGGGCGCGTTTCTTAAACTCGCGTAGCGACGACCCGGAGGAATTTGGCTGGGTTGCCCACAATAAAAAACGCCCCAGTCAAAACTGACCGGGGCGGCTAACATTCAGCCAAATCCGATTACGTGAAGTAAAAGGTCTGAAAGATAGAACATCTTACCTCTGTACCCTACGTCTTTAACTCTACCCTATTTTTTCACGATAAAAAAGGGGTTTTTGTTGTTTACTTTCATAAAAAATGACCATCAGACGGACAAAGTTAAACCAGGTCACAAAATACTGTTATTTAATTACATAAATAACCGCCCTCACGACTTAGTGTGCTTCATCCCAGTTCAGCCCGGTGCCGATATCAACCCGCAGCGGAACATTAAGCTGCATACATCCTTCCATTAACTCTCTGATTTTGCTCTTTGATTCTTTCAATACCGAATCATGAACCTCAAAAACCAGTTCATCGTGAACCTGCATAATCATCCTCACTGGCGGCGTGTCTTTTTGTAACCAGCCGTCAATAGCGATCATCGCTTTTTTGATGATATCGGCAGCGGTTCCCTGCATAGGCGCATTAATCGCCGCCCGTTCAGCGGCTTTACGCGCCATCGCGTTGCGCGATTTAATCTCTGGCAAATAGAGACGTCGACCGTCCAGCGTCGAAACATAGCCTTGTTCCGCGGCATGCTGCCGGGTTCGTTCCATATAGTCCTGAACCCCCGGATAGCGCTCAAAGTACAGATTCATATATTTCTGCGACTCACTGCGCGGAATATTCAACTGGCGGGATAAACCAAAAGCGCTCATACCATAAATCAAACCAAAGTTAATGGCTTTAGCGCTGCGACGCTGCTCGGATGTCACCTTATCAAGATCAAGGCCAAAAACTTCCGCCGCGGTCGCCCGGTGAATATCCTTTCCTTCGGAGAAAGCCGTCAGCAGCCCCTTATCCCCGGAAAGATGCGCCATGATGCGTAACTCAATCTGTGAATAGTCAGCCGCAACAATGCTGTACCCTTCCGGCGCAATAAATGCCTGTCGGATACGACGCCCCTCTTCATTACGCACCGGAATATTTTGCAGGTTAGGATCGCTGGAGGATAAGCGCCCGGTCGCCGTTACCGCCTGATGATACGAGGTATGAACACGCCGGGTCGCTGGGTTAATCATCAGCGGCAGCTTATCGGTATAGGTGGATTTCAGTTTCGCCAGACCGCGATATTCAAGGATCAGCTTCGGCAGCGGATAGTCCAGCGCCAGCTCAGCCAACACTTCCTCATTGGTGGAAGGCGCTCCTTTGGGCGTTTTTTTCAGCACAGGCAGCTTGTGTTTCTCATACAGAATGCCCTGCAACTGTTTGGTTGACGACAAATTAAACTCTTCGCCAGCCAATTCATAGGCCTGTGTTTCCAGCTCCCCCAGGCGAATGGTGATCTCTTTCGAGTGCTCAGCCAATATATTGGGGTCGATTAGGACACCGGTTCTTTCCATGCGGGAGAGCACTGGAACCAACGGCATGTCGATCGCCTGAAAGACCTTACGTAATTCTTCGTGCTGTTGTAATTTGGCCCACATTTTCTGATGCAGATGCAAGGTGACATCCGCGTCTTCCGCAGCATAAGGACCGGCTTCCTCCAGAGCAATCTGGTTGAAGGTAAGCTGATTTTTACCTTTACCCGCGATATCTTCGAACTTGATGGTTTTATGGTCAAGATAGCGATCGGCCAGGCTGTCCATATCGTGACGGCCGGCAACGCTGTCCAGAACGTAAGATTCCAGCATGGTATCAAAGGCGATTCCGCGTAATTCGATGTCATAGCGTTTCATCACGCCTTTATCGAATTTGAGATTCTGGCCGACCTTCAACAGCTTTTCATCTTCCAGCAGCGGCTTAAACAGCGCCAGAACCCGATTGCGATCCAGTTGATCCGGCGCATCCAGATAATCATGCGCCAGCGGCAGATAGGCGGCTTCGCCCGGCGTCACGGCAAACGACATGCCGATTAGGTTGGCCGTAAGGGTATCCAGACCGTCCGTTTCGGTATCAAAAGCGAAAACATCCGCTTTCTTTATGCGCTCGACCCATTCCAGCAGCGTCTTTTCATCCAGGATAGTGGTATAGCCTTCCGGGGAGAGCGCGACGGTAGCGCTTTCTTCTTTTTTGTCGGAATCAGCTTTCGACTCCGCCATAACTTTCTGCGACGGTTGAGCGCTCTTTTTACCCTGTAACCAGGTACCGGATTCGACATCCGACAGCCAGCGCCGGAACTCATAACGGGAAAATAAGCTATGCAGTTCATCCACATCCGGCTCATTAACCGTAAGTTGCTCACAGTTCAACGCCAGTTCGACATCGGTTTTAATGGTGGCCAACTGGTAGGAAAGGTAGGCAATGTCCTTATGCTGCTCCAATTTCGGCGCCATAGTCTTGGCCCCGCGGAATGACAGCCCGGCAATCTTATCCAGATTGGCATACAGCGTATCCAACCCGCCCAGTCCTTGCAGCAAAGCCTGGGCTGTTTTTTCGCCAACGCCGGGAACGCCGGGAATGTTGTCGGAAGCGTCGCCCATCAATGCCAGAAAATCGATCATTAACTCAGGCGGGATCCCATACTTGTCGCAAACCTCCTGCGGCCCCAGGACGGTATTGTTCATGGTGTTAATCAGCGTAACGTTCGGCGTGACTAACTGGGCCATATCTTTATCGCCGGTGCTGATTAATACCGGGATACCCGCTTTCTCTGCCTGTAGGGCAAGCGTGCCGATAACATCATCGGCTTCAACGCCGGAAATAGCCAATAGCGGCAATCCCATCGCTTTAACCATGCGGTGCAAAGGTTCAATCTGCTCGCGTAAATCATCCGGCATCGGCGGACGATGCGCTTTATAGTTTTCAAATAACTCATCGCGAAACGTCTTGCCCTTGGCATCAAAGACAACCGCCACATGGCTGGGATGATATTGCGTCAGCAAACTGCGCAACATATTCAATACGCCATACATCGCGCCTGTCGGTTCTCCGGCGCTGTTTGTTAACGGTGGGAATGCGTGATATGCACGGTATAAATAGGATGAACCGTCCACCAGAATTAAAGGGTTTTCTGCAATCTGAGCCATAACCTGTTGTGATCTTTGTCGTCTGCCATGCTGCTAAGCATGCCATAGCTGAGGGAAAGAGACGATCCTTAACGCGTGATATTCGTCGTTTTTTGCGAGGATATACGCAAGATCAATCTGTGGATAACTTTGTGAATAGAAATAACGGATTAATTATCCATGATGATCGTAGAGAGAGTTGGTATTTTTATATCTATTATTTTCATGCAGTTAGAATAAATTAATTATTTTTGACGATCGGTGAAAGATGATCCGTATTTGTGGATATAAATTAGCCCGACAAATATTAATGTAGCGTCGGCGTCATCGTCTAAACACGTGAATCGCGCCGGATGAATGCAACCACGCCGATATAGCCGACGTGGTTTATATTGCGGATGGCTTATTTTTTATCTAGCAGAAAGTTCACAACGTCAGCATACTGTTTTACGTAGGCATCCATTGAGCTGGTATCAAGTCCATCATTCTTGATCATATATTTCCCGTTAACGAACATGGCGGGTACACCGCGTAATTGTAAATCTGCCGCGGCTTTTTCCTGTTGAACCACCAGTGACTTCACAACAAAGCTATTTAATGCGCCGTCGTATTCTTCCGCACTGACGCCGGCATTAATAAACACCTGGCGAATATCGTCCGTCTTTTGTAAGGTTTGTGTTTTCTGAACGGCATCGAACATCAACGGGGTAATTTTATCTTCAACGCCGAGCGCAATCGCCACTGCCCACGCTTGAGTGAGATCTTTACCCAAGGGGCCAAGGAAATCAACGTGATAACGGGTCATTTTCGTGCCGGCGGGCAACGATTTTTCTACCGTTTGCGGAATATGGTACACCTCTGAAAACTGGTAACAATGCGGGCAATAAAATGAGAAAAACTCCAGAACCTGCGGCTCCTGAGTAGCCGACTTATCTAATTCAACATATTGTTTGCCGTTAGAAAAATCGGCTGCTGACGCGCCAAATGCCAGAACTACGCCAATCAGTGCAAACCATAGTTTTTTCATAAAATACTCTCTCTTCGTTCAATTTCAGTACATTGGCAATAGCTGCAAAGGCGGCTCTTGCAGCAGCTTAACCTGTTCGGTAAATATTGATATCTGTTTAAACCAGAAATCCGCATCCTTTATCCAGGGGAAATTTTTGGGAAAAGCAGGATCCTCCCAACGTCGTATAATCCAGGCTAAATAATGAACCTGACGCATTGCTCGTAAAGGCTCGATTAATGCCAATTCTTTATCCTGAAATTCGGCAAACTCGCTGTAAGCCTCCAACAGAATATCTAACTGAATTCGCTGCTCACGACGCTCGCCATGCAGCAACATCCACAAATCCTGTACGGCCGGACCATTGCGGGCATCGTCCAAATCAACAAACAGAGGGCCGTCACGCCATAAAATATTCCCCGGGTGACAGTCGCCATGCAGACGGATAGCCTGCCAATCCGTACTCCAGTAATCCTCGACAATCTCTATCAGCTTACCGGTTGCCTGCAAAAAAGCATGGCGATGCGCCTTTGGTATTAACGGAGAGCGCGCCAATAACTTATAGGGCTCATGCAAATATTCATTCAAACCGATTGTCGGCCTTTGCAAAAATGCAGATCGGCGGCCAACCTGATGAATTCTGCCTAAAAAACGCCCAACCCATTCCAATTGGTCTTCATTATCCATCTCATATTGCCGCCCGCCGACGCTGGGGAAAACGGCAAAATGAAATCCATCATAAAGATGAAGCGTGTGACCATTAAGCTCCAGCGGTGCGACGATAGGTACCTCATCTTCTGCCAGCTCACGCGCGAACGCGTGTTCTTCCATAATCTGTTCAGTACTCCATCGTTCCGGACGGTAGAATTTAACGACAAAACGCTTCCGGTCCTCATCAGTAAACTGATATACCCGGTTTTCATAACTGTTTAGGGCTGTTAAACCAGAATCCACACGTATCCCAGCGTCCAGCAATGCATCCATTATCAATTCAGGGAACAACGTCTGAAAATTAAAAACCGAACTGTTCATAACAACCACTACCCGTAACTGCGATGTCGGATAAACGTATGTAAATCTCGACATCAAAAATTAGGCTATGCAAACCGGAGTCTACACTCTTATCAGCATCAGTCCTTAATTACCCCACGGGCGCGCAGGATCGCGGTTTTAAAATCTTCCTCATAATCTTTTTTGAGCCCCGGAATGGTCTGTTCTTTATCTGAGCCACGCATTTTCAGATGGTAAATTAGGATATCATCAGTCAGCTCACTAAACTGCCCCTCAAACCCTGCCTCCAGTGCAAGTTTTTGTAAAAATTGTACAAGATTTAAATCCGGCTCTTTTTGCCAGGCTGGGTGTAACAGTTCAACCAGCTCATTAACGCGATGACATTTCATTTTTTTATCCTCAGATGTGAATACAATGACAAAAATAACAGTCTTATTAATATGTGAAAAGAACTTGGTCTTCAGCAAATGTTTTCAGAAAATAACCTATGGCGTAGATAACCGAGGCGAAAAATGATCACTGGCGTGATTCTGACCGGCGGACAGGCAACCCGCATGGGGGGCTGTGATAAGGGTCTGCTGGCGTTAAACGGGCTGCCGTTATATCAGCACGTAATGAGTCGACTACGTAAACAGGTTGATGAAATCATTATTAATGCCAATCGAAATATTCCTGTTTACCAGCAAAGCGGATATAGGGTCATTAGCGACCTGAAAAATGGCTTTTCCGGGCCTTTGGCCGGCATACTCACCGGCATGTATGCCGTCACCTCGGAATGGATCGTTTTCGTTCCCTGTGATGTTCCTGAGCTGCCGCTAGACTTGGTAAAACGGCTATGGCAAGGACGAAACGGAAAAAACGCCGCTTATGCCACCGATGGTAAACGCGGGCATCCCACTTTGCTGTTGATAAATCGGTGTCTTCTGAAGACGCTGGAAAGTTATCTTGAACGCGGTGATAGAAAGCTAATGATCTATATGGAGCAGATCGGCGCGACGGCCGTGTCATTTGCCGACCAGCCGGGTGCCTTTCGTAACCTGAATTTCCCCGAGGATCTGACATCCCTCCAAAGGCAGCATCATGAAACCTGATCAGCCTCAATTGCTTGCAATTGCCGCTTATAGCGGTACCGGTAAAACAACACTGCTAAAAGCACTCATTCCTATCCTTAGGCGTGATGGTATCCGGATTGGTTTAATCAAGCATACGCACCATAACATGGATATCGATACGCCAGGCAAGGATAGCTATGAATTGCGCAAAGCCGGCGCAGAGCAGACGATGGTAGTCAGTAACCAACGTTGGGCTCTGATGACGGAAACGCCGGCTCAACAACAACCTGATTTGCATGAATTGGCGCAAAGGATGGAGAGCGCCGCACTCGACCTCATTCTGGTGGAAGGGTTTAAGCAGGAGAAGATTAGCAAGATCGTCCTGTTTCGTCAGGCGTTGGGGCGCCCGTTGAGTGATTTACTGGACGAGTACGCTATCGCCGTTGCCACGGATAGCCCTCTTGCTACGTCATTGACGCAGCTTGATATTAATCAGCCGCAGCAGGTCGCAGACTTTATCCGGCGATGGCTCAGCCTCACGCCCTAGCCGACGCCTTATTTGTCGTTGAATCCCATAACGCAAAAAGCCCCATGCTTGCGCATGAGGCTTTTTACTTTATTTGATGCCTGGCAGTTCCCTACTCTCACATGGGGAGACCCCACACTACCATCGGCGCTACGGCGTTTCACTGCTGAGTTCGGCATGGGGTCAGGTGGGACCACCGCGCTATCGCCGCCAGGCAAA
>NZ_JBEIAB010000020.1:0-84965 GCF_040240345.1 Brenneria sp. g21c3 | reverse complement strand
GCGCCCGCTCCGCGCTTTTCTGCCTTTCATCGCGCGCCGCTTCCGCCGCCTTCCGGCTGCCGGCGTTGGCGTGGCTATCGGTGGCCGCCCGGTAAAACGCGCAGTTCAGCGCCGACCCTCTGGCATAACGGTCTATCCGCCAGGCGGTCAGCCAGGCCATCTGGTTTGCTATCAGCGCCTCCAGCGCCAGCCCGGCCCGGCCGGGCTGGTAATGGCCGTTATCGCTCTCCTCCCCGGCCGGCTGCGCCGATGGGGACAGTCCCAGCGTCGCCTCGCGCCAGGCGTTAAAGCGGTGGATTAAATCCGGGGCCAGAGTGAACTCTTTACCTATATCGATTGACATACTTCGCCAGCTATCCAGCGCCAGATGCCGGGGCAGGGCTTCTTTCGGCACTTTGAGCGGCGCGCCGGCGGCGAAGGCCGTCGCATACAGTTCGTGCAGCGCAATCTGCGACAGCAACGATCCATCATCAACATCAATCCCCTTGCCCTGGTCGCCGGGCGGGTAGCCGCCGCCGATATCCGAATGCATGCCGGGGTAGATCACCTCCACGCTGTTGCGCGGGTACTGCCCGTTGCCGCGCCGTAGCGAATCGAGCGGAAAACACAGCCGCTGCTCGTGCGACGCCACCAGATGTACGCACTGCTTAACCAGCCCGCCGAAACGCGCGTCGTCCGGCAACGCCTGCGTCCCGTCAGCCCAGGCCATATGCCCGGCGGCGAACGGCGCAATGTTCGCCACCCCCACCGACGCCACCGTATCCAGCAGCCCGAGAAACTCCACGCTGACCGGCAGGCGGCAGGCCGGGTTGCTGCCCTGCAACACCTGGGCCGGCACGCCGTCCGCCTTATCCGGCTTAGGGAACAGCTCGGTCAGCCAGTTGACGAAGGTCCGGGCCTGCGCCGCGCCGCGTGAAAAACCGTACACGTACAGTTTCATGCCCATCAGCTTTGCCTTGCCCCGGCCGGTCGGGTTCATCGCCTGCCAGATGTTGTTCTGCAACCTGTTGAAGTACCGATAGAAGGTCTCATAGCGGTTATGCGCGCCGCCCAGCCCCAGCGCCGCCCAGGAAGTGGCCATGTCCCCGACGGCCGCCAGCGATGCCGTGTCTTCCAGTTTGCCCAGTTTCAGCGCGCGCATCAGTGCGTCAATGAGTCGCAACAGTCCCCAGTTGATACGGTTTTCCCCGCCGCTGGCGGTCGCCAGTCCCAGGTTGCTGTAATCCAGTTCGCCGATTTCCGGGAACGGCGTACCCACGCCGGGCATATAGAACTTGAAGTAGGTCTCGCTCCCGGCAGGCGGCACATCCAGCAGCGCGTTCTCCAGCGCCGCGCCGCCGGCGTGTCCGCTGCCGATGGCGGCGCGGAACAGGCGGGCGATATTGCTGGGATGCGGATGTTCATCCACATAGACGTCGTTATGCAGGTTGTTGCCGGTGCCGTCAAAGAACAGGCTGACGTGCAGCGTCTTGCAGCAGGGGCGCCACACCCGTTTGCCGGCGGCCAGACAGCACTCGTCATAGTAACGTTGCTCCAGGCTGTTCTGCCGGCGTTCGTTCATCGCCACCGGATAGGGATGGTTGGGCAACCGCCCGTTGAGTGGAAAGGCCGGCGGCAGCCAGGCGGTATCCTGCGGTTTTATTTTGGACATGATTTCGGCTCCGGCATTCTTATCGGCTCTTTGATCGGGTAGTCGGGGTGGCCGTACACCATGCAACTGGTAGTAACCTTCACCTCATCGCAGGGCAGAAAATGCACCGTGATGCCGCAGGTTTTGCCCTCCTCATAGCGCGGCAGCGGCACCACCTTGCTGTGCCGGCGTTTCTGGTCGTCCATTTTCTTTTGCCAGGCCAGATATTTAGCCCTGTCGGCGAAGCCGGGAAAGCCAATCATATCCGCCACCCCGGTTTCCCAGTCGACCCGCACCGTCATGCCCGGCCGCCACCGTGCCGGGGCGCGGTAACAGCAACCGCCGCCGCCGCCCTGATAGGCGCCGACGCTGTCGATGCCCGATATGCCGTCCACGCTGAAGCGGTTGATTGCCCAGTGGGTATGGTTGATCAGATCGAGCGTACCCGCCTGAGCGGCGGCCGACAGCAGCAGGCCGCACAGCGCCAGGGGGATTAACGGTATTTTCAAGATATAAACTCCTTTTTACGGTATTGGTTCATCACCACCGGATAAGGATGGTCGGGTAACCGCCCGTTGAGTGGAAAGGCCGGCGGCAGCCAGGCGGTATCCTGCGGTTTTATTTTGGGCATGATTTCGGCTCCGGCATTCTTATCGGCTCTTTGATCGGGTAGTCGGGGTGGCCGTACATCATGCAACTGGTAGTGACCTTCACCTCATCGCAGGGCAGAAAATGCACCGTAATGCCGCAGGTTTTGCCCTCCTCATAGCGCGGCAGCGGCACCACCTTGCTGTACTGGCGTCGCCGGGATTTCAGCCTCTTTTCCCAGGCCAGATAGTTATCCCAGTCAGCAAAGCCGGGAAAGGGGTCATTATCAACTCCCCCGCCGGTTTCCCAGTCGACCCGCACCGTCATGCCCGGCCGCCACCGCATCGGGGCGCGGTAACAACAACCGCCGCCGCCGCCCTGATAGGGGCCGACGCTGTCGATGCCCGGAATGCCGTCCACGCTGAAGCGGTTGATATCCCGGTGGGTGTGGTTGATCAGATCGAGCGTACCCGCCTGAGCGGCGGCCGACAGCAGCAGGCTGCACAGCGCCAGGGGGATTAACGGTATTTTCAAGATATAAACTCCTTTTTACGGTATTGGTTCATCGCCACCGGATAGGGATGGTCGGGTAACCGGCCATTGAGCGGAAAGGCCGGCGGCAGCAGGCGGTATCCTGCGGTTTTATTTTGGACATGATTTCGGCTCCGGCATTCTTATCGGTTCTTTGATCGGGTAGTCGGGGTGGCCGTACACCATGCAACTGGTGGTAACTTTCACCTCATCGCAGGGCAGAAAATGCACCGTAATGCCGCAGGTTTTGCCCTCTTCATAGCGCGGCAGCGGCACCACCTTGCTGTGCCGGCGTTTCTGAGCATTGATTTTTTGTTTCCAGGCCTGATAGCTATCCCAGTCGGCAAAGCCGGGAAAACCTTTCATGCTTGCCACCCCGGTTTCCCAGTCGACCCGCACCGTCATGCCCGGCCGCCACCGTGCCGGGGCGCGGTAACAGCAACCGCCGCCGCCGCCCTGATAGGCGCCGACGCTGTCGATGCCCGATATGCCGTCCACGCTGAAGCGGTTGATTGCCCAGTGGGTATGGTTGATCAGATCGAGCGTACCCGCCTGAGCGGCGGCCGACAGCAGCAGGCCGGCCGCCAACAGCAGGGTGAAACTTTTTCTCATTGTGTTTTCCCTGACCGAACTGCCAGCGTGGCCGAGGGTGGAGGGAGACCGTTGATAGCGGGCGAGCGCGGTGGTTAAAAAAGAAAAAGGTGTGGGTGTCGCGTAATGATGCTCCATGCGGTTTCCTGTTTCATGTCCATTTAGAAACTAAAGGCGCGTATTATGCCGAAAATATGATCAGATCGGCAAGGTTTTTTAATGAGGGATTTGTTTAAATATGATTAAAAATCAAATTGTTATTATCGTTAATAATATTATTTTTTATTATTTCAGAATGAAGCGTGGGATGAGATAAATACGTTTCCATTTTGCCTGACGATAAGGCGGTTTGTGGCGACAGACTGCGTGAGAATAGAGCAGGGGAGTTTGGTCAGCGGATTTTGGGTAGCGAATTCAGGCCGCTGGCGCGGCCTTTACGTGAGGATTACAGCGCCCTGCGCAGCCTTGCGACGGCTTCGTGCATTTGCTCTTCCGTTGCGGTCGCATAGGAGAAGCGCAGCGTCGAATAGTCCGGCGTGTCCGGGAAAAAGAATTCGCCCGGCACAAACACCACGCCGTGATCCAGCGTCTGTTGCAGCCATTGCGTGGTATTAAACGGCTGACGGAATCTGGCCCACAGGAACATACCGCCCTTCGGCTGGTTGAACGTCATCACGTCGCCTAACTCTTTAGCGATCAGAGCGGACAACTGTTCGCTCTTTTCCTTGTAGGAATAGCGGATTTTTTCGATTTGCGCGTCCAAACGCCCCAATCCCAGATAGCATTCCACGATGCTCTGCGACAGCGCGCTGGCGTGCAGATCGGCCGCCTGCTTGATGATGGCGACTTTATGCAGCAGCCAGTCCGGCATGATCGCCCAGCCAAGACGTAAGCCCGGCGCGAGGATCTTTGAGAAGGTCGAGGTATAGAGCACATGTTCGGCATTGCCCAGCTCTTCCTGAGCCAGTTGGAACAGCGTCGGGTGGCGCTCTTCGGTAAAACGCAGTTCGCCGTACGGATCGTCTTCGATGATGACGAAACCATAGCGTTCCGCCAGCTTAATCAGCTGTTTGCGCCGTTCATAACTCAGGGTGACGCCGCTGGGATTGCCAAAGTTCGGTACGATATACACGCCTTTGATGCGCTGTTTGCGCAGCAGCGCTTCCAGATCGTCGACCACCATGCCGTTTTCGTCCGAGTCGACGGACATCACCTGCGCCTGCGCCAGCTCGAGCGTTTGCAATGCGGCAAGGTAGGTCGGACGTTCAACGACAAAGACATCGCCCGGATCGATCATCGCGCGCATGATCAGATCCAGCGCCTGCTGTGAACCCGCCGTGACCACGATGTCTTCCGCGCGGGTTTTTATCCCGCGAATCGCGCACAGGTCGGCGATGCGCTCGCGTAAGATCGGGCTGCCTTCAGTTAATCCATATTGGAAAGCGGTTTTTGGCTGTTCGGTAATGGCTAATTGTGTTGCCTGATTCAGACCGTCGAAGTCGAACAGCTTGTCTGACGGTATTCCCCCGGCCAGCGAAATGATGTTATCCATCTTGCTGTGCTTAAGCAGCTCTCGAATAGCGGAGCTTTTCAACTTGGCGATACGCTGCGCCAATAAACCTTCGGTTGCCATTTTAATTTTGCCTTCATCAGAACGACAGGCCGGATACGCCGGCCTGAATTCGGTTAGCCGCCCAGATAAGCGGAACGAACCGCCTCATTTGCGAGTAATGCCGCGCCGCTGTCTTCCAGTACAACGTGACCACTTTCAAGCACATAGCCGCGGTCTGCCAGACGTAGCGGCTGGTTCGCGTTTTGCTCCACGAGGAAAATGGTCATGCCCTCTTCACGCAGTTGCTGGATAGTATCAAAAATTGCGAAAATAGCGCCAGAGCGCTGTTCTGTGCCGCCATTTGCCAAATAAGATTTCAATAGAAAGGATGCCCTCTTTACCTGCCCACCAACACCTCCACGCCCATTTTCCCCAACGCATCTTTTGCCGCAGTCGGCAGGGCGTCGTCGGTAATAATGCTGTCTAAGACCGTTAGCGGGGTGATCAGATGGGTGGCGATGCGGCCGTATTTTGAGGTGTCGCAGAGCAGAATTCGTTTGCTGCTGGCTTCGACCACTGCGCGTTTGACCGCGACTTTGTCTTCACTTGGCGTGGACAGGCCGCGCAGGCTCCACGATGAGGCAGAGATAAAGGCGATATCGATAAACAGGTTACGCAACGCCTGCGCGGTGGCTTCGCCGACGCAGGAGCGGTTTTCCCGACACAGCGTGCCGCCGGTGTGGATCATGCGGCACTGGCAGGATTCAATAATAAAAGCGGCAATCACAAAATCGTTGGTCACGATCAATAAGTCATCCCGCTCGGCCAGGTGGCGCGCCAGCGACAGCGTTGTGGTTCCCGCATCCAGATAGATACAGCTGTTGGGCGGGATCAGCCGGGCCGCCAACTGGCCTATCGCCTCTTTTTGCTGGCTGAACATCACGGATTTATCCTGATGCGACGGTTCGATCGTCAGCCGTTCCGGCGAGCGCACGCCGCCAGAGACGCTGAGTAACAGGCCGTCCTGCTCCAATTTTTGCACATCCCGCCGCACGGTCATATGCGATACCCCGAGCCGCTCGGTCAGTTCCGTGATGCTTACCACGCCGCGCTCGGCGATCAGCGCGAGAATCTGTTGATGACGTTCTACTGGAATCATCCCTGCTCCTATCCTGATCTGATAAATATTGTGATGACGCGCGTATTTATGGACGATTCTTATCATAAATTCACGTCATAAACCACGTCGCGCTTAATGTTTCAACACTCTTCCGTAAAGTGTAAAAACATAACACATTGATTTAAATGTAAATAATGGGTTGTGTTTCTCATGAACGTTTGTGGATAGTGATTTTATTTGCGTGATGTTAATTTATGTGATTTTGGTCACCACCAATGGCAATTAAAGGGATTACATTTAACACCACAGAACAAATAATCACTAAAATTAACAACGCAACGTTGATGAAAAATCTGCCGAGGATGCCGTAGCCGTTATCAGTCATGGAGCCACAGGCTTTGACCGTGAGGATAACAGCGTCGTCATCAAAGTTTTCAGCGACATCACGCTGCCGGAAAAATGGGAGGAGGCCTAATGTTACTCGGAGTCATCGCCGACGATTTCACCGGCGCAACCGACATCGCCGGTTTTCTGGTCGGGAACGGGCTATCCACCGTGCAACTTAATGGTGTGCCGCCGCAGGATTACCGTGTGGACGCCCAGGCCGCCGTCATTAGCTTGAAGTCGCGCTCCTGTCCGGCCGAACAGGCCGTCGTCGATTCGCTCAATGCGCTGGCCTGGCTTCAGAGCCAGGGTTGCCGCCAGTTCTATTTCAAATACTGTTCGACCTTCGACAGCACCGCGCAGGGCAATATCGGCCCGGTGACCGATGCGTTGCTGGACGCACTGGGGGAAACGCAGACCGTTATTTCCCCGGCTTTACCGGTTAACGGCCGCACCGTCTACCAGGGCTATCTGTTCGTGATGGATCGGCTGCTGTCGGAGTCGGGCATGCGCGACCATCCGTTGACCCCGATGACCGACAGCTATCTGCCGCGCCTGATGGAGCGGCAAGCCGAAGGGACGTGCGGCGTTATCGCGGCGGACGTCATGGATAGGGGCGCGGAGGCGGTGACGGCGCGGCTGGAGGCGCTACGGCGACGAGGCGTTCGCTATGCGGTGCTGGATGCGCTTAGCGCGCGGCACTTACTGGTTCAGGGTGAGGCGCTGCGCGGGATGAGGCTGGTCACCGGCGGCTCCGGCCTGGCCATCGGGCTGGCGCGGCAGTGGACGACGCGCGATGCGCAACAGGACGCGCAGGCCGCCGGCGCGCCGCAGGGGGGGCCGGCGATCGTATTGTCCGGTTCCTGTTCCGTGATGACCAACAGGCAGGTCGCCCGCTATCTGCATCAGGCTTCCGGCCGGGCCATCGACGTCGAGCGCTGCATGGCGGGAGACGACGCCCTGGCCGGCTACGCCAGTGAACTGTGCGACTGGGTGCGACAGCACAGTGGAGAGGAACTGGCCCCCATGCTGTATGCCACCGCCGAACCGGAGACTCTCGGCCGTATCCAGCAGCGCTGGGGGGCGCAGTCCAGCAGCCAGGCGGTGGAGGCGCTTTTCTCTTCCGTCGCTCGACAACTGCGGGAGGACGGCTTCCGGCGTTTCATCGTCGCCGGAGGAGAAACTGCCAGCATCGTGGTGCAGACGTTAGGGATCCGCGCCTTCCATATCGGCCCCTCCATCTCTCCCGGCGTACCCTGGGTGAGATCGACCGATGCCCCCCTTTCGCTGGCGCTGAAATCCGGCAACTTCGGGGATGAAAACTTTTTCGCCAGAGCGCAGCAGGAATTCGCCGTATGAATGAAGTTCAAGCACGAGAAGAAATGGTCAGACTGGGAGCCTCTTTTTTTCAGCGCGGGTATGCCACCGGCTCGGCCGGGAATCTTTCCCTGCTGCTGGAGGACGGGGCGCTGCTGGCAACGCCGACGGGTTCCTGCCTGGGAGAACTCTCCGCCGACCGGCTGGCGAAGGTTGATCCGGCGGGCGCATTGATCTCCGGCGACAGTCCCTCCAAGGAAATCAGCTTCCATCTGGCCCTCTATCGCAATAATCCGCAGTGTCGGGCCGTGGTACACCTGCATAGCGCCTATTCGACCGCGCTCTCTTGTCTGGAGGGACTGGATCCGCGCAACGCGATCAGACCCTTCACCCCTTATGTGGTGATGCGAATGGGACAAGTGCCGGTCGTTCCCTATTTTCGCCCCGGCGACAAACGGCTGGGTGAAGAATTGGCCAGGCTGGCGCCCGACCACAACGCCTTTCTTCTGGCCAATCACGGCCCGGTCGTGACCGGGCGGAGCCTGCGCGCCGCTGCGGACAATATGGAGGAGCTGGAAGAAACCGCCAAACTGATTTTCATTCTGGGCGACCGCCGGATCCGCTATCTGACCGATGCGGAAATTGCCGAATTAAGGAGCTAAACATGCCTACGTTCACCATAAATCTATCCACGATGTTTTACCGAGGCGCCGTTCCTTAACCTCTTCAAAGCCGTCGCCGACGCGGGTTTCCGGGCGAAGATCCTGGAGGGCGTTACACGCAATAGAAAATGCCGTCTATGGCGCTTCTACCGTACGCCAGCCGAATAGAGCAACTTTTAAAGCGGACGACTCCTGAGATACCCGCTTCAGCATTGACGGCAAACGTTACTTTCGCCAACACCGGGCAGCGACAAGCCATGTCGCGGCATGGCTTGCTCTTGCTACAGCATTCGACGTTTAAATGCCGCAGCGCCTTTAAATGGGAAAAAGATAAATTTCCGGAGGTTGTTATGTCTGTGGACTCGAAAACTCCAGACGTCGGCAACAGCAAATCTCTACTGCTGACGACCAGATGGCGCTTTATTATCATGCTGTTCATCTTGTACACCATCAACTGCATCGACCGCATCGCTTTGTCTGTCGGCATGCCGCTGATCGCGCAAGAGTTCTCGTTAAGCGGGAAAATGCAGGGACTGATCCTCAGCGCCTTTTTCTGGGCATATTGCCTTTGCCAGATCCCCGGAGGAAAGGCTGCGGACCGGTGGGGCGGAAGACTGGTCATCGGCGTGGCGACAGTGATATGGGGGGCGTTCCAGTGCCTTTCCGCCGTTGCCGTCAACGGCCTGTTCCTTTTGCTGACCCGCGTGGGGCTTGGCGCGTTTGAAGCGCCTTTCATGCCGTCGGCCAGTAAGCTCACCGCCAGTTGGCTTCCCTCCCGGGAGAGAGGCCGGGGCATTACCCTCATTGACAGCGGCGCTCCTTTCGGTTCCGCCGTGGGCGGCTTGCTGGTCGCCTCTCTCATCGCCTTTTTCAGCTCGTGGCGTATCGCATTTTTCCTGATCGGGGTGTTGACCATCGTTGCCGGGATCGTGGTCTATCTCTACGCCCGCGACACGCCTCATGAACACAAGAGCATGGGTAAAAACGAGCTTGCTTTCATTGACGAACAGAAACGGCTCGCAGGGGAAGAGCAGGCGCAGAATACCAATATGGCGCTGTCCAAAAGAACCCTGGTAGCAATGGTTATCGGCCGTATCGGCTGGGCAATGGTATTTTTCGGCTTGGTTACATGGGGGCCGAGCTACCTTGCCAACGGACGGGGAATGGACCTCAGGGCCATGGGGTACGCCACTTTCATCATTTTCCTGTGTGGCGCGATTGGCGAAGTGGTCAGCGGATACCTTGTGGATATGCTCCAGCGCGTGCTCCCGCGTAATGCCGCCTGCAAGCTGCTTTTCGGGATTTCCGGCGCCATGGCCCTGGTTTGCCTGTTGGCATTGCCTTTCATCAGCGACAGTACTACGGCGGTAATCGTTCTAGCCATCGGCGTCTTTTTCCATCTTTGGGGCGGATTGTACTGGATTATTCCGGCCATGCTTTCCCCCGCGAATAAAATCGGTTTGGTCGGCGGGGTAATGAACTTCGCCGGAACGTCCAGCGGCATATTCGTCCCCATTATCGTGGGTTTCCTAGTGGACATGACCGGCGGCTACACCGCTGCGCTGTACTTTTTCGCCGCTTGCGCCTTTGCATACCTCCTGGGCTCCCTTTGTATTAATTTCGGCGCCTCCAGCCCGAAAACCGCGGGCTAGAACTTATCCGCGCGCTGTTCGCATAAAGAACGGCGCACATTAAGGAGAATCACCATGGCTGAAAAAAATATCTGGACCGGGCCGGTGGTTGACGCACACCACCATTTTTGGGATCTCGAGAAGCATCTGTATCCGTGGCTGACGAAAGACATCATGGTGCCGCATCGTTACGGGGATTACAGCGCAATAAAGAAAACGTACCTGATGAGCGATTATTTCGACGATATCGTCGGGCAAAACGTGGTCACATCCGTTTACTGCGAAGCGGAATATGACCCGCAGGCCCCGCTCAAGGAAACACACTACGTACACCAGGTCGCACGTGATTTCGGCTATCCGGGCGCTATGGTCGCGCAGGCATGGCTTGATGCGGACGATGCCGCAAGCCTGCTCGCGGAGCAGGCGGCATATCCTCTTGTCCGGAGTGTCCGCCATAAACCGGGCGGCCCTTCCACACCGGCGGAACAGGGCAGAAGCCTGATGTCGTCTGACAAATGGCTGCGCGGCTATTCCGAATTGGAGAAATACGGTCTCCATTTCGATTTGCAGGCCAACTGGTGGGTTTTGCCGGAAGCCGCGGAACTTGCCGCCAATTTCCCGCATACCCTCGTTATCGTAAACCACACGGGCGTGCCGGGGCGAAGCGAGGAAGCTCTTTTGGGATGGCGCGCCAATATGGAAAAGCTGGCCGCCAGACCCAATACCGCCGTGAAGATTTCCGGCCTTTGCGAGGCGAACAAACCCTGGACGGTTGAAAGTAACCGCCGGATCGTGAAAGACGTCATTAGCATGTTCGGCGCAGACCGCTGCATGTTGGGCAGCAATTTCCCGGTGGACGGCATGGTAACGACATTCGCCACGATTTTTGACGGTTACAGGGCGATTCTGGCGGATCTGTCGGAAAAAGAGCAGGGCGCGGTCTTTCACCAAACCGCTGAAAGGATCTACCGCCCGCAGCGCCTGCAATAGCCGGGTTGCCGATAAACCGTGAACGACGGCTGTACGGGAATGGATTTCCGCCGCTCGTCTTTGGAAAAATGATTATTAAACAGATGAATATACTCAGGAGAGCGCTCGATGCATTATCAATCATTATTCAAACGGCCTGCGAATGATGCGGTGCGCGCCTGTCTTATGGGCGCAGGCGAATTCGGCGCATCATACATTTTCCAGGCGCAAACCATGCCGCACATGGAAGTGAAAGCGGTATGCACCCGTACTGTGCAGCGTGCGGTTGACGCATATGTTTCCGCAGGCATTCCCACAAGCAAGGTGAAGGTTTGCAACACGGCGGAAGAGGCGAAAAAAGCGTACGAGGAGGGATTTTTCGTTGTCGTCGAGGCCTTTGATGCGATTGCGGATCTCCCTCTCGAAGTGTTGGTGGAAAGCAGCGGCCAGCCGGAGGTCAGCGCCGCTGCGGCCGAACTCGCCATTGAGAAAGGCATGCATGTGGTAATGGTTTCCAAAGAGACGGATTCCGTTGTCGGTTCAATCCTCGCTCAGAAAGCCCAGTCCAGGGGGCTGGTCTATACGACGGGAGATGGCGACCAACCCAGCATGCTGATCGGCCTTATTAGTTGGGGACGCGCGCTGGGTCTTACCATTGTCGGCGCGGGAAAGGCCAGCGAGTACGATTTCGTGTACGACCCCGTATCAAAAATGCTTGCGTGTGAAGGGCAGCAGCAGCTCTTTGCCTGCTCCGGCATGGATGATTTATGGAATCTGGGCGAGCGGAACGCCGGGGATATTGCCGAAGCCCGCGGCGCTATACTCAGTACCCTCACCTTTCATTCCATTCCTGATCTTTGCGAAATGGTCGTTGTGGCGAACGCAACCGGCATGAAACCGAACAAACCCGCGTTCAGCGCTCCCGCCGCGCGCATGGGGGAAATGCCTGACTTTTTTTGCCCCAAAAAAGACGGCGGCCTGCTTGATGCCCCCGGGACACTGGATATCTTCAACTGCCTGCGCCGCCCCGATGAAATCAGCATGGCCGGCGGCGAGTTTATCATTGTGGCGTGTACGGACCAAAAGACATGGAATGTCCTGGGCGCCAAGGGACACCCTGTTAGCCGGAACGGAAAGTATGCGGCGGTTTATATCCCCCGACACCTGCTCGGCGTGGAAACCGGCACGTCGGTGCTTGCTGCGGCTATCATGGGACATGCGACGGGCGGAGACAGCCTTCGCCCTGTTTGCGATTTATACGGCCGAGCCACACAGAATCTCAAAAAGGGTACGGTGTTGAAGATGGGCGGGCATCACCACACCATTGACGGAGTGGACGGCTTCATCGGTGATGCTGAGGCTATTGACGCCGGGAATTTAGTACCGTTCTATCTCTTTAGCAATACAAGTCTGGCGCGCGATGTCGCCGCGGGGGAAGTTATCCGGATGGAAGACGTGAATATCCCTGCAAACTCCGTACTCCTGCGCCTTCGCAAAGAGCAGGACAGGGTCTTCGGACTGACAAAAGAATAGTGCGGGAATAGCGCGTGTTCGCGGTGGAATAGTTGGTTTATCTTGCAGCGAGACGCCTGTAGGCAAATCCGTTTTTCAGAAGGCTGAGCCGCCCCGCCGACGAGCAAAATTACGTCTGATAATTTGTTCGTCGGCGAGGCGGATAAAGCAACATGCCTATCGGCAGTCTGCCGGGGCGAGCGGGCGGGAATCAACCGCCCAGATAAGCGGAACGGACCGCCTCATTTGCGAGTAATGCCGCGCCGCTGTCTTCCAGTACAACGTGGCCATTTTCAAGCACATAACCGCGGTCGGCCAGACGTAGCGCCTGGTTCGCGTTTTGCTCCACGAGGAAAATGGTCATGCCCTCTTCACGCAGTTGCTGGATAGTATCAAAAATTTGCAAAATGATGATCGGCGCGAGTCCTAACGAGGGCTCATCAAGCAGCAATAAGCGCGGCTGGCTCATCAACGCGCGGCCGATGGCCAGCATCTGCTGCTCGCCGCCGGACATGGTGCCGGAACGCTGGGCGCGTCGCTCATACAGGCGGGGAAACAGATCGTAAACCCGTTCGATCCGCTGCTGATATTGGCTGCGGTCGGCAAAGAATCCGCCCATGGCCAGATTTTCTTCCACCGTCATGCGGGAAAACACGCGGCGGCCTTCCGGCACGATGGCGATCGCCTCACGCATAATGTGCGCGGTCTGCCAATGGGTGATGTCTTTCCCGTCAAAGATGATGGTGCCTTCCGTCGCGCGCGGGTCGCCGCACAGCGTACCCAGCAGCGTGGTTTTTCCGGCGCCGTTGGCGCCGATAAGCGTAACGATCTCGCCCTGTTCGATATGCAGACTAACCTGATGCAGCGCCTGAATTTTCCCGTAGTGGGCCGAGACCTGATTTAATGACAGCATAAACGTTATCCTTCGCCCAGATAAGCACGGATGACATCCGGGTTGTTACGAATTTCCGCCGGGGTTCCGTGGGCCAGCGGCGTTCCCTGATTGACGACGTAAATCCGATCGGAAATCCCCATCACCAGTTTCATATCGTGCTCAATCAGCAGCACGGAAACCTGATGGCGATCGCGCAGTTCGGCGATCAATTGATTCAACTCTTCGGTTTCTTTCGGATTAAGTCCGGCCGCAGGTTCATCCAGCATCAATAGCTCCGGGCGGGTCACCATACAGCGGGCGATTTCCAGCCGGCGCTGCTGACCATAAGCCAGATTGCCCGCCTGACGGTTGGCTAGCGCCAGTAGACCCACACGCTCCAGCCACTCGGCCGCGCGAGTCTGCGCATCCGCTTCTGCGCGTCGAAAGCCCGGCGTTTTCAGCAACCCGGCGAAGATGCCGCTTTTAAGATGCTGATGCTGCGCCACCAGCAGGTTTTCAATCACGGTCATTTCACGGAACAGCCGTACATGCTGGAAGGTGCGCACCACGCCCATGCGGGCGATTTTCTGTCCCGACAGGCCTTCCAGGTGCCGGTCGCGCAGCATGATGGTGCCGCCGGTGGGGCGGTAAAAACCGGTCAGGCAATTGAATACCGTGGTTTTCCCGGCGCCGTTCGGGCCGATAAGCGAGACAATCTCTCCCGCGTTTAAATCCAGTTCAACGTTGTTGACCGCCAGCAGACCGCCGAAACGCATCATCAGACCTCTGACGGATAGTAATGGCTGCGTACTCATGCCTGCTCTTCCTTCTCGCTTACTTTCAACTTCATCTGCGGGCGTTTCATCGGCAGCAGGCCTTGCGGGCGCCAAATCATCATCAATACCATCAACGCGCCCAGCAGCAGCATGCTGTATTCATTCAGATCGCGCATCAGCTCGCGCGACACCACCAGCAAGACGGCGGCGAGGATCACCGCGAACTGAGAGCCCATGCCGCCCAGCACCACAATCGCCAGTACAAATGCCGACTCGGCGAAGGTGAAGGATTCCGGGCTGACGAAGCCCTGACGGGCGGCAAACAGCGTGCCGGCGAAACCGGCGAACGCGGCGCTGATGGTAAAGGCCGTCAGCTTGATGCGCGTCGGGCTGAGTCCCAGCGAGCGGCAGGCGATTTCATCGTCGCGCAGCGCTTCCCAGGCGCGGCCCAGCGGCATACGCAGCAGGCGGTTGATCACAAACAGCGTCAGGATCACCAGCAGCAGCGCCACCAGATAGAGGAAAATAATGCGGTCGCCGGGGCTATAGGCCAGGCCGAAAAAGTTATGGAAGGTGTCCCAGCCGTCACGCGCGGTGCGGCTGAATTCCAGACCAAAGAGCGTCGGTTTGGGGATCTGGCTGATGCCGTTCGGGCCACCGGTGATTTCGGTGTTGTTCAGCAGCAGGATACGGACGATTTCGCCGAATCCCAGCGTCACGATGGCCAGATAGTCGCCGCGCAGGCGCAAGACCGGAAAGCCAAGCAGAAAGCCGGACAAGGCGGCGGTCATACCGGCCAGCGGCAGACTTTCCCAAAAGCCCAGTCCATAGTAATTGTTCAGCAGGGCATAGGTATAAGCGCCGATGGCATAAAAGCCGCCATAGCCCAACACCAGCAGGCCGGACAGCCCGACGACGACGTTTAATCCCAGCCCCAGCATGACGTAAATCAGGGTGAGGGTGGCGATATCCACCGTGCCGCGCGAGACCAGAAAAGGCCAGGCGATGGCGGCGATGATGAGCAGCGCCGCCAGCAGTTTCTGCCGGGGCGTGCTGCCGTCAAAGCTCGGCAACACCAGCGACGGGCCGGAAAACTTCTGCATGCTCTGCTGGATCAGCGGTCGGATTAACTGGAAGAAGAAAACGACCACGCAGCCGACCCCAATCCAGTGCCAGCGCACCTGATCGGCGCCCCGGACGACCAGTTTGGTGCCATCGAGCCCTAATTGCATGCCCATGATAAAGGTGGCCAGCACCAGCAGCATGAATGCGGACAGACAGGCATTGAGAAGATTGAGCTTTTTCATACTTTCTCAACCTCCGGACGACCAAGAATACCGGTGGGCATCACCAGCAGCACCGCGATCAACAGCGCGAAAGAGACCGCGTCTTTGTACTCGGTACTCAGATAGGCCGAGGTCAGCGCTTCCGCCACGCCCAGAATCAAGCCGCCGATCATCGCGCCGGGTATGCTGCCGATGCCGCCAAGCACCGCGGCGGTAAAGGCTTTCATCCCCGCCATGAAACCAATGTAAGGGTTAATCACCCCGTAGAACTGCCCCAGCAGCACGCCGGCCACCGCCGCCATCGCCGCGCCAATCACAAAGGTCAGCGAGATGACCCGGTCGGTGCTGATGCCCAGCAGGCTGGCCATTTTCAGGTCTTCGGCGCAGGCGCGACAGGCGCGGCCCATACGCGAGTAGCGAATAAACAGCGTCAGCGCCAGCATCGCCAGGAAGGTCACTACCCAGATGGTCAACTGCATGGTGCTGATCGTCGCGGCAAAACCATTGCTTTCGCCCAGCGTCCATTGTCCGGTAACCAGGCTCGGCAGCGCGACGTCGCGGGAGCCCTGGGTAAGACTGACGTAGTTTTGCAGGAAAATCGACATCCCGATGGCGGAAATCAGCGCGATCAGGCGCTTGGAGGTGCGCACCGGTTTATAGGCGACGCGCTCGATGCTCCAGCCGTAGGCGCTGGAAATCACCACGGCGGCGATAAACGCCACGCCGATTAATAACCAGCCCGCATCAATGCCCATCATCATCAGGGCGGCAATCACGATAAAAGAGACATAGCTACCGATCATATAAACTTCGCCGTGAGCAAAGTTAATCATGCCGATAATGCCGTAAACCATGGTGTAGCCAATGGCGATCAGCGCATAGGTGCTGCCCAACGTCAGGCCGTTGAACATCTGCTGAAGAAAATAGAGGAACTGCTCGGACATACCTTAACCTTAAATTCTGCCCCCGAGCCTTGCAGCACGGGGGCATCGGTATTGAGGGATTAATACAGCGTCGCTTGATTATTTCACTGCGTTGGACGTACCGTCTGCATGCCACTCAAACACACCAAACTCAAACCCTTTCAGGTCGCCTTTTTCATCCCAGCTCAATGGCCCCATGACGGTATCAACGGATTTGGCCTTCAGATCGGCCGCCAGTTCTTCCGGTTCCATGCTGCCGCTACGCTGCATGGAGGTCGTCAGGGATTGTATGGCGGCATAGGTGGTCCAGATGAACGGGCCGCTCGGATCCAGTTTTTTCGCTTTCAGCGCATCGACGACCGGCTGGTTGGCGGGAACCTGATCGTAACGTTTGGGCAACGTAACCAGCATCCCTTCGGACGCGGCGCCGGCGATGTTGGACAGGGATGAGTTACCCACGCCTTCCGGCCCCATAAATTTGGTGTCCATACCCGCCTGACGGGCCTGACGTAAAATCTGGCCCATTTCCGGGTAGTAACCGCCAAAGTAAACGAAATCCACGTTTTCTTTCTTCAAGCGAGCGACCAGCGTAGAGAAATCTTTATCGCCCGCCGTCACGCCTTCAAACAGCACCACGTTGGCGCCGGCTTTTTTCAGGTTATCCTGAACCGCGCGGGCCAGACCTTCACCGTATTGTTGTTTATCATGTACAACGGCGATACGCTGAGGTTTAATCGTATCGGTAATGTATTTCGCGGCGGTTGGACCCTGATCGGAATCAAGACCGGTGGTGCGCAGCACCAGATTGTAGCCGCGAGTGGTCAGGTCTGCGTTGGTCGCGGCCGGCGTAATCATGATCACGCCTTCTTCTTCGTAAATATCAGACGCAGGCTGGGTGGAGGAAGAACACAAATGACCGATCACATAGCGAATGCCGTCATTGATCACTTTGTTCGCAACGGCGACGGCCTGTTTCGGATCGCACGCGTCGTCGTATTCAACGCCAACCAGCTTATTCCCGTTTACGCCGCCTTTGGCATTGATATCGGCAATGGCCTGTCGCGCGCCAATGAACTCCATATCGCCATATTGCGCGACCGGACCGGACATCGCCCCGACAACCGCGATTTTGAGATCCGCAGCGTTTGCGGCCTGACTCATGGCGAGCGCCATACACCCCATCAGCAATGCTTTACCTTGACTAAATTTCATCCGTTTACCCTATGTATCGTTATTATGGATACTGTCGAAAAATTGACGGCCCTTTGCCATAAGATAACCTTTTTCCCAATGTACCAGAATAGCTTGGGTGTTTTATTCGCAAATTTTTCTAATAAGTCTTTATTTTTCATATCATTAGTCGGGAGCTTTATGCTGGACGTCAAGGCGGGCCGGCAGAAATAAGATGTGTCGGCAGCATAAAATACTAGATTTAAAATCCATAATTTGTTTTATATGTAGTGGCTTGTGCTGTATTGCGCGTTGAGCGATGACGTTTTACTCGGAAAGCGGGTCAATCAAAAAAATATTTTCCTTGTTAACTGTAATGAACGCATTGTGTAACTGTTTGATTACAAATTAGATGTATTATTTTTCACTCATTTAACGGAGTGCTTGTAAATGAAATTAACCGTTGAACGTCTCACCGTATTCAGCCCCCAGGATAAAATCGATCTCGCTAAGATCTGGCCGCATCAACATATTGAGCTGCTGGAAAAAGAGCTTACGCCGGAGCGGCGTTTATTCGTCGCTCGTTTTAACGACCGGCTGTTGGCGGCGGTGTTGGTGGAGATCAAAGGAGAATATGCCCAACTGAACGATCTTATGGTGCGCGTCGAGACCCGAAGACGCGGCGTAGGTCTGTATTTGGTGGAAGAAACGCGCAGGGCGTTGCCCGAGGCCAGGGAATGGTGGCTGGTGACGGCCGATCACGCGACGGTAAATGAGTCTGTGCTGGGGAAATTTATGATCAGCTGCGGTTTCTCACCGGTATCCGGCGGTTGGCGCTATATCAAGAATGAAAATCAGTGAAGGCGGAAAACAAAACGACCGGGCAAAGGCGCCGGTCGTTGGAGGGCTAATGCGCGATGATCAGGCTTCTATCGCCGCTCGCAGCTTTTTCATGGCGTTCTTTTCCAGCTGACGCACACGTTCCGCGGATACGCCGTACCGATCGGCCAGTTCCTGCAATGTCGATTTGTTGTCATCGTCCAGCCAACGCGCGCGGATAATATGCTGACTGCGCTCATCCAGGCCTTCCAATGCATAGGTCAGTTTATCCGCAGCATGGTGTTCCCAGTTGTCTTCCTCAATGCCGTCGGCGAAATCAGACGATTTATCCTGTAGATACAGCATCGGCGACATGGCTTTGCCATCGTGCGTTTCTTCGTCCGGCGTCGGATCGAAGGTCATATCCTGCGCCGCCATGCGGGATTCCATCTCAAGCACATCTTTGCTGGTTACGCCCAGTTCACGGGCCACCAGTTCGACTTCTTCCTGATTAAACCAGCCAAGACGCTGTTTGGATTTACGCAGATTGAAAAACAGCTTACGCTGCGCTTTGGTGGTCGCGACTTTCACAATACGCCAGTTGCGCAGCACATATTCATGAATTTCAGCCTTAATCCAATGCACGGCAAAGGAAACCAGACGCACACCCACTTCAGGATTAAAACGGCGTACCGCTTTCATCAGGCCGATGTTGCCTTCCTGAATCAGATCCGCCTGCGGCAGGCCGTAGCCGGCATAATTACGGGCTACATGAATAACAAAACGCAGGTGCGACAGGATAAGCTGCTTAGCGGCTTCCAGATCGCCCTGATAATGCAGCCGTTCAGCCAGAGCCCGCTCTTCCTCCGCCGTTAGCATCGGATAGGCATTGGCGGCTCGAATATAACCTTCCAGACTGCCTTGGGGAACTAAGGTGAAAGTTTGCATATCTTTGGTCATCCAACCTCTCTCATGACTAGGTTTATGCGATGCTTCTTACTTGAGAAGACCGCTCATGCGATTGCCAACACACGCTAATATTATGACAAGTCGCGGTTACTCCGACGTTTTGCGGCAATTGGGATGAAACCTATTCGCTAAAAATTCGTCGCAGTATTTACTGTATTCAGACTGTGACTTTTCTCACAAGTTCCCCAATTTTATCCATCTTATTTAACATATCAAGATGAATCGCCACTGAGAAAATGATCGGGTCGGCGGAAACGAAAAAACGTGGCGGCCGAGGGAAATTCCCTTGTGCATACAGCCTGATGCACAAGGAAGAATTATAGCAAAAAAAGATTACTCTGGTGTAAAGCGACGTAAATGTTGGACGGTTGCCAGCCACGCGGCCAGCCAGCCAATCATCGCGGCGATCAGCAGCAGCAACAGCGCTTCATCCCAACTGAGTCCTTTGACCGCAAACGTCGTGCCGAAGACCGATGCGACCTGGGCGACGACCGCATCAAGCCGCCACACCAACGCCTGGGACAGGATTAACGACAATACGGCGCCCGCAAATCCCATAACGGCGCCGCCGTTGAGGAAAGGCCGCAGAATAAAGCCGTCCGTCGCGCCGATCAGCTTCATGACGTTAATGGTTTCCCGGCGGCTGAAAATGCTCAGGCGCACGCTGTTGCCGATCACCAGGAACACGGCAATCACCATTAAGACGCCAATGGTCGCGGAAATCTGCCCCACCAGGCTGGTGAGGGCCACCAGCCGGGCAAACCAGCTGTCGTCCATACGCACTTCATCCACGCCCTGGGTCTCGGCGACCCGATCGCGCAGCGTCGTCAGGCTTTCCTCGCTCTGGAAGGTCATTTTCGGCGTAATGATGGCGACCGCCGGCAACGGATTTTCCTCCAGCATATCCAGCGCGCCGCCAAAGCCCGACCAGTTACGGAATTCGCCCATCGCCTCATTGCGCGACAGATAATTGACTTTTTCGACCCCGTCTTCCGACTGCAACTGAGTAATCACCGCCTGTGCGGCGTTGTCGTCCAGGGATTTATCCAGATAGACGGTTAGCTGAGGCGTGGGATACCACTGCGCGGCGGCCTGACTGACGTTTTTCCACACCAGATAACAGATGCTGGGCAACGCCAGAGAGATGGCTATCACCATAACGGTTAATAGCGTCGCCAGCGGCTGACGCAGCATATCGGCCAGCGTATTCATCCACGCGTAACGCCACTGTTCCTGCCAGCCGCCGCGCAGCGACCTGGCCTTCGAACCCGGTTTTTTCGCATTACGGGTATTATTCGCCATGATGGTTTCCCCCAATCATGCGGCCGTTGGACAGCGTCAACACCCGGTAATTTCGTCGGGATATCAGCCCGGTATCGTGGGTCGCCATCAATACGGTGACGCCCACCCGGTTGAACTCTTCAAACAGGCGGAGGATGCCTTCGGACAGCGCATCATCCAGATTACCGGTCGGTTCGTCCGCCAGCAGCACCGCGGGTTTGTTGACCACCGCCCGCGCAATGCCGACGCGCTGCTGTTCCCCGCCGGAGAGCTGGATAGGGTAGTTGCGGGCTTTGTCCAGCAATCCCACCTTATCAAGCGCGGCGGAGACCCGGCGGCGAATGTCTTCGCTGCTGGCGCCGGCGATGATGAGCGGCATCGCCACGTTGTCGTAAACGGTGCGTTCCATCAGCAGATGGTGATCCTGAAAGATCATGCCGATCTGGCGGCGCAGAAACGGCACTTCACGCTTTTTTAAGCGGCTGATGTTGTGTCCGCCAAACAGAATCTGACCTGCGCTGGGACGTTCAATACCGCAAATCAGCTTCAGCAGGGTGCTTTTCCCCGCGCCGGAATGGCCCGTCAGGAAGGCCATTTCCGCCGGGCGCAGATGAAAATCCACCCCCTGCAATGCCTGACGTCCGCCGAGATAAGCTTTACTGACCTGTTCAAAGCGAATCATCCGTTTTAATCCTCACGGGCAAAAAGTGCCTCAATAAAATCGTCGGCCTTAAACGGCCGCAAATCTTCGATACCTTCGCCGACCCCGATATAGCGAATGGGAATGCCAAACTGGTCGGCGATAGCGAAAATCACCCCGCCCTTGGCGGTACCATCGAGTTTGGTCAGCGAGATCCCCGTCAGGCCGACCGCCTCGTTGAAAAGCTTCGCCTGACTCACCGCGTTTTGTCCGGTGCTGGCGTCCAGCGTCAGCATGACTTCATGCGGGGCTTCTTCATCCAGCTTTTTCATCACGCGCACAATCTTCTTCAACTCTTCCATCAGGTGAGCCTTGTTCTGCAAGCGGCCCGCGGTATCGGCGATCAGGACGTCCACGCCCCGGGCCTTCGCCGCCTGGATGGCATCGAAAATGACGGAAGCCGAGTCGGCGCCGGTATGCTGCGCCACCACCGCCACATTGTTGCGCTGACCCCAGACCTGAAGCTGTTCAACCGCCGCCGCGCGGAACGTATCCCCCGCCGCCAGCATCACGGATTTGCCCTGAGCCTGAAATTGCCGCGCCATTTTGCCGATAGTGGTGGTTTTCCCCACGCCGTTGACGCCGACCATCAGGATAACGTAGGGCGTTTTGCCCTCGATATTCAGCGGCTCGTCAACTTTAGCAAGTATTGTCGCCATTTCTTCTTTCAGCTTGGCAAAAAGCGTATCCGCATCTTTCAGTTGCTTACGGTTGGCGTGTTCCGTCAGGCTGGCAATGATCTTGCGCGTGGTGTCGACGCCGACATCGGCAATCAGCAACTGCTCTTCCAGCTCTTCAAACAGATCATCGTCGATTTTCTTGCCGCGAAACAATCCGATAAATCCTGAACCCAGATTCTGGCGGGTTTTCACCAGACTGCGTTTCAGGCGCGCAAAGAAGCCTTCCCGGGTCGGCCGCTCCTGTTCGTGCATGGCCGGCGCGTCATGCACGAACTGGCGCGCGTCTTCCGCTTCATCCTCAACGGCTGGCTCATCTTCCTTCGTCAGCGCCGTTTGGGCCGGAACCGCGCTATCCTCGTCTTGCTTTGCTTCTTCGTCTGCGTGCGGCGTTGCAACGACCGCGACCTCTGCCGCCGGCGCGATCTCTTCCGCCGGCGCGCTTGCCCGCGTCAGTGTTTCCTCTTCGGCTTCCTCTGCGACTTGAGGCGCGGGCGGCTGTTCGGCCGGTTCCTGGTTTTCCAGGGGTTCCGCCACGGACGTTTCCTGCTCCGCGGCCGGATGGGGCTCGACATCGGCGGCGGGCTCAGCGACCGGCGTCTCAGGAATTTCGGACTTCTCTTGCGGTTGCTGTTGTTCTTCTTCCTGGCGGCCTAGTCCGAGCCAGGAAAAAAAACCGCGCTTTTTCTTCTCTTTTGCCATCTTGCAATCGCGCTCCACGCCGCTCGCCGCGGCGAATAAATAATTAAAACCAATCAGATCGTTGACAATCTTATCGCCGCTTATCGGACTTCTCGGACTTCGCCGGTAAACTCAAACCAATCTATTTTGACGATAAACAACGAGTTTAACACTTTCCTGTCGACAGCAACATGCAGCCGGAGACGGCAATGACGGACTCTCTCGGTAACGAAGTATGTCAACGCGCGCACTGACGTCGTCGAGGCCGGTTTCACCGGCGCGCGTTTCAATATGCGAGGCGTCGGCACGCCATAAATCTATTGGGTATATGCCTTAAGCGCCGTTAGAATAGCGCTTAAATCTCCTGACCTTACTGTGCCGACCGTCTGGCGCAGCAACCAATACATGAGCTATGGCTAAAAAAAATGCATCGTCGGCCGCCGGGCAGATCCGAATTATCGGTGGTCAGTGGCGCGGCAGAAAACTCCCCGTTCCTGCGAGTCCCGGCTTAAGGCCGACCACCGATCGCGTGCGTGAAACCTTGTTCAACTGGCTGGCGCCGGTTATTCAGCAGTCGCGCTGCCTGGATTGTTTCGCCGGCAGCGGCGCGCTGGGGCTGGAGGCGCTGTCGCGCTACGCCGCGCACGCCACATTGCTGGAAAGGGAGCGTGGCGTGGCGCAGCAATTAACGCAAAATCTGACGCTGCTGCGGGCGGAAAACGCCTGCGTCGTTAATACTGATACCCTGCAATGGCTGGCTCAGGCCGGCGAACCGTTTGATGTGGTGTTTCTCGACCCGCCGTTCCGTAAAGATTTATTGAACAATACGGTATCGCTGCTGGAACGGCAGGGCTGGTTAGCGCCGGACGCCTGGATCTATGTGGAAACCGAGGCCGAGAACGCGCAACTGGCGATTCCGGACAACTGGCGGCTGCACCGGGAAAAGATCGCCGGTCAGGTGGCGTACCGTTTATATCTCCGTCAATAATCATCGTAGAGAAAAGACAATAAGGGGAACATGATGATATGGATTAATCTTGGCCGATTATTGATGCTGGGAATATGGGGTATTCTGATCTTTAACCTGATTCAGCCCTTTCCCCGACCGCTGAATATCTTTATGACGGTGGCGATGATATTCACGCTCCTGATGCACGGCTTCCAACTGCTGTTGCTCAGGGCCAGCCAGCCCAAGGACAGCCCGGCGCTGAGTCAGGCGCTTCAGGCGCGTATTTTCCTGTTCGGGGTGTTTGAACTGCTCGCCTGGCAGAAAAAGCTGCCGAAACAAGCGAAAAAGTAACGGTTATCGCTCACCGGGCCGAAAGCCGACAAAGCGCGTACCCTTGACCTGCAACATGCCCCGCATATCTTTATCGAGCCGGTTGTAATCGGCCTTATCGAGTCGCAGCGCGATCGCGGGGCCGCCGTTCAGCGGCTGAAACGTGGCCTCATAAAACATGCTTTCTACCCGGTAGTCGCTATCGCGAGGCCGGGTGCGGGCGCGTGGAAATTCACGCTTGGCCGTTATTTGCGCCGATATCGTCTGTAGCACAGCCGCATCATTGCGCGCTTCCTGATTGCGCTGTTGCTGATATTGGCGCCAGGCCAGCACCGCAATCAGCGCCAGAGCCAGTATCAGCAGCGGGTGGAAATCACGCATACGTCAGGTTTTTTTGCCGGGAAGATAAGGGAAATGCGTGACGTTATCGCCTAATTCGGAGATGCGCGCGCTGCCTTTTTCCGTCACCGCATCAATGCGGATCACGGCCTGTAAAGGAATAAAGCTGCGGCTGACGCCGGAAAATTCGGTTTTCAGCTTTTCGGTGGACGGATCAATCAGTACCGTTGATTGGCTGTCGAAGACGAAATCGGCAATTTCAATAAAACCAAACAGATTGCTTGATACCAATTCACGCACATAAAGCTGGTAGTTTTTACCATTATTCATGAACTGAATACGATAAAGTGCGGGTTCATTGCTCATTCAACCATATTCTCCTTCAAGCTAATTGCATGCGCCAATCCACGGTCCAAACGGGTCGATAACATAGCATGAAGCACCGGTATGCGCATCTGTCTCGCCTGATGTTGTTGATCCTTACCCCGATCCCCTACACTTGAAGGTATCAGGCTATGGATGCCGCAGCGGATTATTACTCAGGATACGCATAAAACGAAAACTGATTCCGGGCTTCGATCCGGCTTGTCTACTACAGAATAAGGATAATCTATGCTTTGGTCGTTTATTGCCGTGCTTTTTTCCGGTTGGTTATACGTTGACGCCAGCTACCGTGGTCCGGTCTGGCAGCGCTGGCTGTTTAAACCCGTTACCTTGTTATTATTGCTGGCGTTGGCCTGGCAAACGCCGCTGCTGAGCGTGCCGGGTTACCTGATCGTGGTCGGGCTATTGGCGACGCTGGCGGCCGATACGCTGATGTTGCTGCCGACACAGCGCCTGCTTTATGCGTTCGGCGCCTATTTTGTTTCGCATCTGCTCTATACCATCAGTTTTTTCACCAGTCAGACGACACTCACCTTTTTCTGGCCGCTGGCGTTGGCGCTGATCATTCTGGCGGCGCTTCTGATCGTAACCGTCTGGAGCCGTCTTGGGGCGCAGCGTTGGCCGGCGTGCGCGTTTATCCTGATGACGACGGTGATGGTGTGGGTCGCCGGCGAACGTTATTTCGCCCTCGGCACGGATTATAACTTCTCTCTGCTGGCCGGCGCCGCGCTGCTGTTTATCGCTCACGCGGCCTGGTTTATCCACCACTACCGAATAAATTTTCGCGCCCATCAGGCCATTGTGGCGGCGTGCTATTTCGGCGGACATTTCTTAATCGTTCGTTCCCTCTATTTTTAGCGTCGGCGGGGGTGCGAAACGCTGGATCGGCCTGATATGACGGTGTAAAGTCTCCGATGAGAATCACTATCATCAATACAGGAGGAAGGTATGCATTCTCATCACCATCACGGCGCTGAAAAGTCAGCATGCTGCCATGAGCACGCCCTTCATTCGTCACGCGCGCAAAAAAGCTGTTGCGCCGTAAAACATGCGCCGGGCGCGGTTGCCGATACCGGTCGGGGCGCGGATCAAAGCCCGTCGGAAAGCAGCGACAACGCCGATTCGGACGATCCCGACGGCGACAGACCGTCGCTATGCCAACGTTTTAGCTGGAAAATCAGCGGGATGGATTGTCCCAGCTGCGCCCGAAAAATTGAAAATGCTCTAAGAAATGTTACCGGAATAGAACAGGCCAAAGTGCTGTTCGCCACCGAAAAACTGGTCGTCGACGCCCGCAATGATGTCCGTCCGCAGGTGCAGAGCGCCGTTCAACAGGTCGGTTTCGCCTTGCATGATCTTGCCCCGCAAGCGCCTCTTTCTCCTGATTCACGCCGTTTTATCCATGAATATGGTTTCCTGATCCTTTTTACGTTGCTGGCGACGGCAAGCTGGGGACTTTCCCTGCTGAATGCGTCCGGCGGACAAATCGTTTTTATCGCCACCACCATCGTGGGTCTGGTGCCGATAGTGAAAAAAGCGTCGCGGCTGATCCGTTCCGGTACGCCTTTCGCGATTGAAACGCTGATGAGCGTGGCGTCTATCGGGGCGTTGCTGATTGGCGCGGCGGCTGAAGCCACGTTCGTCCTGCTGCTTTTCATGTTGGGCGAGCAGTTGGAATCCTATGCGGCCAATCGCGCGCGGCGCGGCGTCACCGCGTTAATGGCGCTGCTCCCTGAAGAAGCCACGGTGATCCGCAATGAGCGGCGTTTCAGCGTGCCGGTCGCCAGTCTGTCGCCCGGCGATGTGATTGAGGTGGCGCCCGGCGGCCGCCTGCCCGCCGATGCGGAACTGCTCGCCGCGGAAGCCAGTTTTGATGAGAGCGCATTAACCGGAGAGTCGGCGCCCGTTGAGCGCGAACCGGGCGAGAAGGTGGCGGCCGGCAGCCTGTGCGTCGACCGCAATGTGCGGTTGCGCGTGGTGTCGCAGCCGGGTGACAGCGCCATCGATCGTATTCTGCAATTGATCGAAGAAGCGGAAGAGCGCCGTGCGCCGATAGAGCGTTTCCTCGATCGCTTCAGCCGTTACTACACGCCGGCCATCATGCTGCTGTCGCTGCTGGTTATCGTGATCCCGCCGTTATTGCTGGGCCAGCCCTGGCAGGAATGGATTTATCGCGGGCTGACGTTATTGCTCATTGGCTGCCCCTGCGCGCTGGTGATCTCTACCCCGGCGGCGATTACCTCCGGCCTGGCGGCGGCGACCCGACAGGGCGCGCTAATCAAAGGCGGGGCGGCGCTGGAGCTGCTGGGCGGCATTCGCGCGGTTGCGTTTGATAAAACCGGCACCTTAACCGAGGGGAAACCGCAGGTTACGGATATTTTACCCGCCGCGGGCATCAGCGAGGCCGCTCTGCTGGCGCGCACCGCCGCGATAGAGTCCGGTTCACACCATCCGCTGGCGAAAGCCATCGTGCAGCGGGCGCTGGCGGCGAGTCCGTTTTTACCGGTCGCGGATAATCGCCGCGCGCTGGCGGGCATCGGCGTTGAGGGGACGATTGCCGGCAAACGCCTTCAGGTTAGTTCTCCGGCCAAGCTGCCGGCGGATACGCTGGATGCCGACTGGCGTCAGCGCGTCGCGGCGTTGGAAAATGAAGGGAAAACGGTGGTGGTCGTGCATGAAGAACGCCTGGTGATTGGCGTGCTGGCGTTGCGCGATACATTACGTCACGACGCCGGCGCCGCGCTGAACGCATTACGGGCGCTGAATATACGCTGCATTATGCTGACCGGCGATAATCCCCGGGCGGCGGCGGCGATAGCGAACGATCTGGGCATCGATTATCGCGCCGGTCTGCTGCCGGCGGATAAAGTGGCGGCGGTCAGCGAGCTTAATCAGCGGCACCCCACGGCGATGGTGGGCGACGGCATTAACGACGCCCCGGCCATGAAAGCGGCCACGATAGGGATTGCGATGGGCAGCGGCACCGACGTCGCGCTGGAGACGGCGGACGCCGCGTTAACCCACAGCCGCCTGAATGGATTGGCCATGATGATCCGGCTATCGCGGGCCACCCATCGTAATATTCGTCAGAATATTACCATTGCGCTTGGGCTGAAGGCTCTGTTTCTGATCACCAGCGTGCTGGGGATCACCGGTCTGTGGTTGGCGGTGCTGGCGGATTCCGGCGCCACGGCATTGGTCACGGCCAACGCCCTGCGGTTGCTGAAAAAGCGGGATTAATCCTCGGGTTGACGCCCGGCTCCACGGGCGTCATGACGCGGGCCGCGTCTGCTGCATCGCGCGGCCAGGGAATCAACCCCCTTTGCGCAGTAAATAGCGATAGGGCAATTGCTCGATTGCCTGCGCCAGCAGGTGATGCTCCATATAACGGCAGAATCCGGGAATATCGCGGGTGGTCGCCGGATCGTCCGCCAGGATCAGCAGCGTTTGTCCGGTTTCCATTTGGCGTACCGCCTTGCGCACCATCATCACGGGCTCGGGGCAGCGCAGTCCCTGTGCGTCAAGGGTTTTATCGGGATTGGCGAAAGGATCGGTCATCAACGTTCTCTGTGATTAGCGGGTAATAAAAAAACCGCCATAGTTTACGCCGTGGATTTTCAGGCGCAAGCGACGACAACGTTTGCGCAAAAAACAACCATTGCATTGCCGGCGTAAATGCGTATCATGCGCCCGCGCCGTAATAAAAAACCGCCGCCCGCGGCGTTCCAGAAGGATGGCGGGCAAGGCAAGACGATTCTTGGGTTCCCTCACCCCAATAACCAAAAAGGTCACATATATGTATCGATTTACTCCCCAACAGCGGCTGACGGCGCTGGTATGGCTTTCGTTATTTCACATCCTGATCATTACTTCCAGTAATTATCTGGTTCAGCTCCCGGTATCGATTTTCGGTTTTCATACCACCTGGGGGGCTTTCACCTTTCCGTTTATTTTTCTGGCGACCGACCTGACCGTACGGATTTTCGGCGCGCCGCTGGCTCGTCGCATCATTCTGACCGTGATGTTGCCCGCGCTGCTGGTTTCGTATCTGGTCTCCGTGCTGTTCTATCAGGGATCATGGCAATCGTTCAGCGCGTTGGGGCAGGTAAACATTGTGGTTGCCCGCATCGCCAGCGCCAGTTTCATGGCGTACGTGCTGGGGCAAATTCTGGATGTACACGTTTTCAACCGGCTGCGGCAGCGCAACGCCTGGTGGGTGGCCCCGGCGGCATCCACCGTCTTCGGCAACTTCAGCGATACGCTGGCCTTTTTCTTTATCGCCTTTTATCGCAGCAGCGATCCTTTTATGGCTGCCAATTGGATTGAAATCGCCCTGGTGGACTACACTTTCAAACTGCTGATAAGCATGCTTTTCTTCCTGCCGATGTATGGCGTGATGCTGAATATGGTGCTCAAGCGTCTGAGTGAGCAACCGCTCGACATGCCAGGCTTATCCGTTGCGAACCGCCGCTAAACGCGGTTTTGCCTTTGCCGCCCGCAGACGGCGGCGAAACACGGCATCGCCAGAGGCCCGGATTTATGGTTTGTGACAACAAACCGCTTGTTTTTACATACAGAATAGCGTGCGATAATGTCTTAATCTGTTCCAACGAAAAGAAAGGGAACCCTATGCCGAATGTGGTGAAATATCTCGGAATGAGTCTGCTGGTCGTCATGCTTGCCGCCTGTGACGGCAAGACGGAAGATAGCGCGGCGGCGCCAGCGCAGGATAAACCGGCGGCGGAAGCCTCGGCGGGCGTGGCTGTCGAGCTGATGGCGGGCAAGATCGCCTTTACCCTGCCTGCGGATATGAGCGATCAAAGCGGTAAACTGGGTACTCAGGCAAACAATATGCACGTTTACGCCAACGAAAGCGGACAAAAAGCGGTGATCGTGATTTTGGGCGACAACACCACGGAAGCGCTGCCGGTGTTGACGAAACGTCTGGAAGATCAGCAACGTGAGCGCGATGCCAACCTTCAGGTGGTGACCAACAAATCCATTGCGGTGGATGGCAAGGAAATGCAGCAGTTGGACAGCATTATCACCAGCAGCGGACAGCAGGCCTATTCATCCGTGGTGCTGGGAAAAGTGGACGATAAGCTGCTGATCCTGCAAATTACGCTGCCGGCCGGCGACCAGCAGCAGGCCCAGAGCGATGCGGAAAACATCATTCGCACTTTGAAGTTGAAATAGTCAGACGACCACGATCCCCGCGCGCTGATGCCGCTGCGGGGTATGGCCCGGCGGGTTGGAAATAATCGGTTATTGATTACAGTTTGACATCAGAGCGTTATAATTTTCCAGCAATCTTAAGGCTTCGCGTAATCCCCTCATTGAGCTGATTTTCGCATTCTTCCATTTTAACTTTTGATATCAACATATGACTCGTTCTCCCCGATCGACCGCATGGTTGCGAGTTGTCAGCCTTGCTCTGGCAGCATTCATTTTCAACACCGCCGAATTTGTCCCTGTCGCTCTCTTATCTGATATCGCCGTCAGCTTTTCGATGAGCGAGGCCCAGGTAGGGCTGATTATTACCATCTATGCCTGGGTGGTCGGTCTGATGTCGCTGCCGTTTATGTTGCTTTCCAGCAAGATGGAGCGGCGCGGGTTATTAATTAAAGTTTTTATTCTGTTCGCCGCCAGTAATTTTTTATCCGGCGTGGCGTGGAATTTTTGGGTATTGGTGATCGCCCGTGTCGGCGTGGCGCTGTCTCATGCGATTTTTTGGTCGATCACCGCCTCGCTGGCCGTGCGTCTGGCGCCTCACGGCAGAAAAGCGCAGGCGCTGAGCTTGCTGGCGACCGGCACCGCGCTGGCGATGGTGCTGGGCCTGCCGTTAGGCCGATTGGTCGGCCAGTATTTAGGCTGGCGCAGCACGTTTTCGATTATCGGGATTGTGGCTTGCGCGGTGATGCTGGTGATGATGAAGCTGCTGCCTGTATTGCCCAGCCTTCACGCCGGCTCGTTAAAAAGCGTACCCGAGCTGTTTAAACGCCCGGCGTTGCTTTGCGTTTACGGATTAACGGTGGTGATCGTCACCGCGCATTTTACCGCTTACAGCTATATCGAACCCTTTGTACAGAAGGTGGCGATGCTGAGCGACGGTTTTATTACCGCGCTGCTGCTGTTATTCGGCGGCGCCGGGATTATCGGCAGCATGCTGTTCAGCCGCTATAGCAGTAAGTATCCAACCGCTTTCCTGACCACGGCTATCGGACTATTGCCCCTGTGCCTGATCCTGTTATTGCCGCTTTCCTTCAATAACATCGCGTTGGCGCTGTTATGTTGTGTCTGGGGGATCGCGATTATGGCGATAGGGCTGAGTATGCAGGTCAAGGTTATGACGCTGGCGCCCGATGCGACCGATGTCGCCATGTCCCTCTTTTCCGGTATTTACAATGTGGGGATCGGCGGCGGCGCGCTGCTGGGTAATCAGGTGATTACGCATATGAGCCTGTCGGATATTGGTTTCATCGGCGCGGCCTTAGGCGTGATCGCGTTGGGATGGTGCGTTTGGATCTTCAAGCGCTATGCTCTAGTTTTAAACAATACCGTCATCAATTAAAGGTGGTTTCGGGTTTGAATAGGAGCGTTATGAATTCGCAATACACGCGTCTTGTCACCCTGGCGGCTATCGGGGCGACGACCGTGGCGTGTCTGTTGTTTGTCATGAAGCTGTTCGCCTGGTGGTATACCGGTTCGGTGAGCCTGCTGGCGTCATTGGTGGATTCTCTGGTTGATATCGGCGCGTCGCTGGTGAATCTTCTGGTGGTGCGCTACTCGCTTCAGCCCGCGGATTCCAAGCATACCTTTGGCCATGGGAAGGCCGAATCGCTGGCCGCGCTGGCGCAAAGTATGTTTATCGCCGGCTCCGCGTTGTTTCTTATTCTGACGGGTTTGCAGCATATGGTGACGCCTCATACGCTAAGTTCGCCGGAGATAGGGATCTGGGTGACGGTTATCGCCCTGGCGTCAACGTTGTTGCTGGTGTCATTCCAGCGTTGGGTGGTTAAGCACACCTATAGCCAGGCCGTGCGGGCGGATATGCTGCACTATCAGTCCGACCTGCTGATGTACGGGGCGATTTTGGCGGCATTGGTATTGAGCTGGTATGGGATGACGCATGCCGATGCCCTTTTTGCGCTGGGCATCGGCGCTTATATTCTGTACAGTGCGCTGCGTATGGGATATGAAGCCGTGCAGTCGCTGCTGGATCGCGCGCTGCCGGATGAAGAGCGCGACGCTATCGTCAGGATTATTGCGGGCTGGCCGGGGATCCGCGGCGCGCACGATTTGCGCACCCGCCGGTCCGGGCCGACCCGGTTCATCCAATTGCATCTGGAAATGGATGATGCGCTGCCGCTGGTGCAGTCACACCAGATTGCCGATGACGTAGAACAGGCATTGCTTAAACAATTTCCGGGTTCTGATGTGCTTATCCATCAGGATCCGGTTTCGTCAGTGCCGGAAGCGCAACGGGGGATGTTGAATGTGTAGTCCGTCCCTGTTCCGGGTGACTGTCGGTCGCTTCCGAGACGGCGGTGAAAAAATTATTGCGTAATTTAGCCTGACCTGAATCAATTCAGCGGCGGGTATTTGTTATAATATGCTTTATTAAAAATTAGAGGGAGGCTGTCGATAACATCCGTAGGTTTTCAAGTGACCAACGCTTGAAAAAACGAACGGAACAATCGGCAGTCAATTTTCGATAGAAGAATCCTGCGAATTTACATCTACAAGTCCAGAGGTTGTCATGATTAAAAAAATCGGAGTATTGACCAGTGGTGGCGATGCACCCGGCATGAATGCGGCAATTCGCGGCGTGGTGCGAGCTGCGCTGACGGAAGGGTTGGAAGTTTTCGGTATTTATGACGGCTATCTGGGGTTGTATGAGAATCGGATGGTGCAGTTGGATCGCTATAGCGTGTCGGACGTCATCAACCGCGGCGGCACTTTCCTCGGATCGGCGCGTTTTCCCGAATTCCGGGAGGATAACATCCGTGAAGTCGCCGTGCAGAATATGCGGGACCAGGGGCTTGACGCGCTGGTGGTTATCGGCGGCGACGGTTCCTACATGGGGGCCAAGCGTCTGACGGAAATGGGTTTCCCCTGTATCGGTCTGCCCGGCACCATTGATAACGACGTCGCCGGCACCGACTACACCATCGGTTATTTCACCGCGCTGGAAACGGTATTGGAAGCGATTGACCGCCTGCGCGACACCTCTTCATCGCACCAGCGTATTTCCATCGTGGAAGTGATGGGGCGCCACTGCGGCGATTTGACCCTGGCGGCGGCGATTGCCGGCGGCTGCGAGTTCATCGTCCTGCCGGAAGTGGAGTTCAGTCCGAAAGATTTGGTGGAAGAGATCAAAGTCGGCATCGACAAGGGTAAAAAACACGCCATCGTCGCCATTACCGAGCACATTTGCAATATTAGCGAACTGGCTAAATATATCGAGAAAGAGACCGGTCGCGAAACGCGTCCCACGGTGCTGGGGCATATTCAGCGCGGCGGTTCTCCGGTGGCTTATGACCGTATTCTGGCTTCCCGTATGGGCGCGTATTCAATCGAACTGCTGCTACAGGGTTATGGCGGCCGCTGCGTGGGTATCCAGAATGAAAAACTGGTGCATCATGATATTATCGATGCCATTGAGAACATGAAGCGTCCCTTCAAGAAAGACTGGCTGGATACGGCTAAGAAACTGTTCTAATCCCACACGACGCTTTTACCTGAATCAAAATCCCGCCGCCATCGGCGGGATTTTTAACGCCTTGATTTTGCTGTTCGTCGGGAAAACACCTCGCCGTCAGGCGGCAATATATAACTGTAAGATATATAAAAAAGGCATTTATTATTTTTTGCCCGCCTCCAAAGCTGTTAGCCTGCAAATTACCCTCTCTCACCTTTATCAGTCTGCCCACTCGCCGCTATGAATATCGATCTTCGCCAGTTGCGCCACTTTATCGCCTTGATTGAGCATCGCAATTTCACGTCGGCGGCGCAGGCGACCAAACTTTCCCAGTCGGCGTTCAGCCGCAGCATCCAGTCGCTGGAACAAACCATCGGCGCTCGTCTGATCGACCGTAATAACCAACTGGAGCCCACCCCCAAGGGGCTGATCGTGCTGGAACATGCGCGCCGTCTGATTAATCAGACTCACGATCTGTTCAACGACGTACAGCAGTTCAATGGCAAAGAGGCCGGAGAGGTACACTTTGGCTGCGGTCCCGCGCCGGCGGCCTGGCTGATGCCGCAGGTGATAGGCGCCTTTTCCCGCCAGTATCCCAAGGTAAGGATGGTGTTTCGCGTCGATAACTGGCAGGCGCTGGGCCACCGGCTGGCGGCGGAAGAGCTGGGGTTTATCGTGGCGGATACGCGCAATTTTGAATTCGACGCCCGCTATCAGGTGAGGCCGTTGAGCCAGCACCGCTGGGGATTCTGCTGTCGCGAAGGACACCCTTTGGCGGCGTTTGACGAGATCACCGTCGACCAGCTGTTCGCCTATCCGCTGGCGGCCACCATTCGCCCGCCCAATCTTCATCGCGCGCTGGTGCAACTCAGCGGCAAGCAGGACATTCGCACCAGCATTGAGTGTGAAAACGGCTATAGCCTGCTGGATGTGGTGCGCCATTCGGACGCCATCGGCACCACAAATCATTTCCACATACCGAAACAGCAGGGTATTCACATGTTGAAAATCGCCGGTCTGGATGATGACGCCGATGAGTTTTATACCCACTACGGCGTCATCTGTCTGGCGGACGCCCGCCTGCCGCTGCTGGCACGCAAACTGATTGACACTTTCACGCAGGTCGATCACGACCTGCATGGCTCTACGGCATCATTATAACGGCGTAACGCTGAAATCACTGATGGCGTGCCGCGAGTACACGGTACGAAAACCGAAATAACCCGGCGCGGGCGCCGTCGGATACGCGGCGCGAAAGTAGAGGACGTCATCCACCAGAAAGCGGGTTTCATGGCGATCGACCTCAATAGCCACCCGATAACGATGATTGGGCCGCAGCAGATGGTCGGCGTCGGTATATTCTCCCAGCAGCGCGCGTTCCCCCTGTCCGTTGTAGTAACGAAAGCGCGTGGTGCTGTTCCAGTTGCCGCCCATGCCGACATAGTATAAATCCAGATTGTCGTACTCACTCAGTTGACCGCGGCGCGTGAAAAGGTTGGCGCGGGCCGGATCGCGCGCCGCCCAGAACTGGTTGAGATCGGACAGGCGATCGTGCGGTCCGTCGGCCACCAGCACTTCGCGTACAAAGGCGATGCGGTAGGCGCCGGCAAGCGGCGCGTCGAGCCAGAGCGTTAGCCCGGCCGCGCTTTCCAGCGTCAGGCGTTCGGCATCGGCCTGGATGACGGTGCGCTGGGGATCTTCCTGTTCCACCCGCCAGAGACAGGGCTGACCACGCTGGTCGGTTGACCAGGCGAGCGCATAACGATGCGGATCCGCCGTTGCTTCGCGTTCGTTATCTCCGCCGGCCTGATGCGTTTCCTGGAGTGAAGACAATAGGGTGGTGCTTTCAGTGCAACCTGAATACGTCATTTTGATGTCCTGTTAATCTCCGCCTGCCCGGCGGAATCAATGTGAGGAAGGGATATCGTCTAATAAGGCCAGCAGGGCGATGGCCGCCAACCCCCACTGCGCCACGGCGTTTGTGGCCAGATTGGACGCGATGGCGCTGTCCGAATGTTTGTCGATCAACGCGTCGACAACGGCCTCATCAACCGGGTAGAGCGTCTCGGGCGGCGCAATGCGCCGCAGCTCGCTGCCCGGATTGGCAATGCCGCCGCTGCCGTCGTTAAACTCCGTCCAGGCCCGCTGCGCCAGCGCCCGATCGCGCAGACGCCAGGCGGCGAAGGCGGTCAGCCGGGCGTGGCCCTGCGCCAGATTCAATTTCTTCACGGGTTTGCCGACAACGGCGCTTAACGCGACGGGGTCATTGTAGAGTCGGCAGTAATCGAGCCAGGCGCGGGTAAAGGCAGGATCCGGCAGCACCTCAAGCAGTTCGCCGGCGATCTCCGCCAGGCCGAAGACGGCGCTCAGGTGGGAGATCGCTACCTGATCCGGCGGCGCGGGGGAAAAGCGGCCGCTGTCCGGATCGAATTCGGCGCCGCCGGTGAAAAAGCCGTGAGGCTGGGCGGCGATGGTTTGCATGCTATTCAGCAGGCGTTCGCGCATCGTCGGATCGCCGTGCCGCTCCCAGGCCGTCAGCCAGGCCGCCGCCACGGCGCCCCAGTCGGTGCCGAAATAGAGGCTGACGTGTTGCGGCGCGGCGGGTAGGGTCTGTCCGATCTTGCGGCCGGGTACCACGTCGCGCAAAGTGCGTACGCCTTCGATCTGCTCATCCATCAGTTCGCCGATACGTTCGTCGGCGGTGAGGTAGTAGAGAAAACGGCGGTTGGCCGCGGTGGAGATCCTAAGCTGTTTGGCGCTGTCTCCCCAGTGACGCACGTTGTGCCGCGAGCCCAAAGGACGGAAGCGCCCCAGATGGTAAACGTCCACCTCGCCGGTATGGCGGGTCATGGCTTCCGCCATGCGAAACGCCTCCGCCCGGCCGCTGTGCAGGAAGTAGTGCCACAGCCACAGGTCGGTGCTGAGCTCCGAGTTATCCCAGGCATAGCCCCCGACGTCATACCGCCAGACGTGACGGTCGCTGTCATAGGTGTGCATCACGTCGCCAAAGTCCCAGAAGCCGTACCATTTGCGCTGTTCCACCTCCTGGCGATAGAAATCGAAATACCAGTCCAACTGGTTTTCCAACTGCGCGCGTTGCGGCGTGGGGGCCGAGGCTGAGGCCGGGGCCCATAGCGGGCCGAACGCCCTGGCGCGGGACAGATCCTGCGCCTGCGCCACCAGCAGCGGGGGATGTTGCATGCGCTGCGCCAGCGCGACGAAACCGGCGTTGTCCGGCGTGGCGGAGAGGATATCGATAAACAGCTCGCTGGTGCGGGCCACGCCGAGCGGCGAGGTAAAGCCGGGTTCGTAATCCTCGTAGGTGATCTCCAGCCCTTCCCGTTGCGCGGCGAAGGTATCCTGCCCCAGACCGTCGTGGTAGAAGCGCATATCCATCGGTTCCGCCGTGGGCGACCACAGCCATAGCGTCACCGTCGCAAGGGCGGTGTGGGCGTTATTAATCTCCAGGCAGGCCGGGTAGCTCTGCCAGAAATTGCGGATGCCGAACGCCACGCCGCCCTGCGGCGTACCCAGATAGCCGACGCCCGCCGCCCGATCGCCGGTGGCGGACAGCAGCCAGCCTTGCCCTTCTTTGGTCCGTTTATGGATCTGAAAACCATCGGGGTGATGTTGCGTCAGCCGATAGCTGCCGAACGCCGGGATATGGTGTAGCCGTTTTCCCACCGTCGGGGGAAATTCCGCTACCGGCGGCGTCGCTTTGCCGCTCAACTGCGCGTCGATAACGGCGGCGCCGGCATCCCGACGCAACCCGGTAAGGCCGCGCACCGCTTCGCGGAACACGCCGCCCCGATCGGAGGCGAAGCGCACATGGCGATCGTGCAGTTCCCCCTGCAAAGGGATGTCGAACGCCAGTCCCAATCCTTTCAGACTTTGGTGTGGGTCATCGTGGTCATAGATCAGGGTATGCACCACGCGTAGCGACGCGGAGTCGGCGTAGCCATACAGCCGAATGACAAATGGTATATGGGTGACGCCCTGCCGCTGACGATGATGATGGGCGCCGCGCAGCGCGATAACCGTGCGTTGCGGCCCGCGCTGCTCCACCGTCACCGTCTCGACCTGGCCCTGATACTCATCCAGCGTCAGCACCGTATCGGTCTCCGCGCCGGCCTGCACGCGTAGTACCAGCCGCCCGTGCGTCAATGCCAACCGCCGGTCCTGCCAGATTTCCTCAATCAGATGGGGGCCGGATTTGGGGATCAGGCAGCGAATACGGCCGGTATCCACCGTCCATCCGCGATCGTTCTCGCCGACCATCTCCGCCGCGCGGACGGACGCGGGCGGGGCGGGCCGCAGCGTCAGCTTTTCACCGGGCGGCTGCTGGCCTCCCAGCGCGTGGGCCGACCACTTGATGGAGCCGTCCGGCCAGCGGGCGAGGGGCCAGCTTTGCAGCGAATAGGCGCGCTGCTGCCCGTCGCTCAGTTGGAAATCGCTGTCGCCGCGCACCTGTCCTTGCGGCCAGGGAACGCCCCAGGTGACGCCGGCGAAAGAATGCGGAGCCTGTCCGTCCAGCCAGCGCAGGCGCACCTGCGGCGCGGTGGCGGCGTGCGTGGTATTGCCCATCGATGCGGCGGGCGCCGCCGCGCTTTTCCACAACGGCGTCGATAGCGCCAGCAATGTGCCGTCGCGCAGGAAACGCCGGCGTGAATAGGAGATCTTGCTCATCAAATCAGCCTTTGAAGTCGTAACCGACGGTCACGCCGAACATACGCGGCTCGCCCAATACGCCGCTTGTCGCGCTGGAACCTCTGACAGAGCGGTAATAGGTTTTATCCAGCGCATTCTTCACCCACAGCGACACGTTCCACCGGTTGTCGCCTTGTTTGCCGCTTAACCCTGTCGACAGGTTAAGTACGCCATAAGATGGAATACGGCTGTACTCGGAGTCATCTAACGTTCCATAAGCCCAACTGCGCCATGACCATTGGCCAGATACCGATGCCTGTAGGTTATTAGGCGTATCCCATTGGTAGCGTACGCGTGCGTTGTAGCTCAGTTTTGGTGATTTAAACACCCGTTGCCCCGACATATCGCACGTTGTGGCGGTGATTTCAGCCGGGCATCTGGCATTGGGGAAATTCAGGTAACGGGCGTCCAGCAGCGTACCCGCCAGACTGATGCTGAGTCCGTCAAGCGGGCGTAACGTCAGCTGTGATTCGCCGCCGCGTGAACGGAATTTTCCTGCGTTAATCAGGTAGCTGGTATCCGTTTCTTCGTCATAGGCGTTATTCTGAAAGTCTTCGACCACGCTCCAGAACAGCGCGGTATTCCACTCCACTTTACGTTGCAGCCAGTGGGTTTTCACGCCCAGCTCCGCCGAGCGGGTTTTCTCCGGGTCGACATACAGCGAATCTATTCCCAATTGTCTCGCCGCGCCGGACGATACATTCAATCCCCCGGATTTTTCTCCGTAACCCAACGTGGCATAAGGCGTGATATTCGGGGCGGCAAACCAGTTCACGCTGATCATGCCGGACGGCAGACGGTTTTTTTGCGACAGCGGGCCGGAATCAAAAGTAGCCCGGTTTTTACGAACGAATGTTCCTTCTTTTTTCTCGTAGGTCTGGCGTAGTCCGATGATAACGTCCAGCGTATCGGTGGCATGCCAGGTACCGCGGCCATAGAGGGAGTACACGGTGTCGTCCAATGTGCCGAATCGCTGCACGTTGATACCCCGATAGCCGTTGCCTACATAGATGGGTACCCTGCTATCGTCGTAGTAATAGGTGTTCGCTGTGGTATCAAGATTTTCGCCCCAGTAATCGACGCCGAGCGAATAATCGATTTTATTTCCTTTAGGGGAGTCTAGCCAGAGGCTTTGCGACCAGACGCGGTCACGCACATCGGCGCCGCTGTCGTGATATAACGGGATACTCCAGTTATCGGCGGTACGGGGTCGAACCCGGAAATAACGCAGGGACGACAGCGAGTTCACGCTGAAACCATTCTTCAGTTTCCAGTTAGCTTCCACCGAGCCGCCACCTTGCGCCACACGGACGATATTTTCGTCATCTATTGCGACCTGGCGGCCGTTCACGATCTTGAGGCCGTTCTGCTCCGCACGCGCGCGGAACGATTCCATACTATCCAGCAGGACTGACACCGGGCGTTGCGTGGCATCGCTGTAGTCCCCGGTGATTCTCAGGCTAAAGTTATCGTTTGGTTGATAGAGCAATTGACCACGAATGCCATTATTGGTGCTTCCCCCGAGTTTATGACCGTTCTCAATGTTAGTGACATACCCGCCTCGTTCAGTACGGGAAAGGTTAATACGCCCGGCCCAGTGGTCGCTCAACGCCCCTGACGCCATCACTTTGGATTGCAGATAACCGCGCTGCCCGAATGATTGCTCCAGCGAATATTCTGGCGTGAAGGTGGGTTTGCGGGTACGAATATCAATGGCGCCGCCGGTGGTATTAAATCCGAACGCCGCTCCCTGCGCGCCTTTTAATACGCGGATATTCTCAATATCCAGCAAATCGTTGGAAACCATCCCTGGGCGGGATAAATAGACGCCGTCCAGAAACACCCCGACGCTGCCCGGCATACCGATATTGGTTCCACTTTCGCCACCATCACCAATCCCGCGGATAGTCACGGTGGTGTCCATCACATCGACAGTCTCAATATCAAGACCGGTCACCGCCTGGGACAAATCCTCAAAACGATACAGGCGCTCTTCTTCCAGCGTTTTGCCATCGATGATTGAAGCCAGCGTGGTCTGTGGCTGTGCCTGAACACGCTGGGCATTCACCTTCACCCGCTTGAGTTGCACCGCGGAACCGGGCGTTGATTGCGTGCCGTTTTTATCCTCGGCGACGTTTGCGGCCACGGTTGACGTTTCCGCCGATTGCGCGTTCGCCGATAGCGTTAAGGCGCAACTCATTAAGGCTGGATGCAGCCATAAATTACGTTTTTTAAAATTCATGTGTCGTTCCGCATTTAATTAAAAAAGGCCCGCCTGTTGCCGTGAAATTCACGGCAATAATAGGTAAAAATAATATCGGGAGGAGAAGATCAGCGTGTGGCTTTCAGATAGGAATCATCCAGCCATTGGTCTACATCGAAAGGCTGCCGAATCAGGCGAGCCTCGTAGGCCAGTTTTACCGCCTGTTTTAATTTCGCCACATAGTCGGCGTCCAATTCCGGCGTCAGACGCTCTGATAATGGCGTCAGGGTATCCCATTCGACGCGTAATATGTTTTCCGGGTAACCGGATTGGCTCGCCAATAATTGAATAAAGGCGTCCTTGTTTTTTTCCGCGCTGCCCCAGGCCGCCGCTTCACGCTGAACTTTGACCAAGCGACGGAGAATATCCTCATTACCCCGGGCGAATTTCTCATCCACCAGCAAAAAGCCGCTTAGCTGCCCCGCGCCCTGTAAATCGCGGCTGGAAAGCGGGATCTCCGCCAAGCCTTTATCGCGCAGCGCGAGGGTATTGCTGCCGCCCCAGGTGGCGTCAATTTGTCCGGCGGCCAACGCCGCGCTGGCCGCCGCGAAGTCGAGATTGATGATTTTGAGGTCGGACGCCTTCAGTCCCTGGGAATTCAGGGCGTTAACGAAGGAAAGCTCGGCCGCCGTACCGCGAAAAAGCCCCACTCGTTTACCTTTTAAATCGGTCAACTGATGGATGCCGGAATCGCGGGCGACCCCCAGATAGTGGTCGATGCCGCGCGCCGCCACGGCGATGACCCGCGTGTCCAACCCGCGGGAGCGGCCGATAATGCTGGCCAGATCGCCGAGGTACGCCACATCCACCTGATGGTTGCCGAACGCCTCGTTGATCACCGGACCCGCGCCTTTGATAAAGGTCCAGCGAATGCTGATGCCATCTTTGCCGAACTCGCGCTCCAGCAGCTTCTGGCTATAAATCACGTCAATCAGCCCGCCGCCGCTGGGTTGCGTACCCGCGCCGATATCCGGCGCGGCGATACGAATTTCACTGATGGCCGCCGCCATGCCTGACCACAATATGCTGACGGCCAGCAGCCCGGTGAACAATTTTTTCCGTCCTAAAGTCATCATGGTGTTGTTTACCCGTTCGCTTGTGTGTTTTTCGAATATATTTATTTTTAAAATCGCGCTATTTTCGAACTGCGTGATGTTGTTGCGTCATAATATTTAAACGGTGAGAAATAAACTAACTAATACAAAAAAAGCATTATCATTTTTGTTAATTAGCTAAGCCAGCTTTCATCGTTATATTTTGCTGGTATGCAGTAAACGAAAAAAAATTATTCCAACTATGCATTAGCCTGAATAGAATTATTCCCCGTAAGCTGATTGCACCATAAATATTATCGGACGAGAGACTTTCCCATCGCGGTCAAATAAATAAAGGTATATCGATATGCATATACATAATTTGACTTTATTGGATGGGACAGAAAAATCGGATAAACGAATTAATGCTGTCAGGAGTAATAACATCATGACGGAATTACTGTATGCGGGAAACGCCGCGGAGTCCCGGCCCCGTTCCCCGCAGGCGACTCAGGTTGTCCGCTCCCTTGGCGATTTTGCTCTACAGCGATTAAATGCGATACGTCCGTCCCGGCCGCAGTATTGGCTGGCGGCGATATTGACCCTGACGCTGCATGCCGCCGCGCTTTCTCTGCTCAATCGTCCGGCGACGCTCCCCGTGACGGCGCCGCCGCGTCCGCAGCCTGTCAGCGTGGAACTGGTCTCCGCCGTTCCGGAAGAGGCGGTACCCGAGGTCGTCGAACCGGCGGCGCCAAGCGAACCGGAACCGCCGCCGCCGGAAACCAAAACGGTGGATGAGAACGCCTTGCTTTCTCCGGTCGTGGAGAAAAAGCCGCCGCCCGTGGCGAAAAAAAAGGTACCGGTGAAAAAGCGCCAGCCGACGCCAAAACCGCTGGCGGAAGCCAAACCGGCATTGGCCTCGGCGCCGTCGGCGACGACGCCTTCTCCGGCCGCGGCGCCAGCACCGCTCACGCCGCCGCTGGCGAATGCCGACTACCTGCATAACCCTACGCCGTCTTATCCGGATGTGGCGATCAGCCGGGGCTATGAGGGAACCGTGCTGCTCAATGTGCAGGTACGTGCAGACGGCAAGGTGCAAACCATTCGTATTCAAAAATCAAGCGGCTATTCGGCGCTGGACGATGCGGCCAGAGACACGGTGCTGCGCTGGTCTTTCGTTCCGGCTCGCCGCGGTAATCAGGCCGTCAGCGGCTGGGTGATCGTCCCTATCGATTTTTCGCTTAATTCATGAGGTACTTGTTATGACGCTCGGACACATTGAACTGGTCTCCCCGGAGGGAGCGGTTATTCTGCTTTTGCTGCTTTTCTCCGTGGCGACCTGGATGCTTGGGTTGTTGAAGTGGGGACAATACCGACGTTTGCAGCGCCGCGACCAACGCTTCCGCGCCGCTTTCTGGCGGCAGGAAGATTTGAGTCAGACGTTATCCAACACCGCCAGCCTGCCCGGCTCTCTCGCCAATCTGGCGCAGGCGGCGCTCAAGGCCCCGGAGCGTATCCGCGGTAATCTGGCTGCCGCCATCCATCTGCCCGATCGGGTGGAGCGGGCGCTGCAACAACAAATCCAGCGCGAACGTCGTTCGCTGGAAAGCGGGCTGGCGATTCTGGCCAGCATCGGCAGCACCTCGCCGTTTATCGGTCTTTTCGGCACCGTCTGGGGTATTATGGCGGCCTTGCAGGAGATTGGTCTGACGGGCTCCGCCAGCCTTGATACGGTGGCCGGCCCCATCGGCAATGCGTTGATCGCCACCGGGATCGGCATCGCCGTCGCCGTACCGGCGGTGCTGATTTACAACTATTTTCTGCGCCGTCTCAAGCTCGCCATGGCGGAAATGGATGATTTCGCCCACGATATTTACAGCGTGATGCAGGCGCATGATTTTCAAATCAACGACGAGCAGCCAGCGGCGTTCGCGGTGAAAAACATTCGGGAGGTAGTGTGATATGGCTTTCACTTCCCGTAACGATGACGATGTGATGAGCGAGATGAACATCACGCCGCTGGTGGATGTCATGCTGGTGCTGCTGGTGGTGTTTATCGTCACGGCGCCGATGCTCACCAACGCCATTCCGATCCAGTTACCTAAAACCGCAGCGGTGGCGCCGGCCGATCGCAGCGATCCCCTCGTTGTCAGCATCGACGGCGAACAGCAGATATTTATCAATAAAGAGCGCCTTGATCGTGAACAGTTGATCCCCCGTCTGCAACAGGCCAGGGCTGCCGACGAGAGCCTGGCGGTGCAGGTGCAGGCGGATAAAGAGGCCAGTTACGGCACGGTCGCGGCGTTGCTGGCCGATATGGAGCAGGCGGGCATTACGCGCCTGTCTCTGCTGACGCAGAAATAATGTTGCCGGGTAAGTCTGAAACCATGATGCCCAAATCCGTTTCGCGCAGCACAGCGCCGTTTCTGTCCGCCGCCGCCGCGGGGTATGTTGCGTTGGTGGTGCCGCTGTTGCTGCTGGCATGGTGGTGGCTTGCCAGCCGACTCGGGTGGATGTCGGAGCAAATTCTGCCTTCGCCGGCGGCGGTGGCGGCAAGCGCGCGGGCATTTATCCCCGAAGAGCTGATTCATCAATTGCCCATCAGCCTGATGCGGCTGGCGCTCGGTTTGGGCGGAGGGATCGCGCTCGGGCTGCTGCTTGGTTGCCTGTTGGGTCTGAGCCGTCGTCTGCATGCGCTGTGTATGCCGTTATTCACCGTTATTGCGCAGATCCCCACTCTGGCCTGGATCCCGTTATTTATGCTGGCGTTGGGCATTGGCGAGGCGCTGAAGCTGGTGATTTTGGTGAAATCCGTCACCGTACCCATCACGCTGTACAGCTGCGCGGGTATTCAGCAGACGCCGCAGAAGCTGCATGAAATGGCGCGCAGTCTGCGCCTGCCGCCGACGGCATTCCTGCGCCTGCTGATTATCCCGGCGATGTTGCCCTACGTGATGACCGGCATCCGGCTCGCCTTCTCGCAGGGCTGGGTGTCGCTGATTGCGGTGGAACTGCTGGCCTCCAGCGAAGGGTTGGGCTACCTGCTGGTGCAAAGCCGCCAACTGTTTATGCTGGATCTGGTGTTCGTCTGTATTCTGATCATCGGCCTTTTCGGTTTTGCCGGCGAGCGCTTGCTGCTGTGGCTGGAACGACGCTGGGTACACTGGCCCGCGCCGGTGCTGGGCCGCGACGCGATGACTTCTCCGCTTTCCAGCCTGTCGGTGACGCCGTGGCTCTTGCCGCTGTTGCTGATCGTTTGCTGGCAGATAAGCGGCGATCGCGCTTGGATCAACGCCGCCTTCCTCCCGGCGCCGGATCGCGTCGTCGAGACGCTATTTATCGGGCTGGCCAACGGAGACCTGCTGACCGATCTGACCGCCAGTCTGATACGCTCCCTGCAAGGGTTTGCGTTGGGCAGCGCGGCGGGTGTGCTGGCGGGCGCCTGGCTTGGCGGCTGGCGCATGGCCGACAGGCTGTTCAATCCGCTATTGTCCGCGCTGCGCAGCGTGGCGATTTTTGCCTGGCTACCGCTTATCACCGCCTGGTTTGGCCTGGATGATGCGGCCAAAGTGGTGTTTATCGCCATCGCCGCTTTCTTTCCGGTGTTGCTGGCGACCCGACAGGGCATCGCGCAACTGCCGCCTACGCTACAGGAGGTGGCGCGCATGCTGCGGTTGCGGCCGCTGCAAAAGCTGCGAATGCTGGTGCTGCCCAGCGTGCTGCCTTCCCTCTTTTCCGGTTTGCGTCTGGCGCTGATGCACGCCTGGACCGGCGCCATCGGCGCGGAATATTTTATTCCTTCGGGCGCAGGACTCGGCGGCATGATGATCCGCGCCCAACAACTGCTGGAATCCGAGCGGATTATCGCCGGCGTGGTGCTGATTGCCGTCGTCGCCGCGATTTTTTCCCGTGTGATCACCTTGTCTGAACGCCATCTGACCGGCTGGCGTTTTAAGTAACCGCGAATGGAGAACCCATGTCCCTGCAATTTCAGCACATTAGCAAACGGTTTACGGTGAATGGTACGTCCCTGACGGTGTTGCAAGAGATTAATCTGGCGCTGCGCGTCGGCGAACTGGTCGCCATTATTGGCGCAAGCGGTTGCGGCAAATCGACGATTTTGCGTTTGGCGGCGGGTCTGGAGGACGCGGAGCAGGGGACGATCCTGCTGGGCGATCGCCCCGTGCAGGGCATTCCCGCCGACGTCAGCCTGGTGTTTCAGGAACCGCGATTGTTTCCCTGGCTCACCGTGGCGGACAATATCCGGCTCGGCATGCTCAATCTCGATCTCTCTGCGGCGGAGACGGCGGGGCAGATCGCCCACTATTTGCAGATGATGGGGCTGGAAAGGTTTGCCGACGCCTTGCCGCACCAGCTTTCGGGCGGGATGGCGCAGCGCGTCGCCATTGCCCGCGGGCTGGCCTCGCGCCCGAAAATCCTGTTGCTGGACGAACCCTTCGGCGCGTTGGATGCGCTGACCAAACAGCAGTTGCAGCAGCGGCTGGCCGATATTCGCCGGCAAACCGACCTGACTATTCTGCTGGTTACGCACGATGTGGAAGAAGCGGTCTTTCTGGCCGACCGCGTGGTGGTGATGTCTCCCCGCCCGGGGCGGATCAGCGCTATCCTGCCGGTGGAGCTCCCTTATCCGCGAATGCGTACCAGCCAGACGCTGCTGACGCAGCGCCAGCGCCTGAGCGAAGCATTGAGTCGGGCGGATCCGCAGGTCGCGGCCTCTTTCTGAACTGAACGACCGCGCATAGGGAACCGCCCGCCGTTTATCGACACTTACCCTCTATAGGCGTTTACGGCGTTTACGGCGTTTACGGCGCGTCCGGCGTATCGGGACGGGTTGTGTTTAAGGGGGGAGCGCATGTCTGAAGCGAACTATGCCAGGGCATTATTGTTACGCTGGATGGAGAAACAGACGGCGGTGGACGGCATGCCCAATCTCGATACGGGCGTTACGGCGATGCTTAACGGGCAGGAACTGTTGTTAAGGCTGCCGGAAACGCGGGAAACCCTGTTTATTTTTACGCCGGTTTATACGTTGGATTTCGCGCGCGACGGCGAACTGCTGGCGCTGGGTCTGATGCTGAATTTGGAACCCGGCCTGATGTGCGGCGCGGCCATCGGGCTGGAAACCCAGCGCCGCCAGTTGATGCTGACGGCGCATCAGGACATCCGCGCTTTTGATGATCGGATGCTGAGCGCATGGCTGGAAAGCGCGGTCGCGCTCGCTCTGCGCATCCGGGAAGAGTTTTCCTCGCTGGCGGGCGGACGCAAGACGTCGACCGCCGCCCATGCCTCGCCATTCTCCGCGGTTTTCCGCACGATGCGTTCCTTCGACGCGGCGAGATAGCGGCCATGCGTATCCACCATACCGTCGCGCCGGCGACGACAACGCCGCCTTCCCGAACGCAAAGCCCTACGACGCAGGCCTCCGGGTTTGACGTAATGCAACGACAGCCGACGTTTACGCCATTGCTCCAGAAAGCGGGGCATGGCGATTTCTCGTTGCGCGGGTTGCTTAACAAACTGCCTTCCATGCCGCATTCCATCTCGCTGCCCGTAACGAGTCATCTTTATTCGGCTGGCAAGGATATGGAGACGCTGGGGAAGAAACCGAGAATTTATGAGTCGAATCTGGAAATCGCCTGCCATGAGTACTCGGGGCAAGCCATTCTGATGGACCAGTTTGACTATACGCAGACGCTGAAAACGCAATTGCCCGCGATGCGGGACAAGGTGGCAGGCGTGGAAAGCGGCGCCTGCCTGGGGTTATCGATGCTCTGGCTGTTGGGGCGTCACAGCAGTCTGGATGATAAAACGGTAATCGATAATTTGCTGGGATACGATGTGGACGACGACAAAGTGATATCGGAGGCCAGAGCGAAAAGCGGATTAGAAAAAGTCCATATCGTGCAGGACACCTTTCAAATCAGAGCGCAGATTAACAGTCAGTTGAAAGACCGGCGGTTTAATAACGTCAGCCCGGTCATTCAACGTTATAATTTGATGCAGCATATTGGCAATATGGCGAGGATGACCGTCGTGCCGGTGAGCGGGGAAACGCCGTTTGTATTGCTCAATCGCCGGGTAAATCTGGGGGACGGGCTGGCGCGGGATGTGCTGCGCGAAGGGCGGGAACAACTGTTGACGGTGCAGTCCGACGGCCACGCCATGGCGATTTACACCAATGGTCACGATCAATACGCGTTTTACGACCCCAATCACGGGATGTTCAATTTTCAGCATAAAGAAAATTTTACCGCCTTTATGAACCGGATAGGAAAAATGCTGGATGTATCGTCCCAGATGCTGGGAAAAGGCGATCCGAACCAATTGATGCTGATGGAACTCTGCGTTCTTTGAGATACGCAGTAAACCTGGTAATCCCGCTCGCAAGGCGGGATTTCTTATTATTGCCGTCGGTCGATTAACTGGCATAATGCGCCGATCGTTTTCGGTGAATACCTGACTCCGGTATTTCAGTTCAGGCATCGGATGCCTTGTTGACCTAAACTCGTTATGGTCGCTCCCTCCAGGAGCCGACGCGTGACAGTGCTCACTATCGATATCCGCCTGACGCAAGCGGGCGGGTATAATTAGCTATTATTGAGGTTTTCGCATGACAAAAGTTACCGTTGCCGCAACGCAAATGGCGTGCTCCTGGGATCTGTCCAGGAATATTGAGAATGCCGAAAAGCTGGTGCGACAAGCGCATGCCAAAGGGGCGCAGGTGATCCTGATTCAGGAGCTGTTCGCCGCGCCCTATTTCTGTATCGATCAGAGCCCGGAACACTACGCTCTGGCGCAGGCGCTGGAAACCAGCCCGCTGATTAAACATTTCTCCGCGCTGGCGGCCGAGCTGGAAGTGGTGCTGCCGCTGAGCTTCTTCGAACGCGCCAATAATGCTTACTACAACTCGCTGGTGGTGATCGACGCCGACGGCTCGGTGCTCGATCTGTATCGCAAGACCCATATCCCCAACGGTCCGGCGTATCAGGAGAAGCAGTTCTTTATCCCCGGCGATAGCGGTTTTAAAGTCTGGCAGACGCGCTATGCGAAAATCGGCGTCGGCATCTGCTGGGATCAGTGGTTCCCGGAAACCGCGCGTTGTCTGGCGTTGCAGGGGGCGGAGCTGATTTTTTATCCGACCGCGATCGGCTCCGAGCCGGCGTATCCGGAAATCGACAGCCAGCCGCACTGGACCCGGGTTCAGCAGGGCCATGCGGCGGCGAATCTGGTGCCGGTGATTGCCTCCAACCGCATCGGCACCGAAGCCAGTAAATATATCGACGGTCTGGAAATGACCTTTTACGGCTCCTCTTTTATCGCCGACCAAACCGGCGCGCTGGTGGAGCAGGCCAACAAAACCGACGAAACCGTCCTGGTGCATACCTTCGATCTGGACGCCATCGCCGCCCAGCGCGCGTCCTGGGGGCTGTTCCGCGATCGCCGTCCGGATATGTACGGCGCGATCGCCAGCTCTGACGGCAAGACGCGGAGATAAATGATGTCACAATTGACCACGCCGTATCAGGATGGCTTTACGATGCCGGCCGAGTGGGCGCCGCAGGAAGCCGTGTGGATGCTGTGGCCCTATCGCCGGGATAACTGGCGCGATGATGCGCTGCCGGCGCAGCGAACCTTTGCCGCGGTGGCCGACGCTATCGGGCGGCAAACGCCGGTGATCATGGGCGTCCCCGCCCGTTATCTGGATGACGCCAAACGCATCATGCCCGGCAGCGTCACGCTGGTCGCGATGGAGAGCGACGATGCCTGGATGCGCGATACCGGCCCGACGATGGTGCTGAATCCGGCGGGCGAGCGCCGCGGCATTGACTGGCGATTTAACGCCTGGGGCGGCGAACTCGGCGGTCTGTATGAAGACTGGCGCCAGGATGAAAAGGTCGCCGCGCAGGTGCTTTCCTATCATGGCGATGCACGCTATGCCGCGCCGTTGGTGCTGGAAGGCGGTTCAATCCATACCGATGGCGAAGGAACGTTGCTGACCACGGCGGAGTGTCTGCTGAATCCCAATCGCAACCCGCAGTTGAGCAAAGCGCAGATCGAGCAGCTGATGCGTGATTATCTGGGCGTCTCGACGGTTATCTGGCTGGCGGAGGGGGTTTATAACGACGAAACCGACGGGCATATCGATAACATGTGCTGTTTTGTTCGCCCCGGCGAAGTGGCGCTGCACTGGACCGATGATGAAAACGACCCGCAATACTCCCGGTCTGCGGCGGCTTATGAGGCGTTGTCCGCCGCGCGCGATGCGCAGGGGCGTCAGTTGAAAATCTGGAAACTGCCGGCGCCGGGGCCGTTATACGCTACGCCGGAAGAGGCGCGCGGCGTGGATGCGGGGAATGCGATTGAGCGTAATGCCGGATCGCGGTTGGCGGGGTCGTACGTGAACTTCCTGATCAGCAACCGGCAGATTATTTTCCCGCTGCTGGACGAACGTACCGATGATATTGCCCGCGACCTGCTACAGCAGATGTTCCCTGACTATACGATAAGCGGCGTATCGGCCCGCGAGATCCTGCTGGGGGGCGGTAATATTCACTGTATTACCCAGCAAATTCCGGCGGTGAGATAAAGCGGCAAGCGTTATTGATAACCCCCTCCCGGCCTCCCCTTCGCAGGGGGCGGAGCATTCTCCCTCCCCTGCGAAGGGGAGGGCCGGGGTGGGGTAAGAACCCAGGAAGATAGCGGGCTTAACCGCGTTTGGCTTCCGCCGCGGCTTTAACGATCACCGCGAAAGCGTCGGCTTTCAGCGATGCGCCGCCGACCAGTGCGCCGTCGATATCCGGCTGAGTGAACAGTTCCGCCGCGTTGCCCGCATTTACGGAACCGCCGTACTGAATGGTGACTTGTTCGGCAACGGCCTTATCCTGCTTGGCGATATGATCGCGGATGAATTTGTGAACCGCCTGCGCCTGCGCCGGGGTCGCGGACTTGCCGGTGCCGATAGCCCAGATAGGTTCGTAGGCGATGACCGCGTTTTCAAACGCTTTGGCGCCCAGCGTATTCAGCACCGCGTCCAACTGACGTGCGCAAACGGCTTCCGTTTGACCCGCTTCGTTTTCCGCTTCGGTTTCACCGATGCACAGTACAGGGATCAGACCGGCTTCTTTCAGCACACCGAATTTTTTAGCGATGAACTCATCGCTTTCTTTGTGATAGGTACGGCGTTCTGAGTGACCGATGATGATGTATTTTGCACCGACGTCTTTCAGCATGGCGGCGGAAGTTTCACCGGTAAAAGCGCCGGAAAGATTCACGTCCACGTTTTGCGCGCCCAGCGCGATACGGCTGCCGGCCAGCAGATGGTTAGCCATATCCAGATAGATTGCCGGCGGAGCGATGGCGATGCCGCAGCCGTCCACGTCGCTCAATTCTTTGCGCAGGCCAGCGATCAGGCTATTGACCATATCGGTGCTGCCGTTCAGTTTCCAGTTACCCATAACTAATGGATGTCGCATTTTTTTTCCTCCAGACGGAATAGCGAATGAATCAAAATTTTACTGCCTGCCGGCAGTCTGAGCTGCCAACAGTATAAAGATGAAATGTGATCGTGGCTCGGTTTTTCGTCATTAATTACCGTATTGATCACGGTTCAGATAGCGTCAGCTTAATCGGTTCAACAGCAAAAGTTAGCCCCTTTTCGCCGTTATCCGCCACCACATAGCGCAAAGCGCCTTCGGTTTGCTGGTAAAAATGTTGTCCTTTGCCTTTTGCCAGTAATTCGGTGATTTTATGGATGCTCTGTTCCTCGGTCAGCGAAGGCGCGAAAGCCCGCGACAGCGCCGCCATATAGCTGATGGCCTGCGTACGGCGCGCTTCGGTTTCCGTATCCTCCGGCTGTGGGAGCCAGGTAATTTGCAGCGTTTTAATTTTGCCGGTTCCTTTCTCCAGCGCCGTCGAAGCATACAGCCGATCGTTGATGCGGCTGGCGGCGCGGGTCAGCAGGCTGGAGTTATGACCGGCGTCGACGACCCGGAACTCGCCGATCGGCAAGGTTGGGTTACTCAGATTATAGCGTGTGCGAAACTGCACGATCGTCTGGTCGAATGTGGGCGCGCCGGCCAGCAGATAAGGGGCGGCGGACGATGTTTTCGGCGGAAAAACCGGATCGGACCATGCGCCGGGAAGATACAGCGCCAGTGTAGACAGAGCCAACAGGGACACAAGGTATTTTTTTATCATGGGTACATTATCGGATGAATTTTACATTGCGCCAAGCGTGGCGATAACGACGGTACGTTTGATTAAAGCGGTATTTGCCGGCGCTTGTCAAAATTCGCATAAAGATTGCCGGCGGCGCGCGCGCTTAGGGTAAACTCAGCCGCAATCAGACAATAATTCAGGGTGCTGTGCGTAATGACGTTGCAACAATGGTTTTTTTCGTTTAAAGGCCGGGTTGGCCGCCGCGATTTCTGGATCTGGATGGGCATCTGGCTGGCGCTGATGATCGTGTTATTCTCGCTGGCCGGTCAGGACTGGCTGGATACGCAATCCGCCGCTTTTGCTCTGGTGGCGTTGCTGTGGCCGACGTCGGCGATGTTGGTAAAACGGCTGCATGATCGTGATAAAAGCGGCTGGTGGGCCTTACTGTTGATCGTGGCGTGGATACTTGCCGCCGGCAACTGGTCTATGTTGTCGGGCATTTGGCAGTGGGGGATCGGCCGTTTTATTCCGTCGTTAATTTGTATGATGGTGTTTCTCGACTGCGGCGTTTTCGCCGGTACGTCCGGGAATAATCGATTCGGGGCGCAAGCGGAATCGGTTAAATTCCGCTCCAGATAACGGTTACCAGTAGTGTTCGCTGGTGATATGACCGGGCCTGCGGCGCAGATGCTTGGTCATTTGCCGTTCTTCTTTCAGTATTTGCTGAGTATCGCGCACCATCTGCGGATTACCGCACAGCATGACATGACTGGTCGCGGCATCCATTGGCAGGCCGACGGCGGATTCCAGCGCGCCGTCGGCGATCAGCGCCGGAATACGGCCCGTCAATGAACCGGGTTGCGCTTCACGGCTGATCACCGTTTGAATATGCAACTGGTCGGGATAGCGCTGTTGCAACTGCTGCATCAGCGGCAGATAACTCAGGTCGCGCGCAAAGCGGGCGGCGTGTACCAGCACGATATGTTTAAAACGCGCCAGATCCCGGCCTTCCTGCAAGATGGAAAGATAAGGCCCAATCGCCGTACCGGTCGCCAGCATCCACAAGGTTTCGCATGCCGGAACCTCCTCCAGCACGAAAAAGCCGGCGGCGTCTTTGGTCACCATGACTTCATCATCGGGGCGCAGCGCATGGAGCCGGGGGCTCAATTTCCCCTCTGGCACGTTAACCAGATAGAATTCGAGATTATGGTCGCTGGGCGCGTTGACATAGGAATAGGCCCGTTGAATCCGTTCACCGTTCACATCCAGCGCCAGTTTGGCGTACTGTCCGGCGGTAAAAGGGGCGGTAGCGGCATGAATTCGAATGCTGAACAGACTCTCCGTCCAGTTTTCCACCTGAACCACCTTGCCTGTCACCCATTCAGCCATCGTTGTGTGCTCCCGTATTAGTTTGATCTATGCCTGGCGATGTTCATGCATATTGCCAGAGCGGCCGTTAAATCGGCCGCCCTTAAGATACGCTAATTATTAACAATTGTGAAACAACCAATCGATGGACACGCCATCGGCAACCGGCGGATTACAGCAGAAACTCATGCAACGCCCGATCCTTACGGTCGAGGTAGTGCGTGGACTGGATACGGCGGATAGTGCGTGACTTACCGCGAATCAACAGGGTTTCCGTGGTGGCGATATTGCCTTTGCGGGCGATCCCTTCCAGCAGGTCGCCTTTGGTAATGCCGGTGGCGGAAAAGATCACGTTGTCATTGCGCGCCATATCGCTGAGTTGCAGCACGTTTCCGGCTTCAATCCCCATCTGCCGGCAGCGCGCCAGTTCATCTTCGCCGATCCGGCGGTTCTCTTCGCTATCGCCCTTAACCTGATGACGGGCCAGCAGACGCCCCTGCATATCGCCGTCGAGCGCCCGGATCACCGCCGCGGAGATAACGCCTTCCGGCGCGCCGCCGATGCCGTACAGCACATCGACTTCACTGTCCGGCATACAGGTAAGAATCGAGGCGGCGACGTCGCCGTCGGGAATGGCGAACACCTTCACGCCGAGCTGCTGCATCTCTGCGATGATGGCGTCATGGCGCGGTTTAGCCAGGGTAATCACCGTTAGCTGGCTGAGCGGTTTATTCATCTTGCGGGCGACATTGCGCAGGTTTTCCGCCAGCGGGAGCTGTAGGTCGATAATGCCTTTGGCTTGCGGGCCGACGATCAGTTTTTCCATATACATATCGGGCGCGTGCAGAAAAGCCCCTTTTTCGGCGACAGCCAGCACCGCCAGCGCATTGGCCTGACCCATGGCGGTCATGCGGGTGCCTTCGATCGGGTCGACGGCGATATCCACCATATCGCCCTGACCGGTGCCGACCTGTTCGCCGATAAACAGCATCGGCGCCTCATCAATTTCGCCTTCGCCGATGACGATCTGACCATTGATATCGACCTGATTAAGCATAATGCGCATGGCCTGCACCGCCGCATTGTCGGCGGCGTTTTTGTCGCCGCGGCCTAACCATTTATAACCTGCCAGCGCCGCCGCTTCGGTGACGCGCGAGAATTCGATGGCTAATTCACGTTTCATGGATACCTGTCTGTTATTAAACCGGGGAAGGGAATGTGTGGGCGAGGATTTTATCATACCCGACGGCGTGGCTCGTTGATGTCAGGTGGAAAATTAACGAAAACGGTTGACCCCGCGGGGTGAGCGGCGGTGGTGAATCCTGCTTCAACGCGTTGCGCCAAATGACGATCAATAGTGAAGTTCAACGGATTTCATGATGGCTAGTTGATTGATTTTTTTAATGAAAACCCTTCTGGTCACTTTACTCATCTCAACGTACGGCCTGCTGAAATGAAAAGCCTGTCGCCAATGGAAGCCGCTGACCGCTGGCGGTATTGATCGCCGTTTTCGTCCGGGCGGGCGGCGGGGTGATTTTATTATATAAATTGGCTTGCGGTTAGATATAAACCAATGCAATTAACGTAAAAGGAGGAAATTTTTCTAATAATTCCTTTATCGACGATGAAAGTTGAAAAAACATTCTCTCCAACCTGGCATATGATTATTCATAGCGAAAGCCGGCAACTATCGAACAATCACGTTGGGCTGAAGGTATGAATGATGAATAAGCACCAGGACAATCCGTTGTGGGACGCCTTTATCCGCGTCGTACGGCAAGAGGTCAAACCGGCGGTGGGATGTACGGAGCCGATTTCAGTGGCGTTGGCCGCCGCGCTGGCGGCGTCCTATCTGTCAGGAAGGGTGGAGCGGGTGACGGTCAGGGTATCGCCGAACCTGATGAAAAACGGGATGGGCGTCGCGGTTCCCGGCACCGGGATGGTGGGGTTGCCGATTGCCGCCGCGGTCGGCGCCTTCGGCGGCGATGCGCAGGCCGGGCTGGAAGTGCTCCGCTATGCGACGTCTCAGGCGATTGAGGCCGGGAAAGCCCTGCTGGCGCAAGGCGGCGTTCACGTCAGTATGATGCAACCCTGCGAGGATATTCTTTACTCGCAGGTTACCGTCTACAGTCAGGACGCGTCGGCGACGGTGACTATCGCCGGCAGCCACACCCATGTCATCCGCATCGAGAAAAATGGCGCGGTGCTGTTCGATGAGCGGCTGAGCGGCGGCGCTCAGAGCGATGAACCCGTTGCTGGCGGCTTCGACACTGTGACGATGCGTGACGTTTACGATTTCGCCACGCAGGTCGAGTTTGAGCGTATTGGCTTTATTCTGGATTCGGCTGAATTGAACGCGGCGCTTTCCAACGAAGGGCTGAGGAAACATTACGGCTTGCATATCGGCGCGACGCTGGCGCGCCAGCGTGAGCAAGGATTGTTGTCGCATGATTTGCTCTCCGACATCATGATCAGAACGGCTGCGGCCTCCGACGCGCGTATGGGCGGCGCGCTATTGCCGGCCATGAGCAATTCCGGTTCGGGCAATCAGGGGATCGCGGCGACCATGCCGGTGGTGGTGGTGGCGGAGTATACGGATTGCGGCGAAGAGCAACTGGCGCGTGCGCTGATGCTTTCTCATCTAACGGCGATTTATATCCATAGCCAGCTCCCCAGGCTTTCGGCATTGTGCGCCGCGACGACGGCTTCAATGGGGGCGGCGGCCGGTATCGCCTGGCTGATCGCCGGTCGTTATGAACCCGTGGCGATGGCTATCAGCAGCATGATCGGCGATGTGAGCGGCATGATCTGCGACGGCGCATCCAATAGTTGCGCGATGAAAGTCTCGACCAGCGTCTCCGCCGCTTATAAAGCGGTACTGATGGCGCTGGATGACAGCGCGGTCACCGGTAACGAGGGCATTGTCGCCCATGATGTGGATCAGTCGATCGCCAACCTGTGCGCGCTGGCCTGCGGTTCAATGCGGCAGACGGATACGCAGATTATCGAAATTATGGCGAGCAAGGCGCGATGAACGACTGATTCGATATCGCCTGCTCGCATTTGATTCAAGGGCGCAGCGATGCGCCCTTCCTGCATTTGAGCGGGGTTACTCCTCGTGTTCTTCCCATGCGCGGGCGCGGGCGACGGCTTTTTGCCAGCCTTTGTAACGAAAGTTGCGTTCAACCGTTTCGATACTGGGGCGGAATTCACGTTCAATCGTCGCTTTGCTTTTCACTTCATCCAGATCGTTCCAGAATCCGGTCGCCAGACCCGCCAGGAAGGCGGCGCCCAGCGCGGTGACTTCACGCACTTCCGGACGCTCGACGCGGGTGCCGAGAATATCGGACTGGAATTGCATCAGGAAGTTGTTGGCGACCGCGCCGCCATCCACGCGCAGGGCTTTCAGACGGGTGTCCGCATCCGCCTGCATGGCATCCAGTACGTCACGCGTCTGGTAGGCGATGGATTCCAGCGTAGCGCGGATGATGTGGTTGGCGTTGACGCCGCGGGTCAGGCCGAAGATCGCGCCGCGGGCGTACGGATCCCAGTAGGGCGCGCCAAGCCCGGTAAAGGCCGGGACGACATACACGCCGTTGGTGTCTTTGACCTTGGTGGCGAAGTATTCCGAGTCCATCGACTCGCCGATCAGCTTCAATTCGTCGCGCAACCACTGAATGGACGCGCCGCCGACGAAAACGGAACCCTCCAGCGCGTAATTGACCTCGCCGCGCGGCCCGCAGGCGATGGTGGTCAACAGACCATGTTTCGACAGTACGGCTTCCGTACCGGTATTCATCAGCAGGAAGCAGCCGGTGCCGTAGGTATTTTTCGCCATACCGGCGTGTACGCAAAGCTGACCGTACAGTGCCGCCTGTTGGTCGCCGGCGATACCGGCAATCGGAATGCGCGTGCCGCCTTTACCGCCGATATTGGTCTGTCCGTAGACTTCTGAAGAGGCGTGGACTTCCGGCAACATGGCGCGTGGAATATCCAGCGCCTGCAACAGACGCTCATCCCACTCCAGCGTATGGATATTGAACAGCATGGTGCGGGAGGCGTTGGTGTAATCCGTAACGTGAACGCGTCCCTGGGTCATTTTCCAAATCAGCCAGGTATCGACGGTGCCGAACAGCAGTTCGCCGCGTTGAGCGCGCTCGCGCGAGCCTTCAACGTGATCGAGGATCCACTTTACCTTGGTGCCGGAAAAATAGGGATCGACCACCAGACCGGTGGTGTCGCGGATATACTGTTCCAGGCCGTCTTTCTTCAATTGCTCGCAGATTTCCGCCGTGCGGCGACACTGCCAGACAATGGCGTTGTAAATCGGTTTGCCGGTGTCTTTCTCCCACACGATGGCGGTTTCGCGCTGGTTGGTGATGCCGATACCCGCCACCTCATCGGAATTGATATCGGCTTTGGCCAGCACTTCCACCAGCGTGGAGCTTTGCGAGGCCCAGATTTCCATCGGGTCGTGTTCCACCCAACCCGCTTTCGGATAAATTTGGCTGAACTCGCGCTGTGAAACGCTGACGATGTTGGCGTCATGATCCAGCACGACGGCACGGGAGCTGGTGGTTCCCTGATCGAGAGCGACTATGTATTTTTTTTCCGGGGTCATAAATTCAATCCTGTCATTGTTAACCGTAAAAGAACGATCGCCGTGGCGTTAAGTTTAACGGCTCTCGGTGCCTACTGTCGTTTCGCCGTCGGCTTCGCAAACATCGCAAGGCAGATGGCGGCCAATCAAGGCGCGGTAGCCGAAGGCCCCCAGGCAGGCGCCGACGATGGGGCCGAAAATCGGCACCAGGAAATAAGGTATGTCGCGCGCGCCGGTGAAGGCGACTTCCCCCCAGCCCGCCAGGAAGGTGAACAGCTTGGGACCGAAGTCACGCGCCGGATTCAGCGCAAAGCCGGTGAGCGGCCCCATGGAGGCGCCAATCACGGCGATCAAAATACCGATCAGCAACGGCGCCAGCGGCCCGCGCGGGATACCGTTGCCATCGTCGGTCAGCGCCAGAATCAGACACATCAGGATAGCGGTAATCACCGTTTCGACCAGGAATGCCTGGATGACGGAAATCTGCGGGTGCGGATAGGTGGAGAAGGTACTGGCGAGATTCAGGCTTTCCACGCTGCCGCGCACCATATGATGCGCCTGCTCGAAATCCACGAACAGATTGTAATACAGGCCGTAGACCAGCGCGGCGGCGCAGAAGGCGCCCGCTATCTGGGATAGAATGTAGGGGATGACTTTTCGGCGTTCAAAACAGGCGAACAGCCACAGGGCGATGGTGACGGCCGGGTTGAGATGGGCGCCGGAGATCGCGGCGGTCAGGTAGATGGCCATCGCCACGCCCAAGCCCCAGATGATGCTGATTTCCCATTGCCCGAAGCTGGCGCCCGCCAATTTTAATGCGGCGACGCAACCGACGCCGAAAAAAATCAGTAGACCGGTACCCAGAAACTCGGCGATACACTGGCCTTTAAGCGTTGAATTTTCTGATTGACTCATAATTATTATCCTGCTGATTGTAGGGTACGGCTGGGTGGAAAAGGTGCCTGAACGGCGGCACTCTCTGCTTTAAATGTATTTATGATGTGAATTTATCGTTAATGTTCGAAAACGAGAAATATCGAAATCAAAATGTGTGTTGTTCGTCAAAAAAATGAGCGTATTCGCTTAGGGGATTGCGCGTTGAGGATGAATACGCCTATCTTATGTTAACCATTGGGTTAAATTTATTAACATAAAAAATAGACCGACAGGCGGTTAACTCGCTTTTTCAGGTTGTGCTGATAGAGCTCGGCGGGAAAAGATGTCACACTCGACGTTGTATGGGATGTTTGCTAGACAGGGATACATTGGCTACATACAATTCTGTTATGGTCGGTCCCGCTCAGTTTACGTCTCTGGGCGTATCAAACGGACGCTGTATCAGTATGTCGATGAGCGGATGCTTTGGGCTAGTGTTAACCGGTTTTTATGCCTTGCGATTAAAAGGGGTTTGAAGAATGTCATTTGAAGTATTTGAGAAGCTGGAAGCGAAAGTTCAGCAAGCGATTGATACCATTACGCTATTGCAAATGGAGATTGAAGAGCTGAAAGAGAAAAACAATGCCTTGTCGCAAGATGTGCAGGCTGCGTCGGGCGATCGTGAAGCGCTGGTGCGTGAAAACGAGCAATTGAAAGAAGAACAAACCCAGTGGCAGGAGCGTCTGCGCGCCCTGTTAGGGAAGATGGAAGAAGTCTGACTCTTTCAGAAAAGGGCGAGGCTTCGCCCTTTTCGCACCGGGAGATTGACGGTTACCGAGCCGGGTTATTCGATATCCAGCGCGTCTTCCGCCAGAATGATTCCCGTGTTGTCCGCGTAGAGATGATCGCCTGAGAAAAAGGTGACACCGCCAAAATTAACGCGAATATCGCTCTCGCCGATCCCTTCGCTGGCCGCGCCGACCGGGATCGCCGCCATCGCCTGAATACCGATATCCAGTTCAGCCAACTCGTCCACCTGACGCACCGCGCCGTAGATGACGATGCCTTCCCATTCGTTCTGGGTCGCCAGCCTTGCCAGTTCCGCGTTGATTAACGCCCGGCGTACCGAGCCGCCGCCGTCGACCAACAGTACGCGTCCGCTGCCGTTTTCTTCCAGCAGGTCATAAAGCAGGCCGTTATCCTCAAAACATTTCACCGTGGTGATTTGTCCACCAAATGAAGTACGCCCGCCAAAATTAGAGAACAGAGGCTCAACAACATTCACCTCTTCGTGATAAATATCGCACAGTTCGGAAGTATCGTATTTCATAGGATTTACGTCAGTTTGCCGCTGGGATAGTGAGTATATCCCTTTCTGGCGGATGTTGGCAAAATCATCAAATGTTAACTTGATGCGTATCAGTAAAGCATCGCATCAGGCTGCGGATACCGTCGGGCTTTACCGTCGTTAGCTGAGTATCACGCCCACGGCGAACAGAATGTTGGTCAGCAGCGCGCACTTGACGGTTTTTTCCAGCATCGGACGCATGCTAAAGGCGCTGGTTTCACGTAATACGTAAATCGCCTGCTTGAGCAACAAAGGCAGCGCCAGGATGAACAACCAGCCGGCCAGGCTATGCAGGTAGAGAATGGCGAACAGGCCGAGGCATACCGGCGCCAATAGCAGCAGCATGGTGTGGTAGCAGCGGGCCTTTTGCGCGCCGAGGCGAACCGCCAGCGTATTTTTCCCGCTGATGCGGTCGTTATCGATATCGCGCAAGTTGTTGATGTTCAACACGGCGGTAGCCAGCAGACCGCAGGCGGTGGCCGGCAGCATGACGATAGTGTCGAAGTGGCCGGTTTGCAGATAGTAGGAGCCGGCGACGCTTAGCCAGCCGAAGAATATCAGCACCGAGATGTCGCCCAGCCCGATATAGCCGTAAGGCTTGTTGCCGACGGTATAGGTAATGGCGGCCAGAATCGCCAGTAATCCCAGGATCAGAAAGCCGATGATATCGGTTGGTTTTTCGCAGGCGACGATAACCAGCGAGACGCCGGAAATAATGGTCAGCGCAACGGTGACGATCAGCGCGTTTCTGAGCTGCGTCAGATTAATCGCTCCCGTCTGGATACCACGCAACGGGCCGATGCGGTCTTCGGTATCGCTGCCTTTTATCGCATCCCCATAGTCATTTGCCAGATTGGAAAGAATTTGCAATAACCCGGCGGTAAGCAAAGCCAAGAGTGCGACGCCCGGTTTAAAACTGCTATGCCAGCCTGCAATCGCCGAGCCGGTGACGATGGAAGCGAAAGCCAGCGGCAAGGTTTTTGGACGCAAGCTGTCCAGCCAGGCTTGGGTTTTGCTTTTATGGGTTGATAAGGTCATGGTGCGCTTCAATTTTATTGACGATCCCTATAGGAATACATCTATTGTTTATGAATAAAAAGTTTTAACGACATTGCCATAAACACAAGTGGGAGGCCTTGGCCTCCCACTTGATAGTTAACAGGACGATCCGTGTGAACGGATTATAAGATAAATCGGCTCAGATCTTCATCTGCTACTAATTCATCCAGGTGACTACGTACGTAATCTGCGTCAATGGTAACATTTTGACCGCTCATTTCGCTGGCATCGTAAGAGATATCTTCAATCAAACGCTCCAGAACGGTATGCAGACGACGCGCGCCGATATTCTCGGTACGTTCGTTGACCTGCCACGCCGCTTCCGCAATGCGGCGGATACCGTCGGCCGAGAATTCAATGTTGACGCCCTCGGTTGCCATCAATGCTTTGTATTGCTCGGTCAGTGATGCGCTTGGCTCCGTCAGAATACGCTCAAAATCTTCCGTCGTCAGCGCCTGTAATTCAACACGGATCGGCAGACGCCCCTGTAGCTCGGGGATCAGATCCGACGGGCTGGCGACCTGGAATGCGCCGGAAGCGATGAACAGGATGTGGTCGGTTTTAACCATGCCGTGTTTGGTTGACACGGTGCAGCCTTCCACCAGCGGCAGCAGGTCGCGCTGTACCCCTTCACGGGATACATCCGGGCCGGAGCTTTCTCCGCGTTTACAGATTTTATCGATCTCATCGATAAACACGATACCGTGCTGCTCGACCGACTCAATCGCCTGTTGTTTCAGCTCTTCCGGGTTCACCAGTTTGGCCGCTTCTTCTTCCACCAGCAGCTTAAAGGCTTCCTTGATTTTTACCTTACGCGCCTTCTGCTTCTGACCGGCCAGATTCTGAAACATGGATTGCAGCTGATTGGTCATCTCTTCCATGCCCGGCGGCGCCATGATCTCAACGCCGACCGGCGCGGCGGCCAGATCGATTTCAATTTCTTTATCGTCTAGCTGACCTTCGCGCAGTTTCTTGCGAAACGTCTGACGCGTGGGCGAGGGTTCCTGATTATCTTCCGGCTGCCCCCAGTTATTTTTCGCCGGCGGGATCAGCACGTCGAGAATACGTTCTTCCGCCAGTTCTTCCGCCCGATGGCGGTTCTTCTCGATGGATTGCTGGCGCACCATTTTTATCGCCGAATCGGTCAAATCGCGGATGATCGAGTCGACTTCCTTACCGACATAACCGACTTCGGTGAATTTGGTGGCTTCAACCTTGATAAACGGCGCGTTCGCCAGCTTGGCCAGACGACGGGCGATTTCGGTTTTACCCACCCCGGTCGGACCAATCATCAGAATATTTTTCGGCGTGACTTCATGACGCAGCGTTTCTTCCAACTGCATTCTCCGCCAGCGGTTACGCAGCGCGATGGCTACCGCGCGTTTGGCGTTGTGCTGACCGATGATATAGCTATCAAGTTCGCTGACTATCTCGCGCGGGGTCATTTCAGACATAGTTGATCCTTACGCCTTTGAGGCTAATTCTTCAATCGTGTGGAATTGGTTGGTATAGATGCAGATATCGCCAGCAATACCTAACGATTTCTCGACAATCTCCCGCGCGCTGAGTTCGGTATTTTCCAGCAAAGCGCGAGCGGCCGCCTGTGCATAGGGACCCCCGGAGCCTATCGCGATCAAATCATTTTCCGGCTGAACGACATCGCCGTTGCCGGTAATAATTAATGATGCGTTTTCATCCGCTACGGCAAGCAAGGCTTCCAGGCGGCGCAGCATCCGGTCCGTACGCCAGTCTTTCGCCAGCTCTACCGCGGCCTTCACTAAATGCCCCTGATGCAATTCCAGCTTGCGTTCAAAGAGTTCGAACAGGGTAAAGGCATCTGCCGTACCGCCGGCGAAACCGGCAATAACGCGATCGTTATACAGGCGGCGTACTTTACGCACATTGCCTTTCATGACGGTATTTCCCAGCGTCGCCTGTCCATCACCGCCGATGACCACGTGGCCGTTGCGGCGTACACTTACAATTGTTGTCACGAGTCAGTCCCCGTTACCGAATAAAAAGACCCCCGCTGACCGCGGGGCATACTTGATTTTATAGATGGGGATGACGTGGCGTTTTTCAACCCCCGCTGGCGAGCGGAATGCAACTGGATGTCCCTATCTCCTTGAGACGCTGTAGCATTTTGTCGGCGGCCGCCCGATTATTATAGGGGCCGAGGATGATCCGGTTCCATCCGCCATTGGAGGTAATCCGGCTTTCGATACCGGCAAACGCCAACTGCGCCCTGACCGATTCGGCCGGATCCATACTTTTGAATGACCCGCACTGCACCATCCAGCGCTGCGGTTTTTCTTTCGCGGGTTCAGGCTGCTTCACCGCTTCCTGCTTCGGCGTCTCGGGTTTTGGCGCGACGGCGACCGGCGTCCGGGTCGCCGGCGGCGGCGTGATTGTCCTGGTTTGTTCCGGCGGCTTGATGGTGACCTGCGAACGCGGTATCTGCGTTTGATCGTTATAGGGTACTTCAGAGAGTTGCGTCGGCTGGCGACGCATGTCGGACTGCATCTGCTCCAGCAACTGGCGTTGTTCATCGGTCAACTGCGCCGGCGACTGGATCCCGCCGCCGGAGGACGGTTCCGTGGGGGCAGATACGCCCAACTGACGGTTTTCCAGTTCCTTGATATAGCGCCAGCGTTCTTCCGGCTTGGGCGGCAAGCCGTTGCCTTTGCCTGTATTCTGATGTGGCAATACCGGCGATTCCGCCGGTTTGTTGTGGGCGATGAAGTAGAGTCCGCCCGCAAAGGTGACCAAAACAGCGACAGCCAGCGCTATCATGGTTTTGGACATGCCTGACGCGTTGCTTTTTCTCCGGCTGTTTGTCTTTTTCCGACGCGTATTGGAACGCCCCCGGCTGACGTAGTCTCTTTGTGCCACTGTCGTTTCGCTGTGAATTGAATAAATTAATTAGGATGCCATGTTACTGAACACTAAAATATTTGACCAGCTCCTGAAGTCTTAAAGCCGGTTGCGGGAATAATTTAGCGCCGCCGTGCTTTCCCGTATGACCAATTCGCTGGCCAGCAGTCGGGAGCCGCTGTGTACCCGATGCCCGTGCAGTTGCTCTAATAGCAGCAACATCGCTTCGTGTCCGAGCTGGTAACGCGGCTGCGCCACGGTGGTTAATGATGGCGAACAGTACTGAGCCTGCAAGATATCATCAAAACCGACTATTGAGATATCGCGCGGTATATCCAACCCCATTTTTTTTGCCTGTGAAAGCACGCCGATCGCCATGATATCGCTATGGCAGAAAATGGCGCTGGGAGGGGAAGGGTGTTTCATCAGGGCGATCAGACCATTGACCCCGGTTTCATAGGTAAAGTCGCCCCGAATAATATATTGGTTATCGACGGCGACGCCACTGCGGCGCAGCGCCTGAATATAACCCTGTAGACGATATTGGCTCAGGTGCATATGCTCGGGGCCGGCAATGCAGGCGATACGCTGATGGCCTAACTGTTGCAAATAGTGGACGGCCTCAAAGGACGCCGTCAGATTATCAATATGGACGGTCGGTAATTCCAGTTCCGGCGCGAACTCATTGATCATCACCATCGCCGGCAGATTTCGCTGCTCTTCTTTGCTCGCGTCAAACGGCAGATTTGAGCCAAGCAGCAGCATGCCGTCGATCTGTTTGGTAATAATTAAATCGACAAACGTTTTCTTTTTCTGATGCTGATGAGCGCAATCGCCAATCAGCACCAGGTATCCATGTTCAGCCGCGGCTTCTTCGATCCCCCGGAAAATATCGGCAAAGAAGGGATCGCAGATATCGGGAACAATAGCCAGGATGGTTCGTGACTCATTGCGTTTCAGGCTTCGGGCCGAGGCGTGGTGCGAGTATCCTACAGCAATGACCGCCTGTTCGATTTTTTGTCGTGTTGTCGCGGACACTTTTTCCGGATTCATCAACGCGCGGGATACGGTGGCCGTCGATACGCCGGCCTTATCCGCCACGTCTTTCATCGTTGCTGTGGTGATGCCTTTCTTCTGCTCCAACGCTATTCTCCTTGCGTCAGCCTGAACTGGCGCTGTCGAGCGGCAGCGCTATCAGCCTTCAGACTGTGGTTACAGACTGTCATTATCAATGACAGCATTCATGGGTATTATTCGGTTTGTTTAACGCCGTCCTTCAGAATACTGCTTTTCGCGCGTAGTCTTAACAGATTGCGCGCAAATTTTGCTGCTTAATTTGCATAACAAGTGTGATTGATGTCGGTTTCTGGACGCGTTTCGCAATAGCGACGCGCCGAACGCGTTAACTGTCGGTTGGATCGACATCCAATACCCACTTCACTTTGCGCGCTTGCGGCAGCGTGCCGATTAGCGGTATCGAACTTCTGACCAACCGTTGCAATAAAGCCCGAGAGGGATGTTGCAGCAGCAACTGCCAGCGAAAACGTCCCGCCCGTTTAGGCTGTAGCGCCGGCACCGGACCCAGCAACCAGAGCGATTCGTCCCGCAACGGACTGCTCTCCAACAGATTTTTGAGCTGTTGCAGAAATAACGCCGCCTGCTGATTATCATGATCGTCGGCGCGAAATAAAATGTGATTGGTATAGGGCGGCAGAAAAACGCTCTTTCTCTCTTTCAACGTCTGGCTGGCGAAGGCGTCATAGCCTTGTTGCAGCAGGATTTGCAGCAACGGGTGTTCGGGATGATGCGTCTGCAACACCACTTCGCCCGCCTTGCCCGCGCGTCCGGCGCGCCCTGACACCTGGGTGTAGAGTTGGGCGAAACGCTCGGCGGCGCGAAAATCGGCGGAAAACAGCGAACTGTCGACATCCAGCAGCGCCACCAGCGTCACGTTGGGAAAGTGGTGGCCTTTGGCCAGCATTTGCGTGCCGATCAGAATACGGGCGCCGCCTTGCCTTACCTGCGAAAGCTGCTGTTCGAGCGCGCCTTTGCGGCTGGTGGTATCGCGGTCAATGCGCGTAATCGGTATGTCCGGGAATATCGGCGTCAGCACCTGTTCCAGTCGCTCGGTTCCCATGCCGACCGGCAGCAGATTGGTCGATCCGCATTGCGGGCATTGATCCGGCACCGGGCGATGGCTGTCGCAATGATGGCAGCTCAGAATGTGCTGCTGCTGATGCAGCGTGTAATAATGGTCGCAGCGCGGACACTCGGCGATCCAACCGCATTCGTGACACATCACCACCGGGGCGAAGCCGCGTCGGTTGAGGAATAAAATGACCTGATTATCCTGCGCCAGATGGCGGCGGATACGGCTAATTAACGGTTGAGACAGTCCGGCGGTAAGCGGTTGCCCCTTTAAATCCAGAATGTGCTGGCTGGCTAAGCGGGCGTTGCCCGGCCGTTTGCTGAGCGTCAACTGCCGATATTTACCAATCTGGACGTTATAGAGCGTTTCCAGCGCCGGCGTCGCCGTCCCCATCACGATCGGGATATCTTCTTCTCTGGCGCGAAAGACCGCCAGATCGCGCGCATGATAGCGCCAGCCGTCCTGCTGCTTGTAAGAACCGTCGTGTTCTTCATCAATGACGATCAGGCCCAGCCGCGCAAATGGCGTGAACAGCGCCGAGCGGGTGCCGATGACGATCGCCGCTTCGCCGCTGCGGGCGCGGAGCCAGACGGCGAGCCGTTCGCTGTCGTTTAAACCGGAATGCAGCACGTCGACCGGCGCATTGAAGCGTTCACGGAAGCGGGCGATGGTCTGCGGCGTCAGACCAATCTCAGGCACCAGCACCAACGCCTGTTTCCCCTCGGCCAATACGTTTTCCAGTACGCTGAGGTAAACCTCGGTTTTCCCGGAGCCGGTGATCCCCGCCAGCAGCCAGGCGGAGAAATGTTGATCTTCACTGCGGATAGCCCCGACGGCGGTCGCCTGTTCGGTGTTGAGCCGTAGCCGGTCGCCCGACACGCTGAAATCCTTGCGCCAGTCGCGAACGGCTTGCTCGGCGGCCTTTAAATCGCACAGTCCTTTTTTACGCAGCGCTTGCAATGCGGTTTCCGTCAGTCCGGTTTCGCCGACCTGATGGCGATAAAGCGGCGCCTGAAGCAAGGCGGCCAGCGCCTGTTGCTGTTTGGGCGCGCGCTTCAGCGAGTCCAACGGCGTGGCTTTACCCTGTTCGGTGGCGAACCATTGCCAAAGCGGCGCCCGGTGCGCGGGTTTCCCCTGACGCAGCAATATCGGCAGGGCATGGAACAACACCTCCCCGATCGGATAGTGATAATAGTCCACCGCCCAGATTAAAATGCGCCACAGGCTGGGCGGGAATAGCGGCCGATCGTCCAGTATGGCGTGTATCGGTTTGAGCTGTTCGACGGGCAATTCGCTGGATTCGCTGATGGCGGCAATCAGGCCGATGGCCTTGCGGTTGCCGAACGGCACGCTGACCCGCACGCCGGCCTGGGGTTCGACGCCCGCAGGCAGGATATAATCGAATGTACGTGCCAATGGCACGGGGAATGCGACCTGAGCGACAGACATGACCTCTCCGACTGGGTTCAGAATATGGCGATTTTAACCAACCGCGGCATAGGCGTGAATTACGGCAAGGCGCTAGTGTACATGTTGCGCATGATAATGTGTTGCTGCGATTGCATCGGGTGGTGAGTTTCTGTATGATTCGCCGCCATTATACTGCGTTGTATAATGGTTGATTGACTCAACTTCTTAACTCAACTTTCGTGTGGTGTCTGGCGGAACAGGGCTGGATAGCGACACGGCCTTAACAGAGGTTTCCCATGAAACAAGGTATTCACCCGAATTATGTTGAAGTTACTGCAACTTGCTCTTGCGGTAATGTTATCAAAACCCATTCTACCGTGGGCCACGACCTGAACCTGGACGTTTGCAGCGCTTGCCACCCGTTCTACACGGGCAAACAGCGTGTCGTTGATACCGGTGGTCGTGTTGAGCGCTTCAACAAGCGTTTCAGCGTACCGGGCGCGAAAAAATAAGTTTTGCCCGCTCGGCAGTAACAAAGGCACCTTCGGGTGCCTTTGTTGTTTCTTAAACCTCTACTGACGTTTAAGCAGTAACCCCAGCACAAAAACGCCGCCGAGGCCCGCGGTAATGATCCCGATAGGCAACTCTTGCGGCGCTAGCAATCGACGGCTGAGTACGTCGCCGCCGCACATCAACATCGCCCCCAGAATGGCCGTTAGCGGTAATAGCCGACGGTGGAGCACGCCGCTCAGCGGCCGCGCCAGATGCGGCACCATGAGCCCGACAAATCCAATCACGCCGGTAAGCGCCACCAGCAGCGAGGTGGCGAAAGCGCAGCAGATAAACACTTCGATGCGCAGGCGAGCGGTGTTGATGCCCAGGGAAGCCGCGGTTTGTCCGCCGGCCAGCAGGCCATCAAGCGAGCGCCAGCGCAAAATCGTCAGAGCAAACAACAGCAACACGCTGACCAGGGCAAAAGGCAGGTTGTCCCAACGGGCCAGACCCAGCCCGCCAAGTGACCAAAAGAGGATGGAGCTGGCCGCCCGCTGATCGCCGGAAAACACCAGATAGTTGGTCAGCGCGCCGAACAGGAATGAAATCGCCAGTCCGCAGATAATCAGGCGTTCCGCGCCGCGCGCCTGTTGCAGTAAAAACAGCGCGATAACGGCGATGGCCGACAGGATCCCGCCGCTGAACGCCGCTGTCGGCAGCGCCCAATCCCCCAGACGTTCGCCAAAACGGGTAATGACGGCCACCGCGCCGGCGGAAGCCCCCGCGGACAGGCCGAACAGAAAGGGGTCGGCCAGATCGTTGCGAGAGACCGTTTGTAAAAACGCGCCGACCATCGCCAGCCCGGCGCCGGTCAGCGCCGCCAGCAGGCTGCGGGGAACGCGCAGCTCCAGTATGATGCGTGAAATCATCGGGGAGACCTCGCCTGAGGAGAGCCCCAGCGCCGCCAATACCTGCGATAGCGGAATCGCCGTGCTGCCGGCGGCGATGCTGAACAGCATCAGTCCCGCCAGCAACAGCAGGGCGCAGAATAGCGTTAACGCATAGCGCGATCCGACGGGTATCACTTAAAGGCGTCCGGATACATGGCATGCGCCAGTTTGACGATCGCCGCGATATTGGCCGGTCCCGGCGTAAGCTCCGCGTATTGCAGTTTCAGGTAGCGATGATTTTGTACCGCCGGGGTATATTTCATCAGCGGATGCGATTCCAGGAACTGCCGTAGCGCCGATGCGCCGCTGCCGGTTTGGTAATCCAGCAGAATGATAAAATCCGGTTCGGCGGCGGCCACGCTTTCCCATGAGGTGGTCGCCCAACTGGTTTCCATGCCGTCCATCACATTTTTGCCGCCCGCCGCTTCAATCATGGCGGTCGGGATGGCGAATTTGCCGCTGGTGAAGGGTTTATCCTCGCCGGAGTCATACAGGAACACCTTCAGTCTGGGCCGCTGACCGATTTGCGCCTGGAGGTCGGCAACCTGCTTTTTCCAGTCGTCGACCAGCGTCTGCGCCTGTTCCTGTTTACCAAACACCTGACCTAACTTCAGCATGTCGCCATAAAGCAGGTCCATGCTGGAGCGCGGACGGTTTTGCGTGGTGAACACACAGCTTTCGCTCAGCACCAGCGTTTGAATATCGTATTTTTTCAGCGTTTGCGGCGTGACTTCGCCGCCGACTTTCATTCCGTAATTCCAGCCGGCAAAAAAGAAATCCGGCTGCGCCGCCAGCAGGTTTTCCAGCGTTGGATATTTCGCCGCCAGTTCAGGGATCTTCCCCTGCCGTCGGGTAAATTCGGGGGGCGCCTTGTACCAGCCGGTAATGCCGGTCAGGCCGACGATATTCTTTTGCAGGTCTAGGGCGAACGCCATTTCCGCCATATTGAGGTCATGGATCACCGCGCGTTGCGGCGCCTGGGTAAACGTCAACGGCTGGCCGCAGCTGTCCACGGTGACCGGAAAACCGGAAGCCTGCGTCCAGAAGGACGCTAGCGCCAGTAATCCCAATAACCTGTTTTTTTTCATTATGATTCCTCTGGAGTCGTGATCAGATGGTTTTCGGTGCTTCAAAAATACGTAACGGCGATCCGGTCACCGGGTGGGTAACGGTAAAACTTTCCATACCAAAAACGCGGCGAATACAGTCTGCCGCCAGGGCGTGTTCCGGCGTACCCCAACGCACCAGTTCGCCCTGCTGGAGTACGGCCACCCGGTCGGCGAAAGGCGCGACCAGCGGCAGATCGTGCAGTACGGCCACGGTGGCGATCCCCCGGCTGCGCACCAGCGAAAGCAGTTGGGCGCGGGCTAACGGATCGAGGTGGTTGGTCGGCTCATCCAGCAGCAGCAATTGAGGCGTCTGGGCGAACGCGCGCGCCAGATACGCGCGCTGCCGTTCGCCGCCGGATAAGGTACCCAGCGGACGACGGCGCAGGGAGATCAGACCGGTATCCGTCAGGGATTGCTCAATAATGTGATGATGCTGTTCCGGCGCGCCGTCGCCATGATGAGGAAGACGGCCTAGCGCGACATACTCCTCAACCCGCAGGCGTAAATCCGGCGTGTCGTTTTGCGCCAGAATGGCGATGCGTTTGGCGCGTTCCTGACGGCTGAACGCGTGAAGCGCTTTACCGTTAAGATAAACGTTTCCCGTTTCGGGAGTCAGTTCGCTGGTCAGCGTGCGCAACAGCGTCGACTTGCCGCTGCCGTTGGGGCCGATAAGCGCCAGGCATTCACCGCGGTGGATGGAGAGTGAAATATCGTTGAGCCGGGGGGGATGATACGCACCCGCTACCGTCACATTCTTAAGCTGCAACAGCACATTGCGGTCTTGAATAGAGAGAGTCATTGCGTGGTGCTACCGTAAAATAATATCGTTATGTTATAACATACCAATGCAGTATCGTCATTACTAACTGGTCAGCGGGAATTATTATCAAAACTAACGCGTAGCTTCTTGATCCAGGCACCATTTCACACGGTTTTTCCTGGAAAAAGCGCATCGGCGACGCTGCTTACAAGCGCGAACCCTGCCATGAATATCGGCGCTATATCAGAAATGGCCTGATGTCGCGGGCGATGTTGGATTTGGCGGCGGAGATAGGCTGGCGATATGTCAAACACTAGGCTGGAACGGCGGTTAAACCGTTGCCAGCTAATCTTGTGAAAAGAACGTGGATTCAGTAGTCCCACGTATCAGGATCGATCCCCATCTCGCGCATGATGATTTTGGCGGCTTCGGGAATTTCATCACTGCGCTCTTTGCGTAAATCTTCATCGTTTGGCAGCGGCTGGCCGGTGAACGCGTGCAAAAAGGCTTCGCACAGCAGCTCGCTGTTGGTTGCGTGACGCAGATTGTTAACCTGACGGCGGGTTCGCTCATCGGTTAATATTTTCAATACCTTAAGAGGAATAGAAACAGTAATTTTCTTAACCTGTTCGCTCTTTTTTCCGTGTTCAGCGTAGGGGCTGACATACTCGCCGTTCCACTCAGCCATGGGATACCTTAAAAATAGTCGTAAGAAGACAGCAATCTGTCATGAAATAGCACGATTCTAGCGGTTATTATGCTTATGCTCAATCTATACGCAAAGAAGTTTAGAAGTCTAGATGTATTGACGTCCAAGTCAACTGGGTTTACTCTTTATTCCCTACTTTCAGCTTCCAGCCAGGAAAAGAGCAGATGACGCGTAAACAGGCTACCATCGCAGTTCGCAGCGGGTTAAATAATGACGAGCAATACGGCTGCGTTGTCCCCCCTATTCATCTTTCCAGCACGTATAACTTTACCGGATTCAATCAGCCAAGGGCGCACGACTACTCCCGCCGGGGTAATCCAAGCCGCGATGTGGTTCAGCGCGCGCTGGCCGAACTGGAAGGCGGCGCGGACGCGGTGATGACCAGCAGCGGCATGTCGGCCATTATGCTGGTGTGTACGGTCTTTCTGCGCCCCGGCGACCTGCTGGTCGCGCCGCATGATTGCTATGGCGGCAGCTATCGTCTGTTCGACAGCTTAAGCAAACGCGGCGCGTTTCGCGTCAAGTTTGTCGATCAGGGCGATGAAGCCGCGCTGAAGACGGCGCTGGAAGAGAAGCCGAAACTGGTGTTGGTGGAAAGCCCGAGCAATCCTTTGCTGCGCGTGGTGGATATCGCCGCGATCTGTCAGGCGGTGCGTGAAGCGGGCGCCGTCAGCGTGGTGGACAACACTTTCCTGAGCCCTGCCTTACAGCAGCCGCTGGCGCTGGGCGCGGATTTGGTGCTGCACTCCTGCACCAAATACCTGAACGGCCATTCCGATGTGGTCGCCGGGGCGGTGATCGCCCGCGATGCGGAAACCGCTACCGAACTGGCCTGGTGGGCGAACAATATCGGCGTAACCGGCGGCGCGTTTGACAGCTATCTGCTGCTGCGCGGTCTGCGTACGCTGGGGCCGCGCATGGCCGCGGCGCAACGCAATGCCTTACAGCTGGTTGAGTATTTACAGCAACAGCCGCTGGTGAAAAAATTATATCATCCTTCGTTGCCGCAAAATCCCGGTCACGAGATTGCCCGTCGCCAGCAAACCGGTTTTGGCGCGATGCTGAGCTTTGAGCTGGACGGCGACGAAGATACCCTGCGCCGCTTCCTGGCATCGCTGGAGCTGTTTACGCTGGCGGAGTCGCTGGGCGGGGTGGAAAGCCTGATTTCCCACGCGGCGACGATGACGCACGCGGGAATGGCGCCGGAAGCGCGCGCCGCCGCCGGGATTTCAGAAACATTGTTACGTATATCAACCGGGATTGAGGACGGCGACGATCTGGTCGCCGATCTGGCGCGTGCATTTCAGGCCGCAGCGAAGGGGTAAGCATGAGTGCATCAGGAGTAGCGGAAACAGTAACCGGCCGGCAACTGCACAAATTCGGCGGCAGCAGCCTGGCCGATGTGAAGTGTTACCAGCGCGTCGCCGGTATTATGGCCGAACACAGCCAGCCGGGCGATTTAATGGTGGTTTCCGCCGCCGGCGGCACCACCAACCAGCTCATCAGTTGGTTAAAGCTGAGCCAAAACGATCGTCTTTCCGCGCATCAGGTTCAGCAGGCGTTGCGCCGTTATCAGAGCGAGCTGATCGCCGGATTATTACCTCCTGAAGCGGCGGATCCGCTGACCAGCCTGTTTATACGCGATCTGGAGCGTTTGGCCGGGCTGCTGGACGGTAAGATCAGCGATGCCGTGTATGCCGAAGTCGTCGGCTACGGCGAAATTTGGTCGGCGCGTCTGATGGCCGCGCTGCTTAACCAGATGGATATTCACTCTTCCTGGCTGGATGCGCGTGATTTTCTGCGCGCCGAGCGCGCCGCGCAGCCCCAGGTGGACGAGGCGCGCTCCAGACCGCTGCTGCAACAGCGCCTGGAACAACATAGCGGACAACGTCTGGTGGTTACCGGGTTTATCTGCCGCAACGAAGCGGGGGAATCGGTGTTGCTGGGGCGCAACGGCAGCGACTATTCCGCCACCCAAATCGGCGCGCTGGCGGGCGTTGAGCGGGTGACCATCTGGAGCGATGTCGCCGGGGTTTACAGCGCGGATCCGCGTAAAGTCAAAGATGCCTGCCTGCTGCCGCTGCTGCGGCTGGATGAAGCCAGCGAACTGGCGCGCCTGGCTGCGCCAGTGCTGCATACCCGGACATTGCAACCGGTATCCGGCAGCGATATTGATTTGCAACTGCGTTGCAGCTACCAGCCCGAGCAAGGTTCTACGCGTATTGAACGCGTACTGGCGTCGGGTACCGGCGCCAAAATCGTCACCAGCCATGACGATGTTTGTCTGATTGAAATTCAGGCGGCCGCGGGACAGGATTTCCCACAGATGCAAAAAGACGTCGAGCAGTTACTGAATCGTTCGCAGATTAAACCGCTGGCGACGGGAATTCATCACGACCGTAACCTACTGCAACTGTGTTACACCACGGAAGTGGTCGACAGCGCCTGGCAACGACTGAGTCAGGCCGGGTTATCGGCACAGCTGACCCAGCGTGACGGTCTGGCGCTGGTGGCGATGGTGGGGGCCGGCGTTTGCAATAATCCTTTGCATAGCCACCGTTTTTACCAACAGTTGAAAGATCAGCCGACAGAGTTTATCTGGCAATCGGAAGACGGCATCAGCCTGGTGGCGGTGCTGCGCGTCGGGCCGACGGAACATCTGGTTCGCGGGCTGCATCACTCGTTGTTCCGCGCGGAAAAACGCATCGGTCTGGTGCTGTTCGGCAAGGGAAACATCGGTTCTCGCTGGCTGGAGCTGTTCGCCCGCGAACAGTCGCACCTTTCCGCCCGTACCGGGTTTGAGTTTGTACTCGCCGGCGTGGTGGACAGTACCCGAAGCTTGCTGAACTATGACGGACTGGACGTCAGCCGGGTGTTGGCGTTTTTCGACAGTGAAGCGCAGGAGCGTGATGGCGAAGACCTGTTTCTGTGGATGCGCGCGCACCCCTATGATGATTTAGTCGTACTGGATGTGACGGCCAGCGAATCCGTGGCGGATTTGTATCTCGATTTCGCCAGCTACGGTTTTCATGTGATCAGCGCGAACAAGCTGGCAGGGGCGTCCGGCGGTAATAATTACCGTCAGATTCGCGACGCTTTTGCCAAAACCGATCGTCATTGGCTATACAACGCCACGGTCGGGGCGGGGTTGCCGGTGAACTTCGCCGTGCGCGACCTGAGGGAAAGCGGCGACAGCATTCTGGCGATCAGCGGTATTTTTTCGGGAACGCTGTCGTGGCTGTTTCTGCAATTCGATGGTTCAGTGCCTTTTATGGATCTGGTGGATCAGGCTTGTCAGCAGGGACTGACGGAGCCGGATCCGCGCGTTGACCTCTCGGGGCAGGATGTGATGCGTAAGCTGGTGATCCTGGCGCGTGAGGCGGGATATGAGATTGAGCCCAGTCAGGTACGGGTTGAATCGCTGGTGCCGGCGGGTTGCGAGGAAGGTTCCGTCGATCAGTTCTTTGAGAATGGGGAATCGCTGAACGAGCAGATGTTGCAGCGGCTGGAGGCGGCTCAGGAGATGGGCATGGTTCTGCGCCATGTCGCGCGCTTTGACGCCAATGGCAAGGCTCGCGTTGGCGTCGAGGCGGTCAGGCCCGATCATCCGCTGGCTTCCCTGTTGCCGGGCGACAATGTGTTTTCGATTGAAAGCCGCTGGTATCGGGATAACTCATTGGTGATCCGTGGTCCGGGCGCCGGACGGGATGTCACAGCCGGCGCGATTCAGTCGGATTTGAACCGCCTGGCGCAGCTGCTTTGATCGAAAAATAGCGATTCTTAACCGTCGTTTTGGCAAATCGTGCGCGCAGTTGTCGGCGCACACGATAGCTTGCGTTACTCAGCTTCACATTGCTCCGCGTTCATCTGTTTTCGTCCGCTCTGCCTTGCAAGTCGGTTTCCATCAGCGCATACGCCGTTCATCGACGATGATGAGCTTTTTTCATATACGATGAATAATCATCAGCATGCTGGCGGGTAAAAAGATTGACTCTTTGGGTGGATTGCGTCATTTTTTATATAGACGTCTAAACGTATAGACGGTTATGAGAACGATAACAATAGCACTGGTTAATAGGATAGGCAGGTATGAGTTTTTTTCACGCAAATCAGCGGGAAGCGCTGAATCAGAGTCTGGCGGAATTGCAGGGACAGATTAATGTGTCATTTGAATTTTTCCCTCCGCGCACCAGCGAGATGGAAGAAACGCTCTGGAACTCCATTGACCGGCTGAGCAGCCTTAAGCCGAAGTTTGTTTCCGTGACCTACGGCGCCAATTCGGGTGAACGCGACCGAACCCATAGCATCATCAAAACCATTAAAGAACGCACCGGGTTGGAAGCGGCGCCGCACCTTACCTGCATCGACGCCTCTCATGAACATTTACGCGAGATCGCGCAGGATTACTGGCAAAGCGGTATTCGCCACATTGTGGCATTGCGTGGTGATTTGCCCCCTGGCGGCGGCAAACCGGAAATGTATGCCGCCGATCTGGTCGCGTTGCTGAAAGACGTGGGTGATTTTGATATTTCCGTCGCCGCCTATCCGGAAGTTCATCCCGAAGCCAAAAGCGCTCAGGCGGACCTGATTAATCTGAAGCGTAAGATTGACGCCGGCGCCAATCGGGCGATCACCCAGTTCTTTTTTGATGTGGAGAGCTATCTTCGCTTCCGCGATCGCTGCGTGTCCACCGGTATTGATGTTGAGATCGTACCCGGAATTCTGCCGGTTTCCAACTTCAAGCAGCTACAGCGTTTCGCCACTATGACCAATGTACGCGTACCGAACTGGATGACGTCGATGTTTGAGGGGCTGGATAACGACCCTGAAACCCGCAAAATGGTCGGGGCGTCTATTGCCATGGATATGGTGAAAATTCTGAGCCGCGAAGGCGTAAAGGATTTTCATTTTTACACCCTCAATCGCGCCGAATTGAGCTATGCGATTTGCCATACGCTGGGGGTACGCCCGGCGGTCGGCTGAACGAAGAGATGCTGCGACAAAACGTTGGAAATGTGCAAAACGTCGTTATTAACTTTAAAACCCTGCCGGCGCAGGGTTTTTTTGTGGTTATCTCTCTGCAAAAATCTTTGCGGCGGTTTGTTTTCTTATTCTTAAAAAATGATGCCATTCAGTTTTATACACCGATATTTCCCAACAATTATTTAATTATCCTCTTTTATTGTGGTTAATTGCGATATTTTCCTTGTTATAAAAAATTCCTTAAACATCCGCCTTAAATGTGTCGTTAATAGCAGTACACAAAATGCGATTAGTGCCAAATTGCTTGAATACGCCCGCTAACTCGTTATAGCGTGGCAGATGGCCGGAGGATCTGGCCGCTAAAAGCCTCTGGTGAAGAAAAAGTAATGGCCGTTTTATCATTGAACAACGCGTTTGTCGTAACCCCAATTCGTTGGTCGTCCTTGCGCGTATGGGGAAGTCATCTGTGGATTTTGCTTACCTTTCCGGCTGGGCGGCATCAAGCCGACTGATTAAGAGTAAAAGTGTGGTGTTATCTGGGTAAAAATAAACTGATACGCTTCGATGGAAAGCATGATTCATTTGAATATTGATAGGGAAAACCATCTGTTGCTAATCTTTCTATCGTTAATTGCTATCATGATAAGGAGAATAATAAATGAATATTCGGGATTTAGAGTATCTGGTGGCGCTAGCAGAACATCGTCATTTTCGGCGTGCCGCAGACTCTTGCCACGTTAGTCAGCCGACGCTCAGCGGACAAATCCGTAAGCTGGAGGATGAGTTGGGCGTGATGTTGCTGGAAAGGACCAGTAGAAAAGTATTGTTTACCCAGGCGGGTTTATTGCTGGTTGAACAGGCGCGCACGGTATTACGCGAAGTTAAAGTATTGAAAGAGATGGCCAGTCAGCAGGGTGAAACGATGTCAGGGCCGTTGCATATCGGCTTGATCCCGACCGTCGGCCCCTACCTGTTGCCGCAGATCATTCCGATGCTGCACCGCACATTCCCCAAACTTGAAATGTACCTGCATGAGGCGCAAACCCATCAGCTTCTGGCCCAGTTGGACAGCGGTAAGCTCGATTGCGCTATCCTGGCTCTGGTGAAGGAGTCTGAAGCCTTTATTGAAGTGCCTTTGTTCGATGAACCGATGAAACTGGCGATTTATCAGGATCACCCCTGGGCAAACCGGGAACGCGTGGCGATGGCCGACCTGGCCGGCGAAAAATTACTGATGCTGGAAGATGGGCATTGTCTGCGCGATCAGGCGATGGGATTCTGTTTCCAGGCCGGCGCGGACGAAGATACGCATTTCCGCGCCACCAGTCTGGAAACGCTGCGAAATATGGTGGCGGCGGGCAGCGGCATTACGCTGTTGCCGTCGCTGGCGGTGCCTCATGAACGCGAACGGGATGGCGTGTGCTATTTGCCGTGTCATAAACCCGAGCCGAAACGCACCATTGCGCTGGTCTATCGCCCCGGCTCGCCGCTGCGCGGACGCTATGAGCAACTGGCCGACACCATCCGCGAGCATATGCAGGGCTACATGGAAAACGCGTCAAAACAGGCGGTTTAGTCCATTCAGCGCCGCAACCCGATAGGCTTCCGCCATGGTCGGGTAATTGAAGGTGGTATTAACGAAGTATTCGATAGTATTGCCTTCACCCTTTTGTTCCATAATCGCCTGGCCGATATGAATAATCTCCGCCGCCCGCTCGCCGAAACAATGAATCCCCAGTATCTGTTTCGTTTCGCGGTGGAATAGGATCTTCAGACTGCCCACGTTCATACCGACAATCTGCGCGCGCGCCAGATGTTTGAACTGCGCGCGGCCTACCTCATAGGGAACCTTCATCGCCGTGAGCTGCTGTTCGGTTTTCCCCACGGAACTGATTTCAGGAATGGTGTAAATCCCAGTGGGAATATCCTCAATCAGATGGGCGGCGGCATCCCCTTTGACGATCGCCTGCGCGGCAAGACGCCCCTGGTCGTAGGCGGCGGAGGCCAGACTGGGATAACCGATGACGTCGCCGACGGCGTAAATATGCGCCAGTCCGGTCTGGTACAGGCTGTTGACTTTTATCTGCCCGCGACTGTCGGTGCTTAGGCCGATATTTTCCAAACCGAGCGTTTCCGTGTTGCCGGTGCGTCCGTTGGCGTACAGCAGGCAATCCGCCTTCATTTTTTTGCCGGACTTGAGATTAACGATAACGCCATCCTCCACCCCTTCAATACTGTCGAACTCTTCGTTATGACGGATCACCACGCCATTGTTCCAGAAGTGGTAAGAGAGCGCGTCCGACATCTCCTGATCGAGGAAGGCCAGCAGGCGATCGCGGGTGTTTATGAGATCGACCTTGACGTTGAGGCCGCGAAAGATCGACGCGTATTCACAACCAATCACGCCCGCGCCATAAATAATGACGTGCCGTGGTTCGTGGTCGAGCTGCAAAATGGAATCGCTGTCGTAGATCCGGGAGTGGCTGAAATCGACTTCGCCGGGGCGATAGGGCCGAGAGCCTGTGGCGATGATGATATTGGCCGCCGTCAGCGTGTCGTGAGTGTTGTCCGGATAGTGAACGGCAAGGGTATGTTCATCAATAAAACGGGCTTCGCCAGAGAGCAGAGCGCATTGGTTACGTTCATAAAAACCCTGGCGCATTTGGGTTTGCTGGCCGATAACGCTGTCGGCGTGGCGCAGAATATCGGAGAAAGAAGAGCTGATGATGCGCGCGTTGTCGCTGTAGAGCGGGTTCTGGTTAAACTCGATAATACGGCTGACGGCATGGCGAAGCGCCTTCGAGGGGATGGTTCCCCAATGGGTGCAACCGCCGCCGACATTGTAATGCCGCTCAATCACCGCAATTTTCGCCCCTTGTTTGGCTAATCCCATGGCGGCGCCTTCACCGCCGGGGCCGGAACCGATAACGATGGCGTCATAATCGAACTGTTTTGGTATGGTCATTGTAGGGTAACCTGTTCTATACAAAACAATAACGTGATTGTAACATCCGCCGGGGCGGAACCCAATAATTCTTATGTTGGTGATGGAAACCTATGATCACATTTTTAATATGACAAACTTTGTCTCAGTATGCTGACAATAAAGTTTGCTATAGTGATTTTTTGGCAAGGAAACGGATGATTTGGGCAGGATAATGGGTGTCAGAGCACAACAAAAAGAACGGACGCGTCGTTCCCTCATTGAGGCGGCATTCAGCCAATTGAGCGCGGAGCGCAGCTTTGCCAGCCTGAGTTTGCGTGAGGTCGCGCGTGAGGCCGGTATCGCGCCGACGTCTTTCTATCGCCACTTTCGTGATGTGGACGAACTTGGGCTGACGATGGTCGATGAAAGCGGGCTGATGTTGCGTCAGTTGATGCGCCAGGCGCGCCAGCGGATTGCCAAAAGCGGCAGCGTGATCAAAACGTCTGTCTCGACCTTTATGGAATTCATCGGCAACAACCCTAATGCCTTTCGACTGTTATTGCGTGAACGTTCAGGGACTTCCGCCGCGTTTCGTGCGGCTGTCGCGCGTGAGATTCAGCATTTCATTGCTGAACTGGCCGACTATCTGGAGGTCGAAAATCATATTCCACGCAGCTTTGCGGAGGCGCAGTCGGAAGCGATGGTCACTATTGTTTTCAGCGCCGGCGCGGAAGCGTTGGATGTCGGTCTGGAACAGCGCAAGCAACTGGAAGAGCGGCTGGTATTGCAACTGCGCATGATTTCCAAAGGCGCTTATTACTGGTACCGGAGAGAACAGGATAGTGGAGCAAGCACGTCGTAAATCACAGGCACGAGAAGAGAAAAGCTATGACAGAACAATCCCAGTATCATTATCGACAAAAAGGAACGCTGATTTTGGCGTTGGTCGCAGGTTTATCCGTTAACGGTTCATTTTCGGCGTTATTCAGCGCACTGGTTCCGTTTTCGATATTTCCTCTGATTGCGCTGGTGTTATCCATATATTGCCTGCATCAGCGTTATATGAACCACAGCATGTCTGAAAGCGCGCCGTTGCTGGTGGCCGCCAGCTTCCTGCTGGGATTGTTGCTTTACAGCGCCATCGTTCGGGTTGAATACCCTGCCATTGGCTCAAATTTCATTCCTTCGATTCTTTGCGTGGCGCTGGTGTTGTGGATTGGCTTCAAGCTGAAATCCCGGGCATCGGCCAATGAGGGCGATACCTCGGAAGTATGAGACGCAGGCAGGCGGTTAAGCCTGCCGGAGCATGCGCTTACGGCTGTTTCTCCAACAGTACGCCGCATTCCATGTGGTGGGTGTAAGGAAACTGGTCGAACAGCGCCAGTCGGCTTATGCGATGGGTTTTCGTCAGCGTTTGCAGGTTATGGCACAACGTTTCCGGGTTGCAGGAAATGTAAAGAATGCGCGGATAAGCCTGCACCATGTTAAGCGTTTCCGGATCCAGCCCGCTACGCGGCGGATCGACGAAAATGGTTTCGCAGCGATAATCCGTTAACTCAATGCCTTGTAATCGCTTAAACTGACGAACGCCGTTCATGGCCTGGGTGAACTCTTCCGCCGACATGCGAATAATCTGCACGTTATCAATGTGATTGGCGGCAATATTATATTGCGCGGCCGCGACGGACGGCTTGGCGATTTCGGTCGCCAGCACGCGGTCAAAATTGCGCGCCAGCGCCAGCGAAAAATTCCCATTGCCGCAGTACAGCTCCAGCAAATCCCCGGTTGCATCTTGCGTTGCGTCCAGCGCCCATTCCAGCATCTGAATGTTCATGGTGGCGTTGGGTTGGGTGAAGCTGTTTTCCACCTGCCGATAAATCATCTCGCGGCCGGCGATGGGCAGACGCTCGTCAACATAATCCCGATCCAGGCAAATCTTGGTTTTGGTCGCCCGGCCAATCAGTTGGATCTGGAAACCCTGCGCGCGCAATGCGTCCCGCAGCGTAATGGCATGCTGTCGCCATTCATCATCCAATGCCCGGTGATACAACAGGGAAACCACTATCTCGCCGCTCAGTGTGGAAAGGTAGTCAATCTGGAACAATTTGCGCCGCAAAACGGGGTTGGGGCGCAGGGCGGCAATCAGCACTGGCATCAGTTGGTTTATTAACTCACTGGCGGCCGGAAAGCTATCGACGCGAATACGCTGCTTGGTCTGTTGATCAAACATGATGTGGTAAAGGTCGTCGTCGTCATGCCAGACGCGAAACTCGGCGCGCATGCGATAGTGGCTGGCGGGAGAACGAAATACCGCGGGTTTTGGCGCATTGAATGATGCCATCATGTTGCTAAGACGTTCTGTTTTCTGTGCTAGTTGGTTGTCGTATTGTTCAACGGGCAGGTTCTCTGGCGTCATGGTTTTCTCATCTGAATGGCATCAAAAAGGGCTTTGTTAGCCGGAAAATCCAGGCGATCCGGCTGGGAAGTCCAGTTTCGTAATGTTATTACTCTGTAATGAAATAAGAGACTAGACCTCCGGATAGCGCGATCGTAGCATGAAAATTCGGCCTTTTATTACAAGTTAAAAGGGAATCCAGTGTGAATCTGGAGCTGACGCGCAGCGGTAAGGGAAGTCCGAGCGATAGCATGATGCAGACACTGTCTTGTTAAAGATGGGAAGTCATCGCTCTGTGTTGCTACGAATGGTTGTGACCAACCGTCAGAGACGTAGCGACGGCCCCAAGCCCGAAGACCTGCCGGTATACGTCGCAGTAACCACGATCGCGTGCTATTTATCGTGGTAATGCGGCATCCTGATATATGATTTTGGATGCTCGACTCATGTTTAATAAAACCTTGCTGCTGGCAGCGCTCCCTGTCACAGCTTTTTCCGCCTGGGCGCAAGACAGTGCTTCACCGCAAAAGAATACCGATGAGCTGGTCGTTACGGCGAGCCGGTTCCCTCAACCCGTTTCCTCCGTTCTCGCCCCCATCGATATCGTTACCCGTGATGATATCGACCGTTGGCAGGCGAAAAATGTATTAGAAGCCATGCGTCGGTTGCCGGGCGTGGATATTGTGCAAAATGGGGGCATAGGGCAGTCAAGTTCAACCTTTATCCGCGGAACCAATTCAAGCCATGTACTGGTGTTGATTGACGGCGTCCGTCTTAATCAAGCAGGCGTATCCGGTACTTCAGATCTGAACCAGATCCCCATTTCCCTTGTGCAGCGCGTTGAATATATCCGTGGAGCGCGCTCCGCAGTTTATGGCTCAGACGCCATCGGCGGCGTCATCAATATCATCACAAGCCGTGATAAGGCAGGCTCGACGATTTCCGCCGGCATAGGATCCCATGGATATCAATCTTATGACGGCGCGACGCAACAGACGCTGGGGCAGAACACGGTCATTACGGCAGCAGGCAATTACACCTATACCAAAGGTTTCGATGTGGTTGCCGGCTTGCCGTCGGGCTCCACCGCTCGCCAGCCAGATACCGATGGTTTTATGAGTAAATCGCTCTGGCTGGATATTGCTCACCAATTTAGTGAGCAACTGGGCGGCTTCGCCCGCGTATACGGCTTTGACAATCGTAGCGACTACGATGGTTATAGTGACTGGAGTCACCCAGGCGTGGTTGCGGATACGCGTCAAGTTTATGGTCGTAGTTATTACACCGGCCTGCGTTTTCATGAAGGGATTTACGCCTCGCAGCTAACCGCCAGTTACAGTCGAAGCAAAGATTATAATTATGACCCCGCCTATGGGCCGTATTCGGCGTCAGCCACGCTGGATGATTCCGATCAGTACAACGTGCAGTGGGGAAATACGTTTGCTGTCGGAACGGGAAATCTCAGTACCGGCGTCGACTGGATGAAGCAATCGATTGAGCCCGGCACCGCCTCTATTTCTCAAAGCAAGGATATACGCAATACGGGCCTTTACTTAACGTCTCAACAGCAGATTAAGTCTGTCATTGTAGAAGGCGCAGTCCGTAGCGATAACAACTCGCAGTTTGGATGGCATACGACCTGGCAAGCCAGCGCTGGCTGGGAGTTTATTGATGGTTATCGTTTGATCGGATCCTATGCGACGGCCTTCAAGGCGCCCACTCTGGGACAGCTTTATGCCGCCTCTACTTATTATTCAGGAAATGCTGACTTGAAACCTGAAGAATCACAGCAGTGGGAGGGCGGCATTGAGGGATTAACGGGGCCGCTTTCCTGGCGGTTATCTGCATATCGTAATGAAATTGATAACCTGATTAATTTTTCAAACAACAGTTATTACAATATTGGTAAAGCAAAAATCAAAGGCGTTGAATGGACGGGGACTTTTGTCACTGGGCCACTGGAACATGAATTAACGCTGGAATACCTTGACCCGCGCAACGCCAAAACCAACGAGGTGCTGGTGCGGCGAGCCAAACAGAAAGCTAAGTATCAGCTTGGATGGAATGTTTATGATGTCGATGTTGATATGATTTACCAATATAGCGGCAAACGGTTCGACACGGGCAATAGCCGTCTGCCCAGCTACAGCACGGTCGATCTCGCCGCTTCATATCCCGTCACCCCGCAGTTAACCGTTCGTGGTAGAATCGCCAACCTGTTTGATAAAGATTACGAGACGGCATATGGCTACCGTACGGCAGGGCGAGAATACTATCTCACCGGAAGCTATACCTTCTGACCTGCCAGCCCGACCTACCGTGCTGGTGTTTGATTCCGGCGTAGGCGGGTTGTCTGTTTATGATGAGATCCGGCAGCTATTGCCGGATCTGCACTATATCTATGCTTTCGATAATGAAGCATTTCCTTATGGCGAAAAGCCGCAGCAGTTTATTATCGATCGCGTCCTTAACGTTGTTACGGCGATTCAGCAACGTCACCGGCTGGCGCTGGTGGTGATTGCCTGCAATACCGCCAGCACCATCTCTCTTCCCGCTTTGCGCGAGCGTTTCGCTTTTCCGGTGGTCGGCGTTGTGCCTGCGGTTAAGCCTGCCGCCAAGCTGACGCGTAATGGAGTTGTCGGCTTGTTGGCCACGCGCGCGACCGTACAGCGGCCCTATACGCATGAGCTTATCGCCCGCTTTGCCAATGACTGCCGGATATTGTCGTTGGGATCTGCTGAATTGGTAGAGTTGGCGGAAGCCAAACTTCAGGGAAACAGTATCGCCACGAAAGACCTGCAAAAAATCTTGCGCCCGTGGCTACGACTGCCGGAACCGCCAGATACCGTCGTACTCGGATGTACGCATTTTCCGTTATTGTCGGAGGAGCTGCATTTAGCGTTGCCAAACGGTACTCGTTTGGTGGATTCGGGGTCGGCCATTGCCAGAAGAACGGCGTGGCTGATCGCCAATCTTGAGCAGGCGCCGGTTTCAGCGGAAAAGAATCTGGTTTATTGTCTGGCGATCACGCCTAAAGTGGCTACGCTTTGGCCGGTATTACAGCGTTATGGCTTTGCATCGCTGGAAAAACTACCGCTTTAATAGCCTTATGGGTAAATAATAAGCGCTTGATGATTTTTTTGCATTTAGCGCTTGTAAGCCGGCGGGAAGTCCCTATAATGCGCTCCCACTGACACGGCAACGGCGATTACGCGGTTGTGACGACAGTAAGAAGTCAGGCAATAATCACTTGACTTCACAGCGGAATTGCATAATATATGCGGCCCGCGCCACGGGATATCGTGGCACTGCTCTTTAACAATTTAATCAGACAATCTGTGTGGGCACTCACAAGACCTATCGGCTGACGATATAAAAAAGTCTTGAAGAGTGACTAGCAGTAAATTCATTACGAATGAACAGTTACT